>JBBSOR010000057.1:0-24796 GCA_038259535.1 Propionibacteriales bacterium | reverse complement strand
CGCGCAGATCATCGAGGCGCTCGTCTCGCGCGGGTGCCCCCGCGACCTGGCGTCATGAGAAATCTCGGTCCGGACCGAGATTTCTCATGACGCCAGGTCGCGGGGGCACCCGCGCGAGACGAGCGCCTCGATGATCTGCGCGAAGAACTCGTCCGCTGCGACCCGCAGTCCCAGGAGCGGCAACCGGAGCACGAGCGCACGGTCCATGGCGATCGCGTTGTGTCGTAGCGCGTCTGCGACTGCGTGGGTCGCCCAGGAGTGCTGGATCCCGTCGACCTCCACGACCACTCCCCACTGTTCCCAGCACACGTCGAGGTACCACCGCTGCCCCGCTCCCTCCCTGAGCACCTGGCGGCTCGGCTCGGGCACGCCGCGCGCGCGACACATCTCGGCGAACTCGTGCTCCCCCAGCGAGCGCACCCCACCCAGCAAGTCGGTGACGACCGCAGTGACGAGCAGACGGCGGCGATCACGCCTCACCGAGAGCAGCTCGGCTCCCAGCCGCTCGGGGGTCGTCATCCGCTGTTGGACCACCATGGTGAGGACCAGGGTCGCCTGCTTGTCGGACCTGGCCCACAGGGCGCCGCGCACGCCCGCCACGTGCGGCCTCGTCCGAGGGACTCCGGACTGCTCGACATCTCCTGCGCGCAGCCTCCGGGTCTGGCGTACGTCGATGCCGACAGCTCGCCTGACCAGCACCCCGCGCGGGACCGACACCCGCACGACGTCCTCGTTGTAGTGCTCCAACCCGCCAGCGATGAGCGCCGAGGTCCCGTCGAGGCACCCGCGCGGACCGGCCTCGAACGCAGCTGCCCAGTGGGTGCCGAGCACCGGGAGCGGGCCCGTGTGCACGGCGACGCTCTGCGAGTGGACCGGCCGCCAGCGTCCGGCGCCCACGTGTGCGAGCACCTCGTGGTCAGAGATGCCCGATTCCCGGAGCTGGTCCCGTGACACGACGCCACCCTGCGGCTCCGCGATCTCGCGCACCGACGCCAACCGCTTCGCGCGCTCGTCGTGGCTGCGAGGCTGTTGTCCCTTCTTCGGCATGGCAGGACGATCTCCGGAGCGAGCCTCGACGGCAGCTGGGCGTCGCCCGAGCTGTGGAGAACCGTCCGATCGCCCCGCCCTGTGGACAATTCGTGGCCGCCGGGGCCGGCGGGGCCGGCGGGGCCGGCGGACGTCATGAGAATCCCCGGTGCGAACCGGGAATCCTCATGCCGTCCCCGGAGGCGGGGGTCACAGGCGCTTCTGCAGCTCCAAGAGCGTCTCGATCGTGCGGTAGCCCAGAGCCTCGTTGACGGCGTTCATGTGGGTGTTGACCTCGGCATTGGAGGTGTCGACCCGCTCCAGCTGCGGGTAGGTCGCCATGACGAGGTCGTGGGTGGCGAGCTTGAGCGCCAGCCCGAGCCGGTGGCCGCGGTGGGCCGGGTCCACGATCGTGATGCCGACCTGCCCGTGGCGCGGGTCCTCGTCACCGACCCGTACGTCCGACACGCCGGCCACGGAGCCGTCGGGGGCTATCGCGAGGGCGGTCTGCACGTGGCGGCCGATCCCCAGCTGGCGCTGCTCGGCCGCCCGGATCCGTTCGGGGGCCCACTCCGACGCCTCCAGGTCGAGCTCACCGAGCGGGATCTCGGACAACAGCATCCCCAGCAGGAGCCCGAAGGACTCCACGTGCTCCTCCGGACAGACCGTGTCGAAGGTGACGATGCGGTAGCCGTCCGGCTCGATCGCCAGCGCGTCGCGCCGGGCACGGTAGTCATCGAGCCACAGCTCCTTGATCGACTCGCGGCTGGCGACCGAGAAGCCGTGTGCCGCGGCGAACGCCTCTCCGGGCACGGTGCCGTCCGGCGGCAGATAGGCCTCGGTCGTCAACGTCGTACGCCCGTGGCCGGTGGCGATCACCTCCGCCTCGGCCAGCAGGGCAGAGCCGACCCCTTGGCGACGCCGGTCCGCGTCGACGTAGACCACGGTGCCCGCGACGTGCAGGTTGTCGCGCGTGGGCAGGACCGCCATGCCGGCACCGACCATCTCGCGGCCGTCGATCGCCCCGAGGATCGTGACGGCGCGCTCGGGGTTCTCCGCGGGCAGCGCCACGCGGCTCTGCTCCCACAGTGGCCACGGCTTGCCCGGCCGGTCCGCGTTGGCGTCGCGCCCGACCTCCCACCACGCGCGCAGCGCGGCCTCGTTGCGCGGGTTGATCTGCTCGATGTCCACGCGTCAGAGCGCGAGTTGGCTCGTCACCACGGCGGCGAGCCGGGACGCGACACCGTGCGCCTCGTCATGGGTGGGCGCCTCGACCATGACACGGACGATCGGCTCCGTGCCCGAGGGCCGCAGCAGGATCCGGCCACGTTCGCCGAGCGCGGCCTCCTCCTCGGCCACCGCGGCCGCCAGCACGGCGTCCTCGTCGGCGCGCGACTTGTCGACGCCGGGGACGTTGAGCAGCACCTGGGGCAGCCGCGTCATGACCGAGGCGAGCTCGGCCAGCGACTTTCCGGTGGTCGCCATCCGCTCCATCACGTGGAGGGTGGTCAGGATGCCGTCACCGGTGGTGGCGTGCTGGCTGAGGATGACGTGGCCGGACTGCTCCCCGCCGAGGGAGTAGCCGGAGACCTTCATCGCCTCGAGGACGTAGCGATCACCGACCTTCGTCTGGCGTACGCCGACGCCGCCGGCGCGCATCGCCTGGACGAAGCCGAGGTTGCTCATCACCGTCGCGACGACGGTGTCCTTGGCCAGCACCCCCTTGTCGCGCAACGAGAGGGCGAGGATCGCGAGGAGCTGGTCACCGTCGACGATGTTGCCCTCGGCGTCCACGGCCAGGCACCGGTCGGCGTCGCCGTCGAGGGCGAAGCCGGCGTGCGCACCGTGCTCCACGACGGCCGCCTGCAGGGAGTCCATGTGGGTCGAACCGCAGTTGTCGTTGATGTTGAGGCCGTCGGGGTCGGCGTGGATCGCGACGACCGTGGCGCCGGCGTCCTCGAGGGCCCGCGGACCGGCGGCGTGGGCCGCGCCCTCGGCGCAGTCGAGGACGACCTTGAGCCCCACGAGCGGGTGTGTGATCGTGCCCTCGAGGTGGGCGGCGTACTGCTCGACCGCGGAGTCGTAGACACTCACGCGACCGACGTCGCCGCCGGTCGGCCGCTCCCACGGCTCGCCCATCCGGCGCTCGATGGCGATCTCGATGGCGTCGTCGAGCTTGTGGCCACCACGCGCGAGGAACTTGATGCCGTTGTCGGGCATCGCGTTGTGCGAGGCGGAGAGCATCACGCCGAGGTCGGCGTCGAGCCGGTCGGTCATGTAGGCGACGCCGGGTGTGGGCAGGACGCCGAGGAGCAGCACGTCGACTCCCGCCGAAGCGAGTCCCGCGACGACCGCGGCCTCGAGGAACTGCCCGGAGATGCGCGTGTCCCGACCCACCACGGCCAGAGGGCGATGGCCCTCGAACTCGCCGCGGTCGGCCAGGACGTGTGCCGCACACACAGAGAGGTCCAGGGCCAGCTCCGCCGTCAAGGAGGCGTTTGCCAGGCCCCGGACCCCGTCCGTGCCGAAGAGTCTCGTCATGTAACGGGACTCTAGGAGATCAGCGCTTGCTGAACTGCGAGGCCTTGCGGGCCTTCTTGAGACCAGCCTTCTTGCGCTCCACGACGCGGGCGTCGCGGGTCAGCAGACCGGCCTTCTTGAGCGCCGGGCGGTTGGCCTCGATGTCGATCTGGTTGAGCGAGCGGGCCACGCCGAGGCGCAGGGCACCGGCCTGACCGGCGGTGCCGCCACCGTGGACGCGCGCGAGCACGTCGAAGCGACCCTCGAGCTGCAGCTCGGCGAAGGGCTCGTTGGCGATCTGCTGGTGCAGCTTGTTGGGGAAGTAGTTCTCCAGGCTGCGACCGTTGATGGTCCACTCGCCGGTGCCCGGGACGATGCGGACGCGGGCGATGGCCTCCTTGCGACGACCGGTGGCAGCGCCGGGGGCGATGGTGGCCGGGCGGGCCGGGGTGTCGGCAGAGGCGTCGCTCTCGGACGTGTAGGAGACGCCGTCGGCGCCGGCCTCGAAGGTCTCCTCGACCTCGCCTGAATCCAGGGTGGTGTTCTCAGTCATCTGTGAGTCCTCAGTCACTGGGAGATCTGCGAGATCTCGAACGGAGTGGCCTGCTGGGCCAGGTGCGGGTGGTCGGGGCCGGGGTAGACCTTCAGCTTCTTGAGGATCTGACGACCGAGCTTGTTCTTGGGGAGCATGCCCCACACGGCGTTCTCGATGGCCTTGCGGGCGTCCTTCTCGAGGAGCTCACCGAAAGGCGTGGCGGAGAGGCCGCCCGGGTAGCCGGAGTGGCGGTAGGCCATCTTGGTGGTCTTCTTGGTCCCCGACAGCGACACCTTGGACGCGTTGACGATGATCACGAAGTCGCCCATGTCCATGTGCGGCGCGAAGATCGGCTTGTGCTTGCCGCGGAGGAGGTTGGCGGTCTGGACGGCGAGGCGTCCGAGGACCACGTCGGTGGCGTCGATGACGAGCCACTCGCGCTGGATGTCAGCGGGCTTGGGGCTGTACGTGCGCACGGCGGTATCCCGTTCTGGTTCGTTGGACCCGGCCCTCGGTCGAGGACCGGCTGGTGCCCCCCAGGTTTCGGAGGGCGGCGCAACCACTGACGAACACGGCCCGGTTCGCTCCCTCCTCAGGAGGGATGACGTCCGGATCTGCACCCGCCCACTCCCCATGACGAGGGAGGGCGGACGCGGCAGTAGTCGCGACCAGCAAGAGTACGGCGCTGCGCGCGCGGGGGTCAAAACGGCGGCGGCCGCGGTCAACGGGCCACAATGAGCCGGTGCGCAACGGTGGCGTGTCCTTCTGGTGGCACCAGCTCGGCCTGCCCACCCCCGCCGACCCCCTGACCGGCGACGTCCGCTGCGACGTGGCCATCGTCGGTGGCGGTCTGACCGGGCTCTGGACCGCCTACTACCTGCGCGAGGCCGACCCCACCCTCGACATCCGCATCCTGGAGGCGGAGTTCGCCGGTTTCGGGGCTTCCGGGCGCAACGGTGGCTGGCTCTCGAGCGAGCTGCCAGGCAGCGCGCGGGCGTACGCCGGCGCGGCGGGCGAGGAGGGCGTCGAGCGGCTGCGTGCGGCATTGCGCACCACCGTCGACGAGGTCATCGACGTGGCCGACCGGCAGGGCATCGAGGCCGACATCGTCAGGAGCGGGGTGCTGACCGTGGCCCGCTCGCAGGCACAGGCGCAGCGACTCGCCGGCGAGCTGAGCGCCGACCAGGTGGCCGAACGCATCCGGGTCGCCGGGACCGTGTCGGGGCACTTCGACCCGGACTGCGCCCGGGTCAACCCGGCCCGGCTGGTCAGCGGGGTGGCACGGGTCGTGCGGGAGCGCGGCGTACGCATCCACGAGGACACGCGCGTGGTGAAGATCGGGCCCGGCACGGTCCTCACCGAGCGCGGCACCGTCCGTGCCCCCGTCGTGCTGCGCTGCCTCGAGGGCTTCACCGCGGGCCTCGCGGGGCACCGGCGCGAGTGGCTGCCGATGAACTCCGCCATCGTGGCCACAGCGCCGCTCACCCAGGCGCAGTGGCGCGAGATCGGCTGGAGCGGCGAGGAGCTGCTCGGCGACGAGGCGCACGCCTACTGCTACGCCCAGCGCACCGCCGACGGGCGCATCGCGATGGGCGGGCGGGGCGTGCCCTACCGCTTCGGCTCCCGCACCGACGTCGACGGCCGCACCCAGGACTGGACCATCGAGTCGCTCCGCTCCACCGTGGTGTCCCTCTTCCCGTCCCTGGCCGGGGTCGACCTCGACCACGCCTGGTGCGGGGTGCTGGGTGTGCCGCGCGACTGGAGCGCGAGCGTGTCCTTCGACCTCGCCACCGGGCTCGGGCACGCCGGTGGCTATGTCGGCTCCGGCCTCACCGCGACCAACCTCGCCGGACGCACGCTGCGCGACCTCGTGCTCGGCCACGACACCACGCTGGTGCGGTTGCCGTGGACCCAGCACCGCGTCCGACGGTGGGAGCCGGAGCCCCTGAGGTGGGCGGGCGTGCACGCGCTCTACCGGCTCTACCGCGCCGCCGACCGCCGCGAGGACGCCGGTCTGGCACGCACCAGCCGCGTGGCGCGGGTGGCCGACCGCGTGGCCGGTCGGTGACCCGGGTCGTGGACACCGGTTCGCGCTCGCGCGCGGACCGCGGCTAAGTTGGACGGACCCACAGACGTACAAAGACGTATGAACAGGAGCCGACGTGACCGACGTAGCGGCCAAGGATTCCCTGACCGTCCGTGACAATCGGACGGGCCAGAGCTATGACATCGCGATCAGCGACAACACGATCGCGGCCAAGGACCTGGGACAGATCCGTCTCACCGAGGAGGACCCGGGCCTGGCCACCTATGACCCCGGATTCGTCAACACCGCCTCGTGCCGGTCGGCCGTGACCTTCATCGACGGCGACAAGGGCATCCTCGAATACCGCGGCTATCCGATCGAGCAGCTGGCGGACAAGTCCAACTTCCTCGAGGTCGCCTATCTCCTCATCAACGGCGAGCTGCCCACCAAGGAGCAGTACGACACGTGGGTGCACGAGATCACCTACCACACGTTCGTGCACGAGAACGTCAAGGGCTTCATGCACGGCTTCCGCTACGACGCCCACCCGATGGGCATGCTGATGGCCTCGGTCGGCGCCCTGTCGACGTTCTACCCCGACGCACGCAACATCAGCGACGCGGACAACCGCCACATGCAGATCGTCCGCATGATCGCGAAGATGCCGACCCTCGGCGCGTGGTCGTTCCGCCACGCGCAGGGCAAGCCGTTCGTCTACCCCGACAACGACCTCGGCTACACCGCCAACTTCTTGTCGATGCTCTTCAAGATGAGCGAGCAGAAGTTCGAGGCCGACCCGCGCCTGGTGAAGGCCCTCGACGTGCTCTTCATCCTGCACGCCGACCACGAGCAGAACTGCTCGACCAACGCGGTCCGCTCCGTCGGTTCCTCGCAGGTCGACCCCTATTCGGCCGTCGCGGCCGGCGTCGGCGCGCTCTACGGCCCGCTGCACGGTGGCGCCAACGAGGCGGTGCTGCGCATGCTGCGGCGCATCGGGTCGAAGGAGAACATCCCGGCCTTCATCGAGGGCGTCAAGAACGGCAACGAGAAGCTCATGGGCTTCGGGCACCGGGTCTACAAGAACTTCGACCCGCGCGCCACGATCATCAAGAAGGCCTGCGACGACGTCTTCGAGGTCACCGGGGTCAACCCGCTCCTCGAGATCGCCAAGGAGCTGGAGAAGATCGCGCTCGAGGACGAGTACTTCGTCAAGCGCAAGCTCTACCCCAACGTCGACTTCTACTCCGGCCTGATCTACGAGGCGTTCCAGTTCCCGCCGGAGATGTTCACGGTGCTCTTCGCCATCGGCCGCACCCCCGGCTGGCTGGCGCAGTGGTCGGAGCTGGTGCAGGACAAGGACCAGAAGATCGCCCGCCCCAAGCAGATCTACACCGGAGACCGGCAGCTCGACTTCGTCGCGTCGTCCGAGCGCTGGGCCTGACCCCACCGCACTCATCCACGGCGAACACCCCCGGCCGCACGGCCGGGGGTCCGGGGCTGACCGGGTGCCTGACGGTCAGCACGACCTTCGGACCCCCAGGAGAACGCGGGCGAGGACAGTTTGCGCACCTTCCCAGCCCGCTCTCAGGTCCTCCACAGGGAGAGGACGCAGGCTCGAGGCATGAGCGACGGACACACACCCCCGCAGGGCCCCGAACGGCCGGCCGACCACGACACGTTCCAGTTCCCCTCCCCGGCCCCTTCCCCGGACCCCTCCCAGCCGCCGCCCGGATGGGCAGGAGCGCCCCCGGCCTCCCCGCCGCAGCGCGAGCCCAGGCGGCGACGTACGGGTCTGGCCGCGGCGGTCGTGGCCACCTCGCTGCTGGTGGGTGGCGGTGCAGGCATCGGCGGGGCCGCCTTCTGGGACCTGACCCACGACGAGCCGTCCAGCTCAGTGCAGGCCGACGCGGTGTCCACCTCGACGATCGCCAACCAGACGCAGACCCCGGCCGCCGACGGAACGGTGGAGTCGGTGGCGCAGAAGGTCCTGCCGAGCGTGGTGAAGATCGACGTCACCGGCCAGGCCGGCGCCGCTTCCGGCTCCGGGATCATCCTCACCGCGGACGGCACGATCCTGACGAACAACCACGTCGTCGAGCTGGCCGAGAACGGCGGCACGTTGACGGTCTCCTTCGACGACGGGACGAGCGCGGTCGCCGAGATCCTCGGCACCGACCCGCTCACCGACACGGCGGTCATCAAGGCCTCCGGGGTCTCCGGGCTCACCGCCGCGACGATCGGCAAGTCGGCCAACCTGGGGGTCGGGGAGGGTGTCGTCGCCGTCGGCTCGCCGTTCGGCCTGGACGCCACCGTCACCAGCGGCATCGTCAGCGCGCTCAACCGCCCGGTCAACGTCGGCTCCGACGACCAGGGCAACTCGACCACGTACCCGGCGATCCAGACCGACGCCGCCATCAACCCCGGCAACTCCGGCGGCCCGCTGGCGGACATGGCGGGGGCGGTCGTCGGGATCAACTCCTCGATCCGCACCGCGAGCTCGCAGACGGCGGGACAGTCCGGCTCCATCGGTCTCGGCTTCGCGATCCCGATCGACGAGGTCATGCCGATCGTCGACCAGATGGCTGCTGGCCAGACCCCTACCCACGCGCGGCTGGGCCTGCGGGTGGGCACCCCGCGGGAAGGTGACCAGTCCGGAGCGGTCGTGCGCGACGTGACCTCCGGCTCGACCGCCGCCCAGGGCGGCCTCGCGTCGGGCGACGTGATCACCGGGATCGACGACATCCGGATCTCCGACGCCGACTCGCTGGTGGCGACCATCCGGTCCTACCGCCCCGGGGACAACGTCACCGTGACCTGGGTGCGAGGTGGACAGGAGAAGAGCGGCTCCTTCGTCCTCGACAGCGACGCCACCGTCGGCTGACCCGTGGTGCCGGCTCAGGCCGGCCGCGCCATGATGGTGCGGCCGGCCTCGCCGTCTCGGGGCCGGTCACGACCAGAGGAGTCACATGCAGCTCGAGCTCACGCCCTCCGACGCCGCCTTCCGCGACCGCATGCGGGAGGCCTTCACCACGCTGGTGCCGCAGGAGATCCGGGACACCGTCCTCGAGGGACGCCACCTCACCCGCGACCAGATCGTCGAGAGTCAGCGCGCCCTCAACGCCGAGGGCCTGGCGGTGCCGCACTGGCCCTCCGAGTGGGGCGGCCAGGACTGGACCGACCTCCAGCGCCACCTGTGGCACGAGGAGATGCAGCGCGCCGGGGTGCCGATCCCGCTCGCGTTCAACGCCTCGATGATCGGCCCGGTGATCGCGCAGTTCGGCACCGAGGAGCAGAAGAAGCGCTTCCTGCCCGACACGGCCAACCTCGACATCTGGTGGTCGCAGGGCTTCTCCGAGCCCGACGCCGGCTCCGACCTCGCCAGCCTGCGCACCAGTGCGGTGCGCGACGGTGACGACTGGGTCGTCAACGGCCAGAAGACCTGGACCACGCTCGGCCAGCACGGCGACTGGATCTTCACCCTCGTGCGCACCGACCCCGAGGTGAAGAAGCAGGCCGGCATCTCGATGCTCCTCATCGACATGACCACCCCCGGCGTCGAGGTCCGTCCGATCGAGCTGATCGACGGCGGGCACGAGGTCAACGAGGTCTGGTTCTCCGACGTGCGCGTCCCCGGTGACCTGCTCGTCGGCGACACCGGGGAGGGCTGGACGATCGCGAAGTTCCTGCTCGGCAACGAGCGCGTGGGTGTCGCCCCGGTGGGGGCCACCAAGCGCGCCCTCGCCACCGTGAAGGCCGACGCCGGCGAGCTGATGGACGACCCGATCGTCCGCGCCCGCGTGGCCGAGCTGGAGAACGACCTGTTGGCCCTCGAGCTCACTGCGCTGCGCGTGGTGGCGCACTCCTCCGACGGCGCGCCGCACCCGGCCTCGTCGGTCCTCAAGCTCAGGGGCACCGAGCTCCAGCAGGCGGTCAGCGAGCTCGCGCTCGACCTGGCCGGGCCCGGCTCGCTCGGGGCCAGGGCCGGCGACGACTCGCCGCTCGCCGGCTGGGCCCGCCGCTCCGCCCCGACCTACCTCAACCTCCGCAAGGCGTCGATCTACGGTGGATCCAACGAGATCCAGCGCCAGATCATCAGCCGCACGATCCTGGGACTCTGACCATGGACTTCACCTACGACGACGAGCAGCAGGCGCTGCGCGAGGCCGTGCGCGGCCTGCTCGCCACGACGTACGCCGACCACGACCGCCGGCGCCGCACGGTGGCCGAGGATCCGGGCTTCGACCGCGACCTCTGGGGACGCCTGGCCGAGATGGGCATCCTCGGCCTGCCCTTCAGCGAGGACCACGGCGGCGTCGGTGCCGGTCCCGTCGAGATCGCGATCGTGTGCCAGGAGCTGGGCCGGGTGCTCGCTCCCGAGCCCTTCCTCGCGGGCGTGGTCCACGCCGGCGGCCTGGTCGCGGCCCTCGGCTCCCCCGAGCAGAAGGCCGACCTGCTGGGCCGGCTGAGTGCCGGGGAGATCGTGCTCGCCGTCGCCGACACCTGCCCCGGTGGCCGCTGGGCCGCGCAGGCGGACGGCGTACGCGCCTCCGTCTCCGACGCGACCTGGACCCTCGACGGTGTCGCCGACCCGGTCGTCGGTGGCGATGCCGCAGACGTCCTCATCGTGACCGCCGCCCTGCCCGACGACGCCGGCACGGGTGTCTTCGTGGTGGCCGCCGCCGACGTCGTGCGCACCGGCTACGCCGCCGCCGACCTCACCCGCGCCGCCTCGGTGCGCTTCGACGGCAGCGCCGCGACACCCCTCGGCGAGCCGGGTCGCGACCTCACCCCGAGCATCGCGACGATCAGCGACCTGACCCGGATCATGGGGGCCAACCAGGCGCTCGGCGTGATGCAGAGCCAGGTGCGCGCCACGACCGACTACCTCAAGAGCCGCAAGCAGTTCGGTGTCACGCTCAACACCTTCCAGTCCCTGACCTTCCGCGCGGCCGACATGTACGTCTCGCTCGAGCTGGCGCACAGCATGGTCGACTTCGCCACGATGACCATCGGGGGCGGCGACCGCGAGGCGGTGGCCGACGCGGCCGACCGGGTCGGCCTGCAGATCGCCCGCGCGGGACGTCACATCGGCCAGGAGGCGATCCAGCTCCACGGCGGCATCGCCATGACCGCGGAGTACGCCGTCGGCGTCGGCACCGCCCACCTCGAGGTGCTCGACCAGTGGCTCGGCAACGGCCACCACCACCTGTCACGGCTCGCCGGGCGGGTCACCGACCACGACCTGGTGGAGGCGTTGTCGTGAGGGGGCTGACCTGATGGACCTCTCGCTCTCCGAGGACCAGCTGGCCTTCCGCGCCCTCGCGCGCGACTTCCTCGAGCGCGAGGCCGTCCCGCACCGGATGCAGTGGGACCACGACGAGTCCGTCGACCTCGCCATCGTGCCCAAGATGGCCGAGCTGGGGTTCTTCGGTCTCACCATCCCCGAGGAGTACGGCGGTGTGGGTGGCGACTACGTCACCTACTCGCTCGCGATGGAGGAGCTCGGCCGAGCCGACTCCGCGCTGCGAGGGATCGTCTCGGTCAGCAGTGGCCTGGTCGGCAAGTCGATCCTCGTCCACGGCACCGAGGAGCAGAAGCAGGAGTGGCTGCCGCAGCTGGCCGCGGCCACCAGGCTCGGGTGCTTCGGGCTGACCGAGCCCGACCACGGGTCCGACGCGGGCAACCTCACCTCGCGTGCGACCCGCGACGGGTCCGACTGGGTGCTCAACGGGCAGAAGCTCTTCATCACCAACGGCACCTGGGCGCACGTGGCCCTGATCTTCGCGCGCACCAGTGACGACGGACCGCGCGGCATCACCGCCTTCCTCGTCCCGACCGACTCCCCCGGCTTCGAGGCGCGCGAGATCACCGGCAAGCTCGGGCTGCGCGGCCAGGCGACCGCCGAGCTGTTCCTCAATGACGTACGCGTCCCCGACTCCGCCCGGCTCGGCGAGGTCGGGCAGGGCTTCAAGATCGCCATGGGCACCCTCGACAAGGGCCGCCTCGCGGTCGCCTCGAGCTGCGTCGGAATCGTGCAGGGGTGTCTGGAGGCCTCGGTGGCCTACGCCACCCGGCGCACGCAGTTCGGCAAGCCCATCGCGTCGTTCCAGCTGGTGCAGGACCTCATCGCCGACATCTCGGTCGACGCCGATGCGGCCCGACTGCTGGCCTGGCGCTGCGCCGACCTCATCGACCGCGGCGAGCCCTACGGCGTCGCCGCCTCCAAGGCCAAGCTCTTCGCCTCCGAGGCCGCCGTCCGGGCGGCCAACAACGCGATCCAGGTGCACGGCGGCGCCGGCTACGTCGACGACTTCCCGGTCGCCAAGTATCTCCGCGACGCGCGGGTGATGACGCTCTACGAAGGCACCTCGCAGATCCAGAAGCTGCTGATCGGGCGGGCCGAGACCGGGATCAGCGCGTTCTCCTGATCAGGGGCCGGCCTCGATGATCCTTCGGACGTCGTCGAGCTCGAGGTCGAAGGGCCCGATGCGGGTCAGCACCCACGAGGCTCCGCGGTCGAGCCACGGTGCGACCTCCTGCCCGGGTTGCAGGTCGACCACGACCTCGAAGCCCGGGGCCGGCCGGTGCGCGTGGAGCTGCTCGTTCAGGGTCTCGAGGTCGTCCGGACCGTCGAGGCCGATGACGAAGAAGCCGTCGAAGCGCGCGGCCCGGCGCATCGGCGCACGGTTGCCGAAGCGGCCGGCCAGCCAGATCGGGACGGCGGAGGCGGGGCGGAAGCGGACGTCGCGGGCTGCGTAGTGCTCGCCCGCGTGGTCGACGGCCTCGCCCGCCAGCAGGGACGTGAGCACCTCGAGCCCCTCGTCGAGCATCCGACCGCGCACCTTCGGGTCCGGCTCGTCGCCGAAGGCGCTGAACTCCCCCACCCAGTCGTCGCCGGTCCCCAGGCCGAGCACGAACCGCCCACCGGAGAGGACGGCGAGGCTGGCCGACTGCCGGGCCAGCACGTGAGGCCGGCGTCGCGGCAGCGGCGTCACCATCGGCCCGAAGAGCAGGCGCTCGGTGCGTATCGCGATGGCCGCGCAGCAGATCCAGGGGTCCGCGATCGCGCCCACCCGGTCGCCGTACTGCAGGTGGTCCCAGACGAAGAAGCCGTCCCAGCCGGCCGCCTCCGCCGCGGCGGCCAGGTCGCCCACCACCCCCGGGTCGGCGAGGGCGTCGAAGGGGGCGACGAACAGCCCGCGGCGCGTGGTCATGGGTCGATCATGCCTGCTTGCGGGCGCGGGCCCACGGCCTCATGGGGTGACAGCGGCCGACAGGTCGGGTCGGCTGCGCTTCAGCGCGCTCGGCTGACCCGGCCCTCGTCCCACACCGGGCCGTCGGACTCGTAGACCTCGCCGTCGGCGCCGTAGACCAGGAACCGGTCGAAGCCGCGGGCGAACCACCGGTCGTGGGTCACCGCGAGCACCGTGCCGTCGAAGGCCTCCAGCCCCGCCTCCAGTGCCTCGGCGGACTGCACGTCGAGGTTGTCGGTGGGCTCGTCGAGCAGCAGCAGGGTCGCGCCGGAGAGCTCGAGCATCAGGATCTGGAAGCGCGCCTGCTGCCCACCGCTGAGCGACTCGAACTTCTGCTCGCCCGCGTGCGCCAGCTCGTAGCGGTCGAGCACCCGGCTGGCCGCCTCACGGCCCATGCCGTCGCGGTGGTCGTCGCCGCGGTGGAGGATCTCCAGCAGCGTGCGCCCGAGCAGCTCGGGGTGCTCATGGGTCTGCACGAACCAGCCCGGTCGCACGCGGGCGCCGAGCGTGGCGTTGCCGGTGTGGGGCACCGGCGTGGGAGGTGCGCCGACGGGCTGGTGCTCGATGTCGGGGTCGCTGCCGCCCGCTGCCAGGAGGCGCAGGAAGTGCGACTTGCCGGAGCCGTTGGAGCCGAGCACGGCCACCCGCTCGCCGTACCAGACCTCCAGGTCGAAGGGCCGCATCAGCCCGGTCAGCTCGAGGTGGGTCGCGACGACGGCGCGCTTGCCGGTGCGCCCACCCTTGAGGCGCATCGTCACCTGCTGCTCGCGCGGCTGCTCGACCGGCGGTCCGGCCTCCTCGAACTTCTTCAGGCGCGTCTGGGCGGCGCGGTACTGCGAGGACATGCCGTCGTTGTACTCGGACTTGATCTTGAGCCGGAGCACCAGCGCCTTGATCTTGGCGTGCTCCTCGTCCCAGCGCCGGCGCATCTCCTCGAAGCGCTCGAAGCGGTCGCTGCGGGCGTCGTGATAGCTCGAGAAGCCGCCGGGGTGGGTCCACACGAGGTTGCCCGCGCTGCCGAGCTCGACGGTGACGATGCGCGTCGCGGTGTTGTCGAGCAGCTCGCGGTCGTGACTGATGAACAGGATCGTCTTGGCCGACTCGCGAATCCGCCCCTCGAGCCAGATCTTGCCGGGGACGTCGAGGTAGTTGTCTGGCTCGTCGAGCAGCAGGACCTCGTCGGGGCCGCGCAGGAGGTATTCCAGGACCAGCCGCTTCTGCTCACCGCCGGACAGGGTGCTGAGCAGCCGGTGCCGGGCGCGGTCGAAGGGCAGCCCCATCGACGAGGTGGTGCACACGTCCCACGTCACCTCGACGTCGTAGCCGCCGGCGTCGGCGTAGTCCGAGAGCGCCGTGGCGTAGGCCATCTGGGTGCGCTCGTCGTCGGTGTCCATCAGGGCGAGCTCGACGGCGTCGACCGCCTCGGCCGCAGCGCGCACGGCGGGTGGCGCGACGCTGAGCAACAGGTCGTGCACGGTCTCCTCGCCGCCGCCGTGGCCGACGAACTGGCGCATCACGCCGAGGCCGCCGGAACGGGTGACGGCGCCTCCGTGCGGCGTGAGATCGCCGGTGACGATCCTCAGCAGGGTCGTCTTGCCGGCCCCGTTGGCCCCGACGAGGGCAACCTTCTGGCCGTCCCCGACCCGGAAGCTGACGTCGTCGAGGAGCACCCGACCGTCCGGCAGCTCGAAACGCACTCCAGCAACATCCACGTGGCCCACGAGAGCCATTCTCCACTGCCGAGGGCCGCGCCGTCGCATCGATATCCAGCCGCCGGGGGGAGGACAACCGGACCGGACCGGTTCTAGGGTGGCGGCCATGGCCTCCACCATCTCGGATGAACAGTCCACCGTCCCCCGCTGGCGCATCGTCGGCCCCGGCCTCGTCGTGGCCGCGACAGGAGTCGGCGCGGCCGACCTGGTCGCCACGCTGATCGCCGGCCAGAAGTTCGGCTACACCCTGCTGTGGTGCGTGGTCGTCGGCTGCGTGATGAAGATCGTGCTCGTCGAGGGCGCGGGCCGCTACTCGCTGGCCACGGGACGCACGATCTTCGAGGGCTGGCGCTCCCTGGGCATCTGGACGACGTGGTACTTCGCCCCCTACATCGTGATCTGGGGCTTCGTCTACGGCGCCGCGGCGATGGCTGGCACCGGCCTCGCCCTCGCCGGGCTCACCGGGGTCCTGTCGGTGACGTGGTGGGGCATCATCTCGGGCCTCATCGGTCTGGCCCTGGTGTGGTCGGGCCGCTACAGCACGTTCGAGAAGGTGCTGGCCGGTCTGGTCGGACTGATGTTCGTCACCATGGTGGGCGCCGCCCTGCTGACCCTGCCCAACATCCCCGAGCTGCTCACCGGGCTCGCTCCCCGCATTCCCGACGGGGGTCTGGTCAACACCCTCGCGCTCGCCGGTGGCGTCGGGGGCACGATCACCCTGGCGGCCTACGGCTACTGGCTGCGCGAGAAGGGCTGGTCCTCGCCGACCTACATGCGGGTCATGCGCATCGACAACAGCGTCGCCTACGTCGTGACCGGCATCTTCGTGCTCGCCACGCTGGTGGTCGGCGCCGAGCTGCTCTACTCCACGAGCGTCGCCATCGAGAGCGGGGACAAGGGTCTCCTCGACCTGTCCGTCGTGCTGCAGGACCGCTACGGCCAGTGGGCCGGCAAGGTGTTCCTCATCGGCTTCTGGGCCGCGGCGATGTCGTCGCTGGTCGGTGTGTGGAACGGCGTGAGCCTGATGTTCGCCGACTTCATGACCATCGTGCGCGGCGGTGAGAGCACGGACGCAGACGCCCGCGCCGGCGGGCGGTGGTACAAGGCCTACATCCTGTGGCTGACCTTCCCGCCGATGGCGATGCTGTTCCTGGGCAAGCCGGTCTGGCTGATCCTCGCCTACGGCGTGCTCGGCGCGTTCTTCATGCCGTTCCTCGCCGTGACGCTGCTGTGGCTGCTCAACACCGACCGGACCCCGGCCGAGTGGCGCAACAAGCTGCACTCCAACGTGCTGATGGGCATCATCGCGTTGGCCTTCGTCGCGCTCTGCGTCAACGAGGTGCGCAAGGCGATCGACGGGGCGTAGGTCGGCTCACAGCCGCTCGGCGACCCGGCGAGCTGCGACCTGCAGGACCTCCCAGGCGGTCGCGAAGGGCGGAGCGTAGGCCAGGTCCATCCAGGCCAGGTCGTCCACGGTCCCGCCGGCCCACAGCACGGCGGCCGCCGCGTCGATCCGTTTGCCCGCGCCGGCACCACCCACGACCTGCACGCCGAGCAGTCGGCGCGTGGACCGGTCGGCCATCACCCACAACGCGATCGGCGCCGCCTCGGGCATGTAGCCGCTGGCCGTGGTGCCCTCGGTCAGGAGGGCGACGGGGTCGTGCCCCGCCACCTCGGCGTCCGCCCTCGACAGGCCGGTGCGGGCGATCTCCAGGTGGACCTCGCCGAAGGCGAAGCGGGTGATGGAGGTGTCGACCATCCCGTCGAAGGCCAACGAGCCGCCGGCCAGGGTGTCGCCGAGTGCGCGCCCGTGCTTGGTGGCGTAGGTGCCGAGCGGCCGGAAGACCCACTGGTCGTCGATCCGGCGCCGCACCTCGCAGCAGTCCCCCGCGGCCCAGACGTGGTCCGCGACGCGTCCGTGCGGGTCGGGTCGCAGCGCGCCGTGGTCGGCGCGCTCGAGGCCGTCTCCCTCGTGGACGGTGGTCGCAGGTCGCACGCCGATCGCGACCACGACCAGGTCGGCCTCCCGGCTGCCGTCGTCCCAACGCACCCCGGTCACCCGGTCGCCGTCGGTCTCGAGCCCGGTGACCTCGACCCCGAGCACCACCTCGGCGCCGGCCTCGCAGAGGGCCGCGTTGACCCGCTCCGCCATCTCGTCCTCGAGCATCGACATGCCACGCCCACGCGTCAGGACGGTCACCCCGAACCCCTTGCGCAGTGCGGCCTCCGCCACCTCGAGCCCCACGTATCCCGCGCCGACGACAACGACGTGCGCGTCCGCGGCGGCGTTGGCGAAGCGCTCCAGCCAGGCCGCGCCGTCGTCGAGGGTCTTGACGGCCCCGACCCCGGCGTACGTCGTGCCGTCGGGTCGCAGCGCCCAGTCCGGGACGACCGCCGGGGACCCGGTCGCGACGACCAGCTCGTCGTAGGCGACCACCTCACCGGAGTCCGTCGTCACGGTGCGCGCGCCCAGGTCGGCGGCGACCACCTCGGTCTCCATGCGCAGGTCGATCCCCGCGGCACGGGGTTCCTCCGCGGTGCGGGCGACGAGGTCGTCGCCCCCGCCGACGTCGCCGGCCATCCAGTAGGGGATCCCGCAGGCGCTGTAGGACGTGTGCGTGCCCCGGTCGAGGACCGTGATCGCGAGCTCGCGTCCGGTTCTCCCCGCGGTCCGCAACGCCTGGTGGGCAGCGGACATCCCGGCGGCGTCGGCGCCGACCACGACGACCCGCGTGGGCGCGGCACTCATTCCTCGGTCTGCTTCGCCCACAGGTTGATGCCCGACTCGACGGCGTAGCGGTCGATCTCGGCCAGCTCCTCTCCGGTCAGCGGCGGCGCCTCGAGGGCGTCGAGGTTGGTGTCGAGCTGGGCGACGCTCGACGCCCCGATCACCGCGCTGGTGACGCGGGCGTCGCGCAGCACCCACTGCAACGCGAGCTGGGCGAGCTTCTGGCCCCGGCGCTCGGCGATGGCGTTCAGTGCGCGCACCCGGTCGAGGACGTCGTCGTCGAGCCCGGTGAGGGTGGAGTCGTCGCGTGCCGCGCGCGAGTCCGACGGCACGCCGTCGAGGTAGCGGTCGGTGAGCAGTCCCTGCGCGAGCGCGGTGAAGACGATGCAGCCCATCCCCTGCTGCTCGAGCTCGTCCAGCAGCCCCCCCTCGATCCAGCGGTTGAGCATCGAGTAGGACGGCTGGTGGATCAGCAACGGCGTGCCGAGCTCGCGCGCGATCGTGGCTGCCTCCTGCGTCTTCGCCGGCGAGTAGGACGAGATGCCGGCGTAGAGCGCACGCCCGGACCGCACCGCCGTGTCGAGCGCCGTCATGGTCTCCTCGACCGGCGTCTCGGCGTCGAAGCGGTGGCTGTAGAAGATGTCGACGTAGTCGAGCCCCATCCGGGCGAGGGACTGGTCGAGCGAGGCGAGGACGTATTTCCGCGAGCCGCCACCCTGGCCGTAGGGGCCGGGCCACATGTCGTAGCCGGCCTTGGTCGAGATCACCAGCTCGTCGCGGTAGGGCGCGAAGTCGTCGGCGAGGTAGCGGCCGATGTTCTCCTCGGCCCGGCCGTAGGGCGGGCCGTAGTTGTTGGCCAGGTCGAAGTGGGTCACCCCACGGTCGAAGGCACGGCGCAGGATGGCCCGCTGCGTCTCCTCCGGCCGGTCGGTGCC
Source organism: Propionibacteriales bacterium (assembly GCA_038259535.1). Taxonomy (GTDB): domain Bacteria; phylum Actinomycetota; class Actinomycetes; order Propionibacteriales; family Nocardioidaceae; genus Nocardioides. Next base: position 6,061 of record JBBSOR010000057.1, on the reverse strand, counting down.
GAAGTTCTGCCACAAACCCAGGGACAGGGCCGGCAACCTGAGCCCGCTGCGTCCCGTGGAGCGGTAGTGCATGCCGCTCGCATCGTCGTACCTGTCGGGGGCTGCCACGTATGCCATGGCCCCATCCTGCCCGGTCCGGGGTCCGGGTGACCTCCGGGGAGGCACCGGGGTGATACCGGATGGCGGTCGTCAGTGGTGGGGGCGTCTACTTGGGGGCATGGCTCCCTCGATGCGTGGCGCGGCCCTCCGCCTGGCGGTGTCGTCGGCACGACGCGTGCCCGGCAGCATCCGCTTCCCGCTCCAGCGCGACGGGGTCGACCCGGTGCCCGCTCTCGACGCGAGCCGCGACAATGGCGACGTCGTGCAGCTCGTACGCCTCCTCGGCACCCGGGTGTGGCTGGTCACCGGATACGACGTCGCCCGGGCCGTGCTGGCCGACTCCGAGTCCTTCGCCAACGACGTACGCCACCTGATCGGGCGCCAGGGCCGTGCCCCGGCCGAGCGGATCGGCGGGCTCGGCATGACCGACGCCCCGGACCACGAGCGGCTGCGGCAGACCCTGACCCCCCACTTCACCCGTCGACGGCTGGCCGAGCGCCAGGCCGACGTGGACCGGGTGGTGGCGACCGCACTGGACGACATGGCCGCCCACGGCCCGGAGGTCGACCTGGTGGAACGGTTCGGTTTCGCCGTGCCGTTCGGCGTCATCTGCGACCTGCTGGGGATGCCGGCGGTCGACCGCGAGGAGTTCCGCCTCCGGGGCGCGGCCCGCTTCGACCTCAGCAGCGGTCGCGCCGGGATCCTGGACACCGCGGCCGGGACGCGACAGTTCCTCATCGACCTGGTCGCCTCCGAGCGCCTCGACCCGCGTCTGCCCGACGGCCTCCTGGCGCGGATGGTGGCCGAGCACGGGGCGGAGCTCGACGACGTCGAGCTCGGAGGGCTCGCCGACGGCGTCTTCCTCGGCGGCTACGAGACCAGCGCCAGCATGCTGTCCCTCGGCACCTGGGTCCTGCTCCAGCACCCCGCCGCCTGGCAGGCGCTGCGCCGTGGTGCGCCCGAGGAGGTGGACCGCGTGGTCGAGGAGCTGTTGCGTTTCGTGTGCCCCGTGCAGATCGCGTTCCCCCGCATCGCGCGGCACGACCTCCGCGTCGGCGAGCGCACCGTGCGGGCGGGCGACGTGGTCGTGGTGTCGCTGACCGCCGCCGGCCGTGACCCGGCGCGCCACGAGGATCCGGCGCGCTTCGACCCGACCACCGCCACCTCCGGCACCCTCGCCTTCGGGCACGGCCTGCACCGCTGCGTGGGAGCCGAGCTGGCTCGCATGGAGCTGCGCACCGCACTGGTCGCGCTGGCCCGGCGCTTCCCCGACCTGTCCCTCGCGTGCGACCCCCACGACCTCCGCTTCACCGAGCTGGCGATCGTGCACGGCGTGGAGGCCCTGCCGGTCCGTCTCGGCTGATCAGCCGCGACGCGTCTCCAGCACCCGGAACCCCTTGCTGCTGGCGAGTCGCCGGGTCGGCCAGCCCTGGTCGGTGAGCCAGCGCTGCATGGAGTCCCCGCCGAGGTTCTTGCCCATCACCATCACCATCCGACCGGTCGGCGACAGCCGCGGCAGCCAGGCGAGCAGCAGCTCGCGCAGCGCCTCCTTGCCGATGCGGATCGGCGGGTTGGACCAGATCTCGTCGAAGACCTGGTCGCTCGGCACCTGCTCGGGCGTGCACGCCACGAAGCGCGGGTCGAGGCCGGCCGCGCGCGCATTGTCGTTGGCCAGCAGCAGAGCCCGCTCGTTGACGTCGACGCCGATCACCGAGGCCAGCGGCACGGCCGCCGCGATGGCCAGGCCGATGACGCCGTAGCCGCACCCGAGGTCGAGGAACTGTCCCTGCACGGGCGGGTCGAGCTCGCGGAACAGGACGGCCGTCGCGTGGTCGAGGTGGCCGCGGCTGAAGACCCCCGAGCCGGTGTCGACGGTCAGCGTGCTGCCCCACAGCTCGGCGGTGAAGCTCTCCCGCTCGAAGGGGACGCTGGGGTCGGCGGAGAAGTAGTGCTCAGGCATCGATGGCCTCTCGTCGGGCGCGGGTTCGAGCGGACTGGGCGGCCAGCTCGTCGTCGTCGGGATAGCCGACCTCCTCCAGCGTGAGGCCGTGCGGGTGCACGACGTGCACGCCGGCGTCACGGCGCCGTCCGGCCATCACCTCGGCCGGCCAGGTGCCCGGACGGCGTCCCTCCCCGACCGCGATCAGGCTCCCGACGAGGGCGCGGACCATGTTGTGGCAGAAGGCGTCGGCCCGGACCGAACCGATCACCAGCCCGCGCTCGTCGCGCCGCCACGCCAGCTCGATCAGCGTGCGCACGGTGGTGGCGCCCGCGCGCTGCTTGCAGAACGCGGCGAAGTCCTGGAGCCCGATCAGGGGCGCCGCCGCGGCGTTCATCGCGTCGAGGTCCAAGGTGCGTCCCCAGGTCAGGACGTGCCCACGCAGGAGCGGGTCGGCGACCTCCTGGGAGTCGGCGATCCGATAGGCGTAGCGGCGCCAGCTCGCGGAGAAGCGCGCATCGAACCCGCGCGGCGCCTCCGACACCCGGCGTACGCGCAGGTCGGGCGGCAGGATCCCGTCGACGCGTCGGGCCAGCGCCTCCAGGGGAGGCGTCCTCAGGCGTCCGGCCGAGGCGGCCACCACCTCGCGGTCGACGTCGAGGTGCGCCACCTGGCCGCGGGCGTGCACACCTGCGTCGGTCCTTCCGGCCACGACCACCCGCGCCTCCGGCAGCCGGAGGGCCGTGGCCAGCGCGGACTCGAGCGTGGCCTGCACGGTGCGCAGGTTGGGCTGCATCGCCCACCCGGAGAAGTGGGTGCCGTCATAGGCACAGTCGATCCGCAGACGCACGCAGCGATCCTAGGTCGTGGCCCGGACGTGGCCCCGCTGGGGTTCGGCGCCTAGGCTGGCGCCCTCATGGTCAGGTTCCGCATGCTCGTGCGCGCGGCGGCGCTGCTCCTCGTCGCGTCGCTCGCGACCGCGACGACGGGGGCGCTGCCGGTGCCACGCGCCCTGGCAGTGAACACAGCCGTGAACGCAGCCGTGAACACAGCCGTGGACGCAGCCGACGCGGACACCGACGGCGACGGCCTCGCGGACGCCCGGGACGGCTGCCCCACGGTCGCGTCGCCGAATCCCACCGGCTGCCCGACGGCTCCGCGCAAGGCAGCACTGCGGTGGCTCGACGGCAAGCACCGGCTGCAGGCGCGCGTCACGTCGCCGGTGACGTCCTGTGCGGCCCGGGCACGCATCGTCCTGTGGCGGGTGCGCCGGCACCGCGACTTCAAGGTGGTCGGCGTCAGCGCCTCCTACCGCGGGCGGCACCGGTTCCGGGTGCAGCGCGGGGCGACCTACTACGTGACGGTGGCACCGTCCTACAGCTCCGGCGAGGCCGAGTGCGCCAAGGCGATCTCGCGGACGGTGCGCGCCCCCCGCACCTGATCCGACGGGCTGCGCCCAGCCTATTCAACCGAGAGGTTGACAACTGCATCGCCCGGTCCTACCTTCTATTCAACCTATCAGTTGAAGAAGGTGCTCCGTGACCGACCAGCTCTCCCGTGTCTTCGCCGCCCTCGCCGACCCGACCCGCCGTGACATGGTGGCTCGCCTCACCGAGGCCGACCACACCGTCAACGACCTGGCCGAGCCCTACGACGTGAGCCTCCAGGCCGTCTCCAAGCACCTCAAGGTGCTCGAGGACGCCGGCCTCGTGACGCGGACGCGGGAGGCACAGCGCCGGCCCGTGCACCTGGAGGCCGAGGTGTTCGACCTGATGACGAAGTGGATCGAGCGCTACCGCCGGCAGGCCGAGGAGCGCTTCGCGCGCCTCGACGTCGTGCTCGCGCAGCTGCAGGTCGACGCGACCGAGCTCCACCCCACCCCGCAGGAAGGAACCGCATCATGACCACCGTGCAGAGCCCCGCCACCCGCTATCCCGAGGCCGCCGTCCTCGCCGACGAACACGTGCCCGCGGTGCACATCTGGCGCGACTTCACCGCCACGCCCGCGCAGCTGATGCGGGCCCACACCGACGCCGAGCTCTTCGTCCGGTGGATCGGTCCCGACTCGCTGACCACGGACATCGACCAGTGGGACTGCCGCACGCTGGGCGCCTACCGCTATGTCGCCCGACGCGGCGAGGAGGAGTACGCCTTCCGCGGCACCTTCCCGTTCGTCGGGGACGACAAGATCGTGCAGACCTTCACCTGGGAGGGCATGCCGGAGGCCATCGCGCTGGAGACGATGACCGTCGAGGACCTCGGGGACGGGCGTACGCGCCTGCACGCCTTCTCGCTGTGCGACTCCTTCGAGGGGCGCGACCAGATGCTGGCCAGTGGCATGGAGACCGGCATCCACGAGGGCTACGCCAAGCTCGACCGGATGCTTGCCCAGGGCTCCCTCTGATGGCGCTGCCGGACTCCGCCCTCGAGCGCCACGCCCTGGTGGCCGGTGAGTTCTCCCGGCTGGTGGACGCGACGACCGACTGATCGGCGCCCGCGCCGGTCGAGGGATGGACGGCGCGGGACGTCGTCGACCACCTGGTGACCTAGTTGCCGGGCTTCCTGGCCGCCGGCGGGATCGAGCTGTCCCCAGGTCCGGCCATCGCCGACGACCCCGCTGCGGCGTGGCACCACCACGCCGATCGCGTCCAGGACCTGATCGGCGACCGCGGCAGCGAGGAGTTCACCCACCCCTACGTCGGCACCCATCCCCTCGCCCGGGCCATCGACCGGTTCTACGTCGCCGACGTCTACATGCACTCGTGGGACCTCGCCCGAGCAGGCGGCCAGGAGCCCCGGCTCGACGAGGACTTCGCCGACGACCTGCTCGGTGGACTGTCGGAGATGGAGGAGGTGTTGCGCGGCTCCGGGCAGTACGGCCCCGCAGTGGCCGTGGCGGCCGACGCACCGGTGGTCGAGCGCCTGATGGGGTTCGTCGGGCGCGACCCCGACTGGCGGCCCCCGACCTGAGTCCGCCCCCACCCTCGTAGCATCGGGGGATGCACTACGTCGTGTACGGCGCGGGCGCCGTGGGTGGAGTCATCGGCGGCCGCCTCCACCGTGCAGGGTCGACCGTCACGCTGGTGGCCCGTGGCCCGCACCTCGCGGCGATCCGCGCGTCCGGGGGCCTGGTCCTCGACTCCGGCGACGGCCGCCACCTGGTCGCGGCTCCGGCGACCGACACGGCCGCAGACATCTCGTGGACCCACGACACCGTCGTGGTCCTCGCGGTGAAGTCCCACCAGGCGGCCACGGCGCTGGCCGACCTGCGCGCACACGCCCCCGCCGACCTGGCCGTCGTGTGTGCCACCAACGGCATCGCCACCGAGACCGCCGCGCTCCGGCTCTTCGCCCGCACCTATGCCGTCTGCGTGATGCTCCCGGCGACGCACCTCGAGCCCGGCGTCGTGGTGGCCGGGTGTCACCCCACCCCGGCGATCCTCGACATCGGCCGCGTCCCCGGGGGCACGGACGCCACGACGGCCGCCGTCGCCACCGACCTGCGAGCCGCCGGCATCGACTCGGAGGAACGCGGCGACATCCTCGCCTGGAAGCGGCGCAAGCTCCTGCTCAACCTCGGCAACGGCGTCGACGCATCCTTCGCGCAGGGCGCGGCCGCCGACGAGCTCGCGCACCGGGCGCTCGGGGAGGGTGAGCGGGTGCTGGCCGCCGCGGGAGTGACGCTGGTGAGCGCCGACGAGGACACGGCCAGGCGCGGGGCGATCCTCCAGCGACGCCCCGACCTCGAGCGGCGCGGTGGCTCGACGTGGCAGAGCCTGAGCCGGGGCACCGGCGACTCTGAGATCGACTACCTCGCCGGCGAGATCGTGCTGCTGGGCCGCCTGCACGGCGTGCCCACCCCCGTCAACGAGGCCGTCGTGGCCGCCACCCGACGCCTGTCGTACGCCGGTGGTGCGCCGCGGAGCCTCGACGCGACCGAGGCGCTCGCCGCCCTCGACCGCCTCACCTCCCCCTGAGCACGAAGGCCCGCCCCCCCAGCGGGGTGGCGGGCCGCGTGAGTGG
>JBBSOR010000056.1:0-25122 GCA_038259535.1 Propionibacteriales bacterium | reverse complement strand
GCTGGTGACGGTGTCACCGACGCGCGACTGGCGGACATCCTTCACGCCGGTGATGAGGTAGCCCACCTCGCCGACGCCGAGGTCGCTGGCCTTCATCGGCTCGGGGCTGATCACGCCGACCTCGAGCATCTCGTGGACGACTCCGTTGGACATCATCTTGATGCGGTCACGGTGGCTCAGCTTGCCGTCGACCACCCGGACGTAGGTGACCACGCCGCGGTAGGTGTCGTAGACGGAGTCGAAGATCAGGGCCCGCGGTGGGGCGTTCGCGTCGCCCACCGGCGGCGGGGTCTGCTTGACGATCTCGTTGAGCAGCGTCTCGACCCCCAGACCGGTCTTGGCCGAGGTCATCAGCACGTCGGACGGGTCGCAACCGATGATCCCGGCCAGCTCGGCGGCGTACTTCTCCGGCTGGGCGTTGGGCAGGTCGATCTTGTTGAGCACCGGGATGACGTGGAGGTCGGCGCCGAGCGCGAGGTAGAGGTTGGCCAGCGTCTGCGCCTCGATGCCCTGGGCGGCGTCGACCAGCAGCACCGCCGCCTCGCAGGCCTCGAGCGAGCGGGACACCTCGTAGGTGAAGTCGACGTGTCCCGGGGTGTCGATCATGTTGAGGATGTAGGTCCCGGGCTCGGCACCCTCGTCGTTGTCGACCGGCACCGTCCAGGGCAGGCGTACGGCCTGGCTCTTGATGGTGATGCCGCGTTCGCGCTCGATGTCCATCCGGTCGAGGTACTGCGCCCGCGAGGACCGCTCGTCGACGACCCCGGTGAGCTGGAGCATCCGGTCGGCGAGGGTCGACTTGCCGTGGTCGATGTGCGCAATGATGCAGAAGTTGCGGATGATCGACGGGTCGGTCGAGCCAGGCTTCGGCGCGTTCTTGAGGCTCACGGACTGCTTTCAGGAGTACGACGGCGGGAGCCGCCCATTCTTCCACGCGGGACGAGCCTCACCGAACCGGCGCGTTAGCGTGCGCGAGTGACCCGGCCGACCCACGCGACCCACCTCCCGCTCCTCCCGGCCGCGGCGTTCGTGCTGGTCTGGTCCTCGGGCTACATCTCGGGCCCGGCCGCGGTCCACGCGGCCGCCCCGTTCACCGTCCTGGGCTGGCGATTCGTGATCGCCGCGGTGCTGGCGGCGACGCTGTCGCTCGCGCTGCGCCGCCCGACCAGGATGGACCGGGCGACCCTCGTGCGGGTGGCCCTCGTCGGCTTCGTGATGAACGCCGTGCAGTTCGGCCTGATGTATGTCGCCTTCGACCTCGGGCTTGGCGCCACGCTGGCGTCGCTGTTCCACTCGCTCAGCCCGGTGCTGACCGCCATCCTGGCCGCCGGGCTCCTCGGCGAGCGGGTCTCACGGGTGCAGGTCCTCGGCTTCGGCGTCGGCGTGGCGGGTGTGCTGCTCGTGCTGGGCTCGGACCTCGGTCACGCCGGTGGCCCCGTCGCGGTGCTGATCGGGGGGCTCAGCATGCTCACCCTCAGCCTCGGCACGCTCGGCCAGCGGTGGATCGGCGCGCAGCCCGACCTGCTCTGGTCGGCGGCCGTGCAGTTCGCGATCTCGGCGCCGCCCCTCCTCGTGCTGGGCTGGGCGACGGAGGGTGCGTGGCCGGTGACCGACGGGCGGCAGGCGCTCGTGGCCGTGCTCTTCCTGGCCATCGTCAACTCGATCGTCGGCCTCGTGCTGCTGGCCCTGCTGGTGCTCCGCGGCGGTTCGGGTGCGGCGGCGAGCCTGTTCTTCCTGAGCCCACCGGTCACGGCCGTGCTCGCCTGGCTGGTGCTCGACGAGACCCTCTCCGTCACCGAGCTGGTCGGACTGGTCGTCGCGGTGGTCGGCGTCGGGGCCGCGACCAGGCCCCGGTCCCGCGTCGCGCCCGCACCGGCTCAGGTCGTCGGGACCCAGTAGCGCCGCTTCGTGCCGCGGACGTCCTCCAGCTCGCCCCCTGCCGCCTCGATCACGCGGATCGAGCCGGTGTTGTCGTCGTCGCAGGTGACCAGGGCAGGGTCGATCCCCAGGTCGCTCGCCCAGGTCAGCGACTGCTTCAGCATCTCGGTGGCGTGCCCCTCGCGGCGCCGGGTGGGGCGTACGTCGTAGCCGATGTGCCCGCCCACCTCGAGCAGGAAGTCGGTGAGCTCGTGGCGGATCGCGAGGCGCCCGAGGTAGTCCTCGCCGTCGACCCACCACAGGGTCGTGCACGGCACGTGCCACTCCAGGCGTGGCGTCTCCGGCAGGGCGTCCGCCCGGACCGCGTCGACGAACACCGCGAAGGCGTCCGGCGCCTTCCACCCGGGGGCGTTGTGCTCGATCCAGGCGGCGGTCTGGCTGAACTCCGCACCCTCGGCGACGAACTCGTCCATCGCCGCCAGGAAGGAATCGCGCACGGACGTGGTCGGCAGGACGAGCTGGGGCATGGTGCCTTTCTACCGGTGGTCGCCGGCGGGCCTCCACCCGATATCGGGTCGAGGCGGCTGGGTCGGGTGAGGAAGGATGCCGCCATGTCCCGCACGCCAGTCGCGCCCTACCCCGTCCCCCACGACACGACCGCCCGTCGCCTCGAGTGGGCCTTCCTGCCGCCGCACCTGCGCGCCTGGATCGAGCGCCGGTGCGGCTCTCCGGTGGCCTCGGCGATCTCCCAGACGAGCGGCTTCACGCCCGGATTCGCGTCCGTCCTGGTGTGCGAGGACGGCTCGCGGCACTTCGTGAAGGCGGCGTCGGTCAAGGCCCAGCGGGTGTTCGCCGACTCCTACCGCGAGGAGGCGCGCAAGCTCGCGGCGCTGCCCACCTCGGTGCCGGCGCCCCGCCTGCTGTGGCAGCTCGACGACGACTGGGTGGTGCTCGGCATCGAGTACGTGGCCGCCCGCGCACCGGTGCGGCCGTGGCGCTCCGACGACCTCGACGCCCTCCTCGACGCCCTCGAGGCGGCGGCCGATGCGCTGACCCCGCCGCCCCACGGGCTCACGCTCGACACGGCGGAGGCGGACTTCGCTCCCCTGCTCGACGGGTGGGACGGCATCCACCGGACCCGCACCGACCTCGACCCCGCACAGCTCGACGAGGCCGAGTCACTGGCGCGACGCTACGCCGAGGTCGTCGGTGGCGACACCCTGACGCACACCGACGTCCGCTCCGACAACGTGCTCATCACCGCCGACGGCCGGGCCATGGTCTGCGACTGGAACTGGCCGGTGCGGGCCGCCTCGTGGTTCGACTCGTTCGCGGCCCTGATCGGTCCGCGCGGTGACGGCATCGACGTGGACCGGGTGATCGCCGAGAGGCGGTTGCTCCGCGAGGTCGCCCCGGAGGCCTTCGACATCAACCTCGCCCTCTACGTCGGCTACTTCTTCACCCAGTCCGAGCTGGCCTCCCCGCCCACCTCCCCGCACCTCCGCGACCACCAGCGCTGGCAGGGCGAGGTGTGCTGGGACTGGCTGTCGGAGCGCCGGGGCTGGTCGTGACCGCTCCGCGCGCGGTCGGCGTCCGGCTGCCCTACGACGCCGTGCCCGGGACCGTGCGATCCTGGGTCGAGCAGACCCTCGGCGCCCCCGTCGTCGCGGTCGCCGAGCAGGTGGGCGGGATGTCGCCCGGGTGCGCCACCCGGGTGAGCTGCGCCGACGGCACCCGCGCCTTCGTCAAGGCTGTCGGCGCCTCCCCTAACCCCGACACCCCCAGCCTGTTCCGCCGCGAGGTCGGCGTGCTCACGCACATCGGCGCGGACCCGCTCTGGGCGAGGATGCTGGCGTCGTACGACGACGGCGACTGGGTCGCGCTGCTGATCGAGGACGTCGAGGGGCGCCACCCCGACTTCAGTGACGCTGCGGAGCTCGGGGCCGTCCTCGTCGGGACGGAACGGCTCTCGGGGGTCCTGCAGGGCCTCGACGTGCCGCCGTCGGTCCAGCTCGTCGACATCGGCGAGCGCTTCTGCATCTGGGCGGACACGCTCGCGTCCCTCGCTGAGGCGCCCGACACGACTCCCGTGCCCGCCTGGCTGCGCACCGACCCGCACGGCTGGGCCGACGTGCTGCGCGAGCACGCCGCGCGGGCGATGCCGCACGTCGCGCACTGGGACATCCGGGTCGACAACCTGCTGCGGCGACCCGACGGATCGATCGTGTTCGTCGACTGGGGCATGGCTGCCCGCGGCCCCGCCTGGGCCGACCCGCTGCTGGCCCGGCTCGAGCGCGTGGACGAGGCCTGGTTCGACGCGTCCCTCGCCTCCTCCCCCGCCCTCGTCGAGGCCGGGGACGATGCCGTCACCGCGTTCCTGGCCGGGGTCGGGGCCCACCTCGCGGTCCGGTCGGTGGTGGCGGTGGACGTCAACCTGCCGACGCTCAACGACTTCCGGATCCGCGAGTCGAGGCGCATGCTGGAGGCGGTCGCGAGGCGCACCGGTCGGCCCCCGGTGGCGGATTTGGGCGCTCGGGACGCCTGCCGGTAGTGTTGCTGACTGCATGTCCGGCGCCCGACCCTCCCCGTGCCGCTTTTGGGAGGGGTCGCCAGGCAGCCGACAGCACGAAGACTTTCATCCTGATCCGCTCCACAACATCCGAGGACCCACACGTGGCGAACATCAAGTCCCAGATCAAGCGCAACAAGCAGAACGAGAAGGCGCGCCAGCGCAATCAGGCAGTGAAGTCGCGCCTGAAGACCGCCGTTCGCAGGTTCCGCGAGCTGTCCGAGGGTGACGACAAGGACGCGGCCGTGACCGCGGGCCGCGACGCCATGAAGGCGCTCGACAAGGCCGCCGCCAAGGGCGTCATCCACGACAACCAGGCTGCCAACCGCAAGTCCTCGATCGCCAAGAAGGCCGCTTCGCTCTGATCGGCACTTCCCGCCAGACACCCGCCCGCGTGGCGGGTGTTTCGCATTTCGGGGTGCAGCTCAGCGGTGGTCGCGCAGCCCGGCGACGGTGAGCACGAGGCGCTCGAGCGTGTAGGACGCGTCGTGCGCCCGGCCCTTGATGTCGGCGTCGGCCATCGCGACCGCACGGACCGCCGCGGCGATCCCGTCGGGGCTCCACGAGCGGGACTGGTCGCGGACGGTGCGCACCTTCCACGGTGGGACGCCGAGGTCGCGGGCGAGGTCGGCGTCGCGGGCGCCTCGAGCCGAGCCGAGGTAGCGCGCCAGGCTCCGCGCAGAGGCCGCCATGGCCGAAGTCACGAGCACGGCGGCGGTGCCGGAGTCGAGCGCCCACCGCAGCTCCTCCAGGGCGAGCGCCCGCTTGCCCGCGAAGGCGGCGTCGGCGACGGTGAAGGACTTCGCCTCGGCCCGACCGCCGAAGTAGCGCTGGACCTTCTCCACGGTGAGCTGCTCCCCGTGGAAGTCGTTGGTGAGCTGGTCCGCGGCCGCCGCCAGTGAGCGGAGGTCGGTGCCGACCGCCTGGACGAGGAAAGCGGCGGCGTCGGGATCGATCTTCGCGCCATGGGTGGCGACCTCGGAGGTCACGAAGGCCGGCATCTCGCTGGCCCGGATCTCCTCGGACTTCACCTCGGTGACCGCGGCGAGCTTGCGCAGCTTGGCGAGCACGCCGCTGCCCTTGGCGCCCCCGGAGTGGACCAGCACGAGGGCGACGTCGTCGGCCGGACCCGCGCAGTAGGCCAGGAGCCCGTCGACGGACTCCTCGGGGAGGTCCTCCAGGCCGCGGACCGTCACGCACCGGATCGAGGAGAACAGCGATGGAGCGGCCATCTCCCCCAGCGAGGCCAGGGTGAGGTCGGAGGCGGGCGACTCGGCGAACTCGGCGTCGGCGTCGTGCGCCCGGACGGCGTCGCGGACCGAGGTGACGGTGCGCGCGGAGAGGTATTCCTCCTTGCCCGTCACGAGGACGACGTGGCCGAGGACCTGCGCGGCGGAGGGGGTGCGTGCCATGGTGCCCTCACCCTATCCGCGGGTCACGACACCGACCTCCCCGTCGCGCACGACGACGACCACGTCCCCCGAGGTGTCCGTGCGCCACACCCGTGCACCCGCGTCGGTCAGGGCCGCGAGCACGGCGGGCGCGGGGTGACCGTAGCCGTTGCCCTCCCCCACCGACACAAGCGCCACGCGCGCCCCGAGTGAGGTGAGCCACGCCAGGTCCTGGTGACGGCTGCCGTGGTGCGGCACCTTCAACACGTCGACCCGCAGCCCGGAGAGAGCACGCGCCAGGGCGGCCTGCGCGGACGGCTCCACGTCCCCGGTCAGCAGGATCCGCACACCCGCCACCTCCGCGACCAGCACCACGCTGGCGTTGTTGGGCGCGCTCTCGCTCGGGTCGCCGCCGGCGCCGGCCGGCGGGGGCCACACCGCCTGGAGGGTCACGTCGCCGACCCGCCGCGTGACGCCGTACGCCGCCGGGTCGGGGGCACGGCCCAGGGTGGTCCCGACCTCGCGCACGCCCTCGGCCGGCTCGAGCAGGCTCGAGCCCTCGATCGCCTCCACGTCGCGGCCCTCGAGCACGCCCGGGACACCGTCGACGTGGTCGGCGTGGAAGTGCGTGAGCACCAGCATCGGCACCGCCTGCACCTCCAAGCGATCGAGGCAGCCGTCCATCGCTGCCGGGTCCGGGCCCGCGTCCACCACCACGGCCGCGTGCTCCCCGGCCCTCAGGACCAGGCCGTCGCCCTGTCCCACGTCGCACACCGCCAGCACCCAGCCGCTGGGCGGCCACCCCGGTGTCGGCGGGCGGACCAGCATCACGACCACCAGCAGGCCGGTGCAGGCGAGCGCGGACCCCGGATGTCGGAGCAGCCGTGGGGCGAGGGGCACGCTGGCCAGGCACACCAGGGACAGCAGGAGCAGCGGGACGGCCCCGGTCCCCCAGTCGAGGGCAGCGGTCGGGACGCCGGCTCCCCACCGGGCGACGGTGATGATCCACTGCGCCGACCAGGCCGCAGGAGCCGCCACGACCACGCCGAGCGGTGACCAACCCAGCGCGAGCAGCCCGCCGGCCAGCCCCAGCACGGTGGCGGGCGCGACTGCCGGCGCGGCCAGGAGGTTGGCAACGACGGCCACCAGGCTCACCTGGCCCGAGAGCGCGGCCACCACCGGTGTGCACGCGACCTGCGCGGCCAGCGGCACCGAGACCGCCTCCGCCACCCACCGTGGCGTCCACCGCATGAGTGCGTCGCGCCACACCGGCGCCAGCAGCAGGATCCCGGCGGTGGCCAGCACGGACAGGGCGAAGCCGGCCGTGGTCGCCAGCCGCGGCCAGACCAGGAGCAGGACGAGCACGGCGACCCCGAGTCCCCGGGTGCCCCGCGACCGGCCATTGCGTCCCATCCCGACCAGTGCGACGGTGCCCATCGCCGCGGCGCGTACGACGCTGGGCTCCGCGCGTGCCGTCATCACGAAGCCGGCGATCCCGACGAAGGCCAGCGCATGGAGCCACCGTCCGCGCACGCCGAGCCATCGGCCGAGCACGAGGAGGGACCCGACGACCAGCGTCAGGTTGGTGCCGCTGACGGCCAGCAGGTGGGTGAGCCCGGTGGTCCGGAAGTCGTCGGCGAGGACGGGATGGAGGCCGCCGTCGTCGCCCACCACCAGGGCCGGCACCAGCTCCCGGGCGTCGGCGTCTCGACCTGCGACGGCGGCGCGCACCGAACGGCGTACGGCTGCTGCGGCGTCCCACCAGACGTCGGGCTCGGCGACGACGCGGGGATCACCGGTGGGACGGACCAGGGCCGCGACGTCGTCGTCGCCGGGCACCAACCGCGCTGTCGTCTCCAGCGTGGTGCCGAGAGGTAGCCGCGGCCAGTCGCTCCCGGCCATCAGCACGACCGGGGCACGGAGTGTCCAGGCCCGCCCCCGGCCCTCGACCCGCGTGACCCTCGCCCGGGCGACCTGGAGGTCGCCGTACTGTCCCGCCACGACGCGCAGGTCGGACGTGACCTCGAGCCGCACGCTCACCACGGCCGCCTCGTCGGCGAGCCCGGCCAGGGGCGAGGTGAGCACCAGGGTCAGGTGCAGCGTGGCCACCCCGGCGACGGCGACCAGCGCGGCGAGGGGCCCCCACCACGCCACCGACCCGCGCCGCAGCAGCGCGCCGACGACGCCGGCGACGATCAGGAGGCCGGCCGAGCCCAGTGCCACCCACCCCGGCAGCGCCAGGACGAGCAGTGCGCCCGCCCACGCTCCGGCGCCGAGGGCGAGCGCGCGCAGGTCGGGCACGGTCAGAGCGTGACGAGGGGTGCGAGGTCCGCCAAGGTGGCCTCGCCGATGCCGTCGACCTCCAGCAGCTCCTCGACCGTGCTGAAGCCGCCGTTGTCGGAGCGCCAGGTGAGGATCGCCTGCGCCGTCACCGGGCCCACCCCCGGCAGGGTCTCCAGGGTGGTCTGGTCGGCGGTGTTGAGGTTGACCAGGGACTCCCCGGTCGACGGGGCGTCGATGGTGCCGGCCACCCCGGGCACCGGCGGCACCCCGACGAGGATCTGCTCCCCGTCCATGACGGGTCGCGCGAGGTTGAGCGCGGTGAGGTCGACCCCGCGGCGCGCTCCCCCGGCGGCCTTCAGGGCGTCGACGACGCGTGAGCCCGCGGGCAGCACCGCGATGCCGGGCCGACGCACCTTGCCTGCGACGTCGACCACCAGCTCCGCCGACGCGTCCGCGTCCTCGGAGGGGGCGTCGGCCGGGGTCACCTGTGCCAGTGGCGTGGGGGCGGAGGTGAGTGCCACGGGCACCGCCTCCGCCTGGTCGCGCACCGCCCACCACGCGGCCAGACCGACCGCGAGGGCCGCGAGCACCGCGACGACCGCGAGGTGCACCGGCCCCAGCTGCAGGCCACCGATGCTCAGCCGCCGCGAGGCATGCCGCCCGGGCACCGGGACGATCACGGGAGGAGGCGTGAGGACCGGTCGCTCGCGGACCCGCGTGTGCGCCGACTCGGGCCCGACCTCCGCCTCACCGCGCACGGCGGCCAGCTCCGCGCTCAGCGTCGCCAGCCGCCGCGACACCGCCTCAGCGTGCTCGGAGGAGGACTGGGATCGGCGCATGCCTCCACGCTAGGAACGGCCCGCGCCCGCCGGAACCCGCCGCGGGCAATCTGTGGAGAGAGGTCGGGCTCTGCTCAGGAGGCGGGCCGAGGCGACACGCAGACCGCCACCATGCCGGGGCCGACGTGGGCACCGAGGACCGCCCCGAGCTCACCGCACATCACCTCGCGGCCCTCCAGACCCTCGGCGAGCCGCTCGGTCAGCGCGGCCGCCAGCTCCTCGGCGCGCGCGGCGCTGGCGAGGTGCGAGACGCAGACGTCGACCGCCGCGTCGCCCGCTGCCTCGACGGCGAGGTCGGCGAGCCGGGACAGCGCGCGCGACGCCGTCCGCACCCGCTCACGCGGCACGACCCTGCCGTCGGAGATCTCCAGCAGGGGCTTCACCGACAGCGCGCTGCCGACGATCGCAGCCGCGGCGCCGATCCGACCACCGCGGCGGAGGTATTCGAGGGTGTCGACGTAGAACAGGGAGGACGCCGCCCCTCCGCGGGCCAGCGCGGCCTCGGCCGCCTCCCGCCCGGTGCCACCGGAGTCGAGCACGTCGGCGGCGGTGAGCGCGGCATAGCCGGTCGCGATGCCGACCTGGCCCGAGTCGACGACGTGCACGGGCAGGTCCACCTCGAGTGCCGCCAGCTGGGCCGACTCGAAGGTGCCGCTCATCTCACCGGACAGGTGGATCGACACGATCTCCTCGACACCCTCGGCCTCGAGCGCGCGGTAGAGGTCGGCGAACAGCATCGGCGCCGGGCGCGAGGTGCTGACCGGCACGAAGTCGCGCAGCGCCTGGGCGACCACCTGCGGCGTGGCGCCCTCGGGCCCCTCGTCGAGCACCCGGGCGCCGATCACGACCTGCAGCGGCACGACCCGGATCCCGCGGTCCCGCGCCACGTCGGCGGGCAGGCTCGCGGTCGAGTCCGTGACGATGACGACGCGAGGCATGTCGAGACCCTACTGGGGGGACCGGACCTCAGACGACGACGTTCACCAGCTTGGGCGCGCGGACGATCACCTTGCGCACGTCGGCTCCGTCGATGGCGCGCTGCACGCCTTCGTCGGCCAGGGCGGCTGCCTCCAGGTCGGCCTCGGAGATGTCGGGTGCCACCTCGAGCCGCGCCCTGACCTTGCCCTTGACCTGCACGACCGCGGTGACGGTGTCCTGCACCAGCAGTGCCTCGTCGACCTCCGGCCACCCCACGCGGACGACGGTGGGCTGGTGGCCCAGCCGCTCCCACATCTCCTCGGCCGTGTAGGGCGCGACCAGAGACAGCAGGATCGCCACGGCCTCGGTCGCCTCGCGCACCGCCGGGTCCGCGGGGCCGCAGCCGGAGTCGATGGCCTTGCGGGTGGCGTTGACCAGCTCCATCACCCGGGCGATCATCACGTTGAAGCGGTAGGTCTCGACCAGCTCGGCCGCGTCGTGCACGGTCCGCGCCGTCGTACGCCGCAGCGCCAGGTCACCGGTCGCGACGTCCGCACCGGGCGCCGAGGTGACGTCGCCGGACAACCGCCACGCGCGCTGCAGGAAGCGCAGCGAGCCCTCGGGCGACATGTTGGCCCAGTCGATGTCGTCCTCCGGCGGGCCGGCGAAGACCAGCGTCAGGCGCACCGCGTCCACCCCGAAGGCGCCGAGCTGGTCCCCCAGGTTGACGCCGTTGCCCAGCGACTTGCTCATCTTCTTGCCCTGGTTGATCACGAAGCCCTGGTTGAGCTGGGCCGACCACGGCTCGCGGAAGTCCACCATTCCCATGTCGTTGAGCACCTTGGTGAAGAACCGGCCGTAGAGCAGGTGCAGCACGGCGTGCTCGACGCCGCCGACGTAGAGGTTCGTCGGCATCCACTCGTTGACCAGCGCGGAGTCGAACGGCTGGGTGTCGTCGTGCGGCGAGCAGTAGCGGAACATGTACCAGGACGAGTCGACGAACGTGTCCATCGTGTCGGTGTCGCGGGTGGCGGGGCCGCCGCAGGTCGGGCACGCGACGTTGACCCAGTCGGTGGCCCCGCCCAGGGGAGAGGTGCCCTGGGGCTTCAGGTCGGCACCGCGCAGCATCGGCAGGGTGACGGGCAGCTGGTCCTCCGGCACCGGGACCTCGCCGTGGACCGGGCAGTGGATGATCGGGATCGGGGCACCCCAGTAGCGCTGGCGGCTCAGCAGCCAGTCGCGCAGCCGGAAGTTGACCGCGCCGGAGCCGCGCCCGTCGGCCTCCAGCTGCTCGATGATGACGCGGATGCCGGAGGCCTTGTCGGCCAGGCCGTCCAGCGGCCCCGAGTTGACGTACGCCCCGCTGCCGGAGGTGGCGACGAAGGTCTCCTCCGGGTTGTCCTCACCCCCCTCCGCATTCTTGACCGCGATGACCCGCCGCACGGGCAACCCCATCGCCTGCGCGAAGTCCAGGTCGCGCTGGTCGTGAGCGGGCACGGCCATGATCGCGCCGGTGCCGTAGTCGGCCAGGACGTAGTCGCTGGCCCACACCGGGATCTGCTCGCCCGAGACCGGGTTGGTGGCCGTGATGCCCAGGTCGACGCCGGTCTTGGGTCGATCGGTGGCCAGGCGGTCGATGTCGGAGGCCTTGCGGACCTCGACCAGGTAGTCCGCGAGCGCCTGGGCGCGGTCGGGGTGGACGATGTCGGCAGCGAGGGCGGCGTCGGCGGCGACGACCATGAACGTGGCGCCGTACAGCGTGTCCGGGCGGGTGGTGTAGACGTCGATGTCGCGCGCGCCGTCAGGCACCTGCACCGTGAAGGTCACGTGCGCGCCCTCGGAGCGCCCGATCCAGTTGCGTTGCGCGGTCACGACACGGTCCGGCCAGGTGCTCTCCAGCTCGTCCAGTCCGTCCAGCAGCTCCTGGGCGTAGTCGGTGATCTTGAAGTACCACTGGGTCAGCTCGCGCTTGGTGACCTGAGCACCGCAGCGCTCGCAGTTGCCGTCGACGACCTGCTCGTTGGCCAGCACAGTCTGGTCCTGCGGGCACCAGTTGACGGCCGAGTTCTTGCGGTAGGCCAGGCCCCGCTCGTGGAACTTCAGGAACAGCCACTGCGTCCAGCGGTAGTAGTCCGGGTCGGAAGTGTTGAAGGTCCGCGACCAGTCGAACGAGGCGGCGTACTTCTTGCACGACTCGATCGACTTGGCGATGTTGGCGCGTGTGTAGGTGTCGGGGTGCTCGTCGTTGCGGATCGCCGCGTTCTCCGCCGGCAGGCCGAAGGAGTCGAAGCCCATCGGGTTGAGCACCTCGTAGCCGCGCTGCCACCAGTAGCGCGCCACCACGTCGTGCAGCGCGAACACCTCGGCATGACCCATGTGGAGGTCGCCGCTCGGGTAGGGGAACATCGTCAGCGCGTAGCGCTTCTCGCGCGGGCTGTCATCGTCGGCCCGGAACGGGTCGAGCTCCTCCCAGACCCGCTGCCACTTCGTCTCAGCGGCAGCGATGTCGTAGGTCGCGCGCTCGGCCTCGTGCGGGGCTCCGGTGTCGTGGCTCATGGCGATGTCCTCTTGTTGCTGGCTCTGGTGCTGGCTGCTGGCATGAAAAAACCCCTCACATGGAGGGGTAGCCGCGTGTCGCTCCGGTGGGAGGGATCAGCGCGGCTGCGGAAGAAGGAGGTCCTGGTGCACCGGGCAAGCATACAAGCACTGCTGCCAGGGCCGGACCTCTCGGTCCGGACCCGGGCAGCGGTCGCGTGGCAGGACGACGTCCTGGCCCAGTGGGTGTGAAGCAGGCTCACTTCACGAAGCGAGGCGTGAACGGGGGGTTCCACCACTCCCCGTTGTAGGCCTTCACGGCCCCGATGACGTGCAGGACGCCGGCGAAGACGAAGGCGGCAGCCAGCGCCGGCAGCATCACGACGAGCCCGAGCCCGAGCGTCAGGAGGGCGACCGGGATCGTGAGGATGCCGAGCACCACCAGCCAGATGAACATGGTGATCTGGACATTGATCGAGTTGGCCGCATGGGCACGGACGAACGGGCCGCGGTCCTTCTGGATGACGTAGACGGCGATCGAGGCCAGGAAGCCCAGGAATCCGGCCGAGCAGATCATCGCGACGACGGCACCGGCATGGCTGATCGCACCCCAGGTGCGCTCATCCTCGGGCGACATCGTGGTCGGCGGGGTGCGGTAGGCGGCGGTCTGCGGCTGCGCGCCGTAGGCCTGGGTCTGGTCCGCGCGCTGCGGATCCTGCGGGTACTGGTCGGACATCTCACTCACTCCTCGGGGGCCGGGTGCCCTCTGCTGACACCTACTCAAGCACGCCTGGACGGCGAAACACCCCGTTCCGGGGTCGAGTCAGGGTCGGGTCAGGGGTGGATCCGGGCGTTCCGTGCCCACTGCCCAAGAAGTGTTTGACAGTAGTCGCGAACTTCGGCACGATGACTCCCCAAGGACTCTTGGAGGGTGAGCCATGGATAGGACGAGCGAGACCGACGGCGAGGCGGTGGCCCGGCTGCGCGCGACCGCACACCCGGTGCGGCTGCGCATCTTGTCGCTGCTGACCGCCGAGGCGATGAGCGCCGCCGAGGTGGCCCGCGCCCTCGACCTCACCCACGCCAATGCGTCGTACCACCTGCGCGTCCTCCACGACATCGGCGAGCTGGTCGTCGAGAGCGAGGAGAAGATCCGCGGCGGGATGGCCAAGCGCTACCGCTACGACGCCACCCGCAAGGTCCCCGACCGCACGAGCGGGGTCGACGACCGGATCGCCTATGCCCGCGCCAACGCCCTCGAGGTCGAGCGCAGGCTGCGCGACGCGGCACCGGGCTCCGGCTCGTCCAGCGACCTCGAGGCCTGGGTGCCGGTCGAGGACTGGCACCGCGCACTCGACCTGCTGCACGAGGCCTCGCACCTGCTCCACGCCGCAGCGCGCCCCGCGGGCACCCCCGACACCGTGCACGTCAGCACCACCGTCCACGCGTTCACCATGGCCGGTGGCCTGACCGGTGAGTCCGCGAGGTGGCGGCCATGAGGACCGCGGGCAGCCTGGCTCCCCTCGGGGAGCGCAACTTCGCGTGGTACTTCTCCTCGCGCCTGGTCAACACCCTCGGCGCGATGATGGCCAACATCGCGCTGACCTTCGCGGTCCTCGACATCGACGGCCGCGCGATCGCGATCGGCTACGTGCTCGCCGCCCACACCATCCCGATGATCGTGCTGCTGCTGTGGGGGGGCGTGCTGTCCGACAGGTTCCCGCGTGCCGTGGTCCTGCAGGTCTCCAACGTCGCCTCGGCCCTCTCGCAGGGGACCATCGCCGTCCTCGTGCTGACCGGGCGGGCCGAGCTCTGGATGATCATCGTGCTCAGCGCCTTCCACGGGGCCGTGTCGGCGATGTCGATGCCCGCGATGGCCGGCCTGGTCCCTCAGCTCGTGCCGCGCGAGTCGCTCCAGCAGGCCAACGCCCTGCTCTCGCTGACCCGCAACGGCCTCACCGTCATCGGCCCGTCCCTCGGCGCATTCATCGTGGTGACGTCCGGTCCCGGCTGGGCCCTGGCCGTCGACGCACTCGCCTGGGCGTTCGCCGCACTCCTGCTGCTCCCGGTGAAGATCCCGCCGCGCGCGCCGCGGGCCGAGGTGACCTCCACGATGCAGGACCTGCGCGAGGGCTGGACGTTCTTCCGCAGCGTCACGTGGCTGTGGGTCGTCGTCCTGGGCTTCGGAGTCCTCAACATGATCCACAACGGTGCCCTCTTCACCCTCGGCCCCGTCGTCGCGGAGGGCACGATCGGGCGGCAGGCCTGGGGCTTCGTGCTCTCCGCCGAGGCGGCCGGTCTGCTGCTGATGGCCCTGATCCTGCTGCGCTTCCGCCTCGAGCGGCCGTTGCTGTGGGGCACGGCCGCGGTCGTCCTCAACTCCGCACCGATGATCATGCTCGGCGTCGACCCGGTCGTCGTGGCCCTCGTCGTCGCCGCCTTCGTCGGCGGGATGGGGATCGAGGTCTTCTCGATGGGCTGGGCGCTGGCCATGCAGGAGAACATCGACGACGACATGCTCAGCCGGGCCTATTCCTACGACATGCTCGGCTCGTTCATCGCGATGCCGATCGGCCAGCTGGCGTGGGGTCCGCTCGGCGGCGCCTTCGGCAACGAACGCGTCCTGGTCGCCTCCGGCATCGCCTACGTCGTCGTCTGCGGGCTGGTGCTGTGCTCGCGGTCGGTGCGTGAGCTGCCCCGCGCCCCGGTGGCCACCTCCCCCGAGCCCGCCCCGAGCGGTGCCTGAGGCGGGTTGTCGCTGTTTCGCAGACCCCTCAGCGACCGCCGTACGGCGCGCCCTGGAGGGCACGCCAACCGGCGGTGGGTGAGGAGGCTCTGCGCGGCCCGAAACCCTCCTGCCGCACCGCTCGAAGGGGAACCCGGTGTGCCGTCGCGCCTCGAGGCCGCGGTTAGGGTGCGCACATGACCGTCATGGACCTCTTCCGCCTCGACGACAAGGTCGTCATCGTCACCGGCGCCTCCAGCGGCCTGGGTGTCGCCTTCGCCCACTGCTTCGCCGAGGCCGGCGCCGACGTGGTGCTCGGCGCCCGCCGGGTGGACAAGCTCGAGCGGGTCGCCGACTCCGTACGCTCCACCGGCCGCCGGGTGCGCACGGTGGCCACCGACGTGGCGGACCCCGACCAGTGCCAGCGACTCGTGGACGAGGCGATGGCCGCGTTCGGCCGGGTCGACGTGCTGGTCAACAACGCCGGCATGGGCACCGCGGTGCCCGCCACCCGCGAGACCCCCGAGCAGTTCCGGTCGGTCATCGACGTCAACCTCAACGGCTGCTACTGGATGGCCCAGGCCTGTGGGCGGGTCATGCAGCCCGGGTCGAGCATCATCAACATCTCCTCGATCCTCGGCATCACGACCGGCGGTCTCCCGCAGGCCGCGTACTCAGCGTCCAAGGCCGGACTCGGGGGCCTCACCCGCGACCTGGCGCAGCAGTGGACGGGCCGCAAGGGCATCCGGGTCAACGCGCTCGCGCCGGGCTTCTTCGCCTCCGAGATGACCGAGACCTACCCCGACGGCTACCTCGACCTGGCGCTGCAGCGGGTCCCGGCCGGCCGCAAGGGCGACCCGCGCGAGCTCGCCGCAACGGCCGTGTGGCTCGCCTCCGACGCTGCTGGCTACGTCACCGGCCAGATGATCCCGGTCGACGGCGGCCTCACCATCGCCTGAGCCCTGCGGCCGCGCGGATCTGAAAGGATCCGGCCCATGAGCGAGGCCTCCGTGACCCGCCGCCTGCGGCGGATGACCGGTCGCGACCCCCACGAGCCGCACCGCGCGGCGACTCCGCTCGAGCTGCTCTACGACCTCACCCTGGTCGTGGCCTTCAGCCTCGCCGGATCGCAGTTCGCGCACGCGCTCGTCGAGGACCACGTCCTCGAGGGCCTCCTGGGCTTCGGGCTCGCGATGTTCGCCATCACGCTCGCCTGGATCAACTTCTCGTGGTTCGCCTCGGCTTACGACACCGACGACGCGTTCATGCGGCTGGCGACGCTCCTGCAGATGGTCGGTGTGCTCGTCCTGGGGCTGGGCCTCCACGACCTGTTCGAGGGCTTCAATGACCACGAGTTCGACAACGCGGTGGCGGTCGCGGGCTACGTGACCATGCGGGTGTCGATGATCCTGCTGTGGGCCCGAGCGGCGGCGCACGACCGTGAGCGACGCCGGACGTGCCTGGCCTACGTGCGCCTGATCACGATCGCCCAGATCGGCTGGGTGCTGACCGCCCTGGACGTCCTGCCCGTCGCCGTCCAGGTCGCCCTCTCCCTCTCGCTCGTCGCCCTCGAGCTCGGTGGGCTGGCGTGGATCGAGACGCACCGGCCGTCCACTCCCTGGCACCCCCACCACATCGCCGAGCGCTACGGCCTCCTGGCGATCATCACCTTCGGCGAGGTCGTGCTCGGGACGACGACGGCGATCGAGGCCGTGGTGGCCGTGCAGGGGTGGAGCCTCGAGGCCGCCGTGATCGCGCTGGCCGGGGTCTCCCTCGCGGTGGGCATGTGGTGGGTCTACTTCTCGATCCCGTTCGGTGGTGCCCTGAGCGCCAGCAATGCCCGCAGCATGATCTTCGGCTTCGGCCACCTGGTCCTCTACGCCTCGATCGCCGGGACCGGCGCTGGCCTGCACGCGGCCGCCTACTTCGTCGAGCACCACAGCGAGCTCGACGCCGGCCAGACGCTGCTCACGATGGCGGTCCCCGTGGCGCTCTTCGTCGTCGCGCTCTTCGCGATCTTCCACCTGCTCTTCCCGGGGCGGGACGCACTGCACGCGTGGCTGCTCGCCGGCACCCTCGTCGTGCTCGTCGCCGCCTGGCTGCTCGCGGCCGCGGGTGCGCCCCTCGCACTGTCCCTCGTGGTCCTGATGCTCGCGCCGTGGGTCACGGTGCTCGGCTATGAGCTGCACGGCGACCGACTGCTCGCTCAGCCGGGCGGGGCGCACGACGACTAGAGCCAGGCGTCCCCGCGCACGACGCCCGTCGTACGCTGCCCGTCGGCCGCCTCGGCCAGCCAACGCTCGGCCTCGGGACCGGTGACACCGTTGCTGCCCCACCCGTCCAGCGAGCGATGCACGACGCGTTCGCCCTCACGCACGGCGTAGACCCCACCGGACAGCGCGAGGACGAATGCACTGTCGACCGTGTCGAGGAGGTCGGCCGAGCCCGTGTCACATGCGTCGCAGCCGCAGTCGGGCTGCCGCTCGAGCACCTCGGCGGGCTCGCCGACACCCACCTGGACGAACGCCTCCTCCGCACCCTGCGACGGCGCCAGGGCGATGACGATCGGCTGGGTGCCGCCGCGACCGTGCACGACCGTGACGCGTGACGGCGTCAGGAGCTGCTCGCCCAGCCAGCGGACCTCCGCCGAGCCGGTGGTCTCGGTGGCGCCGAGGCCTGCTGCGACGATCGCCTCCACCCACGCGTCGGCACGCACGGCGAGCAGGCGGTACTTCGCAGGCTCCAGGCAGCGGGAGTATTCGTCCTCGTCCTGAGTGGGACCACCGTCGGGGTGGGGGTTTGCCCAGTCCGCCAGGTCGCCCCGCAGCCGGGCGAACGCCTCGTCGACAGCCGGCAGCAGCGAGTTCGCGGCGAAGCGACGACGGTCAGGACGGGTCGACACGGCGACCCCGTCCAGCGTGCGGAGCTCCGGCTCGTCCGAGGGGCACGCCAGCGACAGCGAGACGGCTGGCTCGTCAGGTTCGTCCTCACCCCAGGACATGAACCAGGAGGTGCCCGGATCATCGAGGTCCACTGGAGACCCCACCGGATTGAGCGTGACCGCGAGCCGGCTCGTCGCCTCGTGGAACACTCGTCGGGGCCAGTGACGGTTGGGCACGAACCCCAGCACCAGCAGCAGATCGGCCAGCCGGTCGGGGTCGGGCGGCGTGAGCCCGACCCCCTCGACCACGGGACCGTCGGCCGGTCCCGCTGCCATCGGCGTCGTCCACTCGATCAGGAACGGCAGTGAGCCGTCATAGGGCCCGTCTCCCACGTCACACATCCGCCAGGCCACCAGCCCACCCTCGGGCGTCGTGCGCGACCCCTCCCTCACCGGGCCGGGGTGGAAGCCTGCGTCCACCAGCGCCGTACGGGCCTCGTCGACGTCGTCGACCGCGATGGCCCACGAGATCGGGCCGCGGGCCGAGCGCACGCGGTCGAGCCAGGCGTTCGATCCAGCGGCGCCGGCCGCGATCAGCTCGACGTACGCGGGCTGCGGACCGCGCACGAGCACGTTCTCGGTGCCGACGGGGTGCGCTCCCCCACGCCTAGCGGCCAGTCCCGCGGCACGCCACCGAGCCGCCGCCCCGTCGAGGTCCTCGACGGAGACCACGAGGTGGTCGAAGCGTGCGCTCACCGGTTCAGGTGCGGCCTCAGCCCGCGGCGAGGATCTCGGAGACCGAGGTGACGAGACCGGCGATGTCCTCGTCGCTGGCCACCAGCGGCGGCGCGAAGCGGACGGTCGAGCCGTGGGTGTCCTTGGCGAGGATGCCGCGCTCCATGAGCCGCTCCGACATCTGCCGGCCAGTCATCAGCGCCGGGTCGATGTCGATGCCGGCCCACGCGCCGCGGACGCGGACGGCGACCAGGCCCTGGCCGACCAGGGGCCGGAAGCCGGCCTCGATCTGGGCGCCGATCTCGGTGGCGCGCACCTGGAAGGTGCCCTCCTCGAGCATCGCGACGACCTCGGTGCCGATGGCGGCGGCGAGCGGGTTGCCGCCGAAGGTCGAGCCGTGCGAGCCGGGGGTGATGACGTCCATGATGTCGCGGTCGGCGGCGATCGCGGAGACGGGGTAGATGCCGCCACCGAGCGCCTTGCCCATGATGTAGATGTCGGGGACGACGTCCTCGTGGTCGCACGCGAACGTCTTGCCGGAGCGGGCCAGGCCCGACTGGATCTCGTCGGCGACCATCAGCACGTTGCGCTCGGTGCACAGCGCGCGGAGGTCGCGCAGGAAGCCCTCGGGCGGCATGACCACGCCCCCCTCCCCCTGGATCGGCTCGAAGAGGACCGCGACGGTGGTCTCGTCGATCGCCGCGGCGACCGCCTCGATGTCGCCGTAGGCCGCACGGCGGAAGCCGGACGTGAACGGGGCGTAGCCCGCGGTCGCGACCTCGTCGTCGGAGAAGCTCACGATGGTGGTGGTGCGGCCGTGGAAGTTGCCCTCCATGGTGACGATGGACGCCTGGCCGGCGGGCACGCCCTTGACCTCGTAGCCCCACTTGCGGCTGACCTTGATCGCGGTCTCGACGGCCTCGGCGCCGGAGTTCATCGGCAGGATCATGTCCTTGCCGGTCAGGCGGCACAGCGCCTCGGCGAAGTCCCCGAGCTTGTCGTTGTAGAAGGCCCGGCTCGTCAGCGTGAGGCGACCGAGCTGCTCGCGCGCAACGGCGACGAGGCGCTCGTTGGAGTGTCCGAAGTTGAGCGCGGAGTAGCCCGCCAGGCAGTCGAGGTAGCGACGGCCGTCGACGTCGATGACCCACGCGCCGTCGCCCTCGGCAAGGACCACCGGGAGGGGGTGGTAGTTGTGCGCGGCGTAGCGCTCCGTGGTCTCGATGTGGGAGGCCGTGGCGGTGCTGGTGGTGAGGTCGGTGGCGGTCATGAGCACATGGTGCCACCGCCCGTGCGTCTTCGCCGAGTCCAGGGACCGGGGACACAGAAGAGGCCGGACCCGCGGGGTCCGGCCTCTTGCGTGTTGGTGGAGGTGAGGGGACTCGAACCCCTGACCCTCTGCATGCCATGCAGATGCGCTACCAGCTGCGCCACACCCCCAACAGCCGAGAACTTTAGCCGACGGGTCGGGCGAGGTGAAATCGGGGTCGGACAGTGGTGTCCGGGGCCGTTCCTAGGGGCCTGCGGCTCCACTGACCCGGGGCGCGACCTCGTTGTACGACGCCAGCTGGAGGTGCCCGAAGAGCGCGTGCTCCCGCAGGCGCAACCAGCTGCAGTTGTCCATCCCGGCCAGCGTCTCGTCCATCTCGTCGGGCCAGCCGAGCAGTCCCGCGACGCCCACGCGCAGTGCGGCGCCGTGGGTCACCACGACGCCGGTCTCCCCTGGTCCGAGCGCGTCGAGGCAGGCGCGCATGGCCGGCACGATGCGGGCCCGGACGTCGGAGGTGGTCTCCGCACCCGGCACGGTCAGCGACTCGTCCCCGGCCAGCCAGGCGGCGTACTCGTCGGGGAACGCGGCCTCGAACTCGTCGAACCTCAGGCCCGTGCGCGTGCCCACGTCGTACTCGCGCAGCGCCGGGACGACCTCGGGGGTGACCCCGGTGGCCCGGGCGAGCGGCGCGGCCGTCTGACGGGCCCGCGAGAGGTCGCTGCACCAGATCCGCGCAGGGGTCAGTGCGGCCAGCACCAGCGCCGTGGCGCCCGCCTGGGCGTGTCCGAGCTCATCGAGCTCGATGTCGGCATGCCCCTGCGCCCGGCCGGCGTCGTTCCAGGCCGTCCGGCCGTGCCGCAGCACGACGAGGGTGCGGCGCAGGCTCACGTCAGGTCGAGCGGGATCACCGGGCAGTCGCTCCACAGGCGCTCGAGGGCGTAGAACATCCGCTCCTCCTCGTGCTGGACGTGGATGACGAGCTCGCCGTAGTCGAGCAGCACCCAGCGACCCTCGCGGTGGCCCTCGCGGCGGATCGGCTTGGCGCCGGCGTCGCGGAGCTTGTCCTCGACCTCGTCGACGATGGCCTTCACGGCACGCTCGTTGGTGGCACTGGCCAGCACGAAGGCGTCGGTGATGGCGATCTGCTCGCTCACGTCGAAGGCCAGCACCTGGTCGGCCTTCTTGTCGTGTGCGGCCTGGGCCGCGACGGCGACGAGCTCGAGGGCGTGGTCGGTGGCAGTCATGCAGTGTCCTTGCTGTTCTTCGTGCTGGGCTGGGAGGCATAGAGGTCGTGCTTGGCGATGTACTGGACCACCCCGTCCGGCACGAGGTACCAGACGGGCTCGCCGCGGCGATGGCGGTCGCGGCAGTCCGTCGAGGAGATCGCCAGCGCCGGGATCTCCACCATGGTGACCTTGTCGGAGGGGATCTTGGCCAGCGTCTCCGGGTCCATGGTGTAGCCCGGACGGGTGCAACCCACAAACGTCGCGAGGGCGAAGAGCTCGCCCACGTCGCGCCACGTGAAGATGTCGGCCAGCGCGTCGGCCCCGGTGATGAAGAACAGCTCTGCGTCGGGCATCTCGGCCTTGAGGTCGCGCAGGGTGTCGATCGTGTACGTCGGACCCGTGCGGTCGATGTCGACGCGGGACACGTTGAAGCGCGGATTGGCGGCCGTCGCGACCACCGTCATCAGGTAGCGGTGCTCGGCCTCGGTGACCTCGCGGTCACTCTTCTGCCACGGGTCGCCGGTGGGGACGAAGACCACCTCGTCCAGGTCGAACCACGCCTGCACCTCGGACGCCGCCACGAGGTGACCGTGGTGGATCGGGTCGAAGGTGCCACCCATGACGCCGACGCGACGCCGCACCGCGGGGTCATTCACGGGGGCATTCACCGGGGCATTCACCGGGTCGGCCTCAGCTGTGCTCGCGACCGCCACCGATGGAGACCACCGCCAGCACCAGAGCCAGGAGCAGGGACAGCGCGATGACACCGATCCAGTAGGGGTGGATCGCGGGGTCGCCGTGCTCGGCGGTCTCGGCAGCGAGGAGGGTGACGGTGCTCAGCATGCGCGCCAGCCTAGCGGCATCAGCGCACGTGGCCCTCGCCGACCACGACGTACTTGCTGGACGTCATCTCGGGCAGGCCCATCGGTCCGCGCGCGTGCAGCTTCTGGGTGGAGATGCCGATCTCGGCACCGAAGCCGAACTCCCCGCCGTCGGTGAAGCGCGTGGACGCGTTGACGACCACCGCGGCCGAGTCGACGGCGGCGACGAAGCGCCGGATGGTGGCCTGGTCGCGCGCCAGGATCGCCTCGGTGTGACCGGAGGAGAAGCGCCGGATGTGCGCGATCGCACCCTCGACGTCAGGCACCACCGCCGCGGAGATCTCGAGGGCAAGGAACTCGGCGGCGTGGTCCTCGTCGGTCGCGGGAACGACGTCGTCGTGCTCCGCGAAGGTGCCGTCACCGTGGACCAGCACGCCGGCCGCCTGGAGTGCCTCGACCACGATCGGGACGAACTCGTCGGCCACGCCCCGGTGCACCAGCAGCGACTCGGCAGCGTTGCACACGCTGGTGCGGTCGGTCTTGGCGTTGAGCACGATCGCGAGCGCCTGCTCGAGGTCGGCCGAGGCGTCGACGTAGACGTGGCAGTTGCCCACACCCGTCTCGATCACCGGCACGGTCGACTCCTCGACGACGCTGCGGATCAGTCCCGCACCCCCGCGCGGGATGAGCACGTCGACCAGGCCGCGGGCGCGCATCAACGCCTTCACGCTGTCGTGCGTCTCCCCCGGCACGAGCTGCACGACGTCCTCCGGCAGGCCGCTGGTCGCCAGCGCGGCGCGCATCGCCGCCACGATCGCGGCGTTGGTGGACCGGGCGCTCGACGAGCCGCGCAGCAGCACGGCGTTGCCGGCCTTGAGGCAGATCCCGGCGGCATCGGCGGTCACGTTGGGGCGGGCTTCGTAGATCATCGCGACGACGCCGAAGGGCACGCGCACCTGGCGCAGCTCGAGGCCGTTGGCAAGGGTGCTGCCACGCAGCACCTCCCCCACCGGGTCGGGCAGCGCGGCGACGTCTCGCAGGCCCCGCGCCATCGCCTCGAGCCTGTCGGCGTCGAGCCGCAGGCGGTCGACGATGTTGGCGGAGGTCCCCCCGGCCTCGGCGCGGGCGACGTCCTCGGCGTTGGCCGCGAGGATCTCGGGCGCCGCGGTGACCAGGGCGTCCGCCATGGCGTGCAGCGCCGCGTCCTTGGTGGCCCGCGTCGCCGTGGCCAGCACGTGGCTGGCGGTCCGGGCCCGCCCGGCCACCTCGCGGACGGCTTCCTCGCTGCTCATGCGAAACAGCCTAGGGCGACGTGCAACCAACCGGCCGCGGTCCGCGTCTAGAGAGACATGACACCTCGTGCGCTCCTGGCGACCGTGGCCTGCCTCGCACTGGCCGCGGCCGGGCTCGCAGCCGCCACCAGCACCACCGTCAGTGCGGCCGCCGCCCCCGGCGCTCCGGCCCCGCAAGCGGCCACCCCCCTGGTCACCCTGTTCGCCCCGACGAAGCTCGAGGCACCCTCGGAGGGCGGCCGGGTCTACCCCGCGCTCGGCCTCCGGGTCGTGGCACCCACATCTGACGTCGAGGTGTGGTCCCACCGCGCGTCCTACGACCAGCCGATCACGTCCGAGATCCGCACACCTGCCGGCTCGACACCGCTGCCCGCCGGATCGCTCACGGACTTCACCGGCATCGACGGCTTCCTCGTCCTGAACGTGCGCCGCCCGGGCAGCACCAGGTCGGTGATCCACCGCACGATCGACACCTGCCTGTCGAGCACGGGCGAGCGCGTCCAGCCCACCGCGGCGCCGCGGTCGCCCTACCCGCGCTACTGCCCCTACAACCCTTACACGCTGGGCTCCGTCATGGGCGTGCCACAGGGCTGGGCGTCCAACGTCCTCGAGTCCACGTCGATGCGACCGCTCCGGCTGGAGCCGGGACGCTACGTCGTGGAGAGCAGGATCGCGCGGAGGTACTGGTCGGCGTTCGGGCTCACCGAGGACGCGGCCACGGCCACCACGCGGCTCACGGTGGTCGACGGCTGCCCCGACTGCGGCCGCCGGGTCGACGACCCGCCGAGCCAGACCCACCATGGCAGGGCCCCGGGCGACCGCCCGACGACGACCTCGGACGGCCGCGTCAGCGGGCCGGTGCCGGACCTGCGCTCACTGCCGGCGTTCGGCATCGGGCTGAACGCCAAGCACACGACCCTGAGGTTCGCCGCCACCGTGTGGAACGCCGGCACCAGCCCCCTGGTGATCGACGGCTTCCGACGTCGCGACGCCGAGATCATGGACGCCTATCAGTACTTCTTCGACACCGACGGCAACCAGACCGGCTACGAGCAGGTCGGGACCTTGGAGTTCCACCACGCCAACCACAACCACTGGCACTTCGAGGACTTCGCCCGCTACGACCTGCTGGACGCCGACAAGAACTACGTCGCCCGCTCGCGCAAGCAGTCCTTCTGCCTGGCCAACACCGACGCCGTCGACTACACGGTGCCCGGCGCCGACTGGCAGCCCGACCACACCGACCTCGCCACCGCCTGCGGCGACGAGGGGGCGCTGTCGATCCGCGAGGTGCTCTCCGCCGGGTCGGGTGACACCTACGCGCAGTACCGAGCCGGCCAGGCCTTCAGGATCGGCGACCTCCGCAACGGCGTCTACTACATCCGGGTGGAGGGCAACCCCGAGCGCAACCTCACGGAGTCAGACACCACCAACAACGTCGCCGACCGCAGGATCCGCATCGGTGGACGCGGTGACCAGCGTTGGGTCAAGGTCGCTCCGCTCGGCGACATCGTCGAGCCCGACTTCTTCTGAGGGCCGTTGGTGACGGGCGTGGTCAGCCCTTGCGTTCCTTGACCTTCTCGGTCGCGGCGGGCAGGACCGTGTGCAGGTCGCCCACGACGCCGAAGTCGACGAGCTCGAAGATCGGTGCCTCGGGGTCCTTGTTGACCGCAACGATCGTCTTCGACGTCTGCATGCCGGCGCGGTGCTGGATGGCACCGGAGATGCCGTTGGCGACGTAGAGCTGCGGCGAGACCGTCTT
>JBBSOR010000055.1:0-25356 GCA_038259535.1 Propionibacteriales bacterium | reverse complement strand
CCGACACCGCCCTGACCGTCGCCGGACCCCACGCACCCCCCGCACCGGGGCGGGGCCGCGCGGCTGCTCCGCCCCGGTGCGCGTCCTGACCCGCCCTGACCCACCCCTGCCCCAGGAGATCCCATGCAGACCCTCCGCACCACCGCTCTGTCCGGCGTGAGCGCCGGCGCCCTCGTGGCCTCCATCTCTGGCGTGGCCCTGGCCGGCGCGCTGCTCGCCTCGCCCGCCGCCGCTGCTCCCTCACCCGACCTCAGCCTCGCCCACGTCACGTCCCACCTCCAGCAGCTCCAGTCCATCGCGACCGCCAACGGCGGCAACCGCGCCACGGGCCGACCGGGCTACCGGGCCTCCCTCGACTGGGTGAAGGCCAAGCTGGACGCCGTCGGCTACGCCACCCAGGTCCAGTCGTTCTCGACCTCGTCCGGCACGTCCTACACCCTCCTCGCCGACTGGCCGGGCGGCGACGCCGAGCACGTCGTGATGACCGGGGCCCACCTCGACAGCGTCGCGGCGGGGCCCGGCATCAACGACAACGGCACCGGCTCGTCCGCGATCCTCGAGGCGGCGCTCGCGTGGGCGGCCAGCGGCAACACCCCGCGCAACCACCTGCGCTTCGCGTGGTGGGGTGCGGAGGAGCAGGGCCTGCTCGGGTCCAACCGCTACATGGCGACGCTGCCGGCGGCCGACCGGGACCGCATCGGCCTCTACATGAACTACGACATGGTCGGCTCCCCGAACCCCGGCTACTTCGTCTACGACGACAACCCGGCCGGCAACGGGGCACGCGACGCGATGACCGCCTACTACACGTCGAAGGGCATCCCCTGGGAGTACATCGACGTGCAGGGACGCTCCGACCACGCGTCGTTCCGCAGCCGTGGCATCCCCACGACCGGCATGTACAGCGGAGGCGAGGTCGTCAAGACCTCGGCCCAGGCCCAGAAGTGGGGCGGCACCGCCGGCGCCGCCTTCGACGCCTGCTACCACCGCGCCTGCGACACCATCTCCAACATCAACACCACCGCACTGGACCGCAATCTCGACATGATCGGCCACATGGTCTGGCTCTACGCCGACAAGAACTTCGGCACCACCACCCCGCCGACGACTCCTCCCGGCACCAACCTGCTCGCCAACGCCGGCTTCGAGTCCGGCGCGACGAGCTGGACGGGCACCACGGGAGCGATCACCAGCAACACCGGCCGCCCTGCCCGCACCGGCTCATGGAAGGCCTGGCTCGGTGGCAACGGGACGACGTCCACGGAGAACGTCGCCCAGGCCGTGACGATCCCGTCCACCGCGAGCGCCGCGTCGCTGTCCTACTGGATGCGCACCGACACCGCGGAGACCGGCTCGACGGCGTACGACACGCTGAAGGTGCAGGTGGTCAGCGGCACGACGACCACCACCCTGAAGACCTTCACCAACGTCGGGACCAGTGCGACCTATGCGCAGTTCTCCCACAGCCTGCTCGCCTACAAGGGCAAGACCGTGATCGTGAAGTTCCTGATGGCCGAGGACTCCTCGCTGCAGACCAGCTTCGTCCTCGACGACGCCTCGGTCACCACCTCCTGACGACCCGCGGGTGGTGGCCGGACCGAGCACGACCACCACCCGGAAGGGCGGTGGTCGCGGATCAGCCACCAGGATGAGCAACGACCGGTCCCGGAGGCCGGACATCGCGACCGGTAGACCGATGGCGCCAGGCGGACATCCAGCCATCGTGACATCGACGCCCCGATGAGAGGGACGAACCGATGCCGAGGTGCTCGCCTTCCACGCAGAGAACCGGGCCGGGGTCGCGATCGCGGTCGGCCTGGAGACGCTGAACCTGCCATTGCTGCTCGGATTCCTGACCGGTCTCCACGGGGCTGGTCCGTCGCCGCGGGGCGCGGGGGCGGTCTGCTGATCGCCGCAGGGGCAGCCAGCCCGCGGTCGCGGACGGCTCGGCGCTTCTGTTCGTGGGGATGCCCGGCTACGCCGCCCGGCTCGGGTGGCTGCTGGCGACCGGCGTACGGCTGGCGCGCGCTCCGGGTCGGTCGTCAGCGACAGCCGCGGGACACCCTCCCCGCCTCTCGACAACCCGAAAGGAGGGTCTGCGGAATAGGATCGGCCCGATTCTTGTCGGTCCTTGCATGACAGTTCCCCAGATCAAGCTCCACGACGGCACGTCCATCCCGCAGCTCGGCTTCGGTGTCTTCCAGGTCCCCCCGGAGGAGACCGCGGCGACCGTGGCCAAGGCGTTCGAGGCCGGCTACCGCCACATCGACACCGCGCAGATGTATCAGAACGAGGCCGGGGTCGGCCAGGCGATCAAGGACTCCAGCCTGGCCCGGGACGACCTCTACGTCACCACCAAGCTCAACAACGGCTTCCACCGGCCCGACGACGCCCGGCGGGCGATCGACGAGTCCCTGGAGCGCCTCGGGCTCGAGCAGACCGACCTGTTCCTCATCCACTGGCCGCTGCCCACGAAGTACGACGGCGACTTCGTCTCCACCTGGCAGGTGCTCATCGAGGCCCAGCAGGAGGGCAAGACCCGCTCCATCGGCGTCTCCAACTTCCAGCCCGCCCACCTCGACCGCATCGTCGAGGAGACCGGCGTCGTCCCGGTCGTCAACCAGGTCGAGGTGCACCCCTTCTTCGCCAACGAGGAGGTGCGGGCGGCCAACCAGCGCCACGGAGTCCTCACCGAGGCGTGGTCCCCGATCGCGCAGGGCGCGGTCAACGACGACGACACGATCGGCGAGATCGCCAGGTTGGTCGGCCGTACGCCGGCCCAGGTGACCCTGCGCTGGCACCTGCAGCGCGGCGACATCATCTTCCCCAAGTCGATGAAGGCCGAGCGGATGCGGGAGAACTTCGAGATCTTCGACTTCGAGCTCAGCGACGCGCACCTCGGTGCGCTGGACGAGCTCGACCGCGGCGAGCCCGGTCGCACCGGGCCCAACCCGGACACGTTCGACTACATCCCCGACTGATGTCCCCCGGTCGGCCCTACTCGGCCAGCCACGCCGCCCAGGCGTCGAAGGAGTAGGGCCGACCCAGGAAGTCGGCCACGAGGTCGGCGGCGTCCCCGCGGCCGCCCTGCGCGAGCACCTTGTCGCGATAGGCGGTGGCCACGTCGGGGGCGAACATGTCGTCGGCGTCGAAGGCTGAGAACAGGTCCTTGGCGATCACCAGGGACCACATGTAGGTGTAGTAGCCCGACGAGTAGCCGTCGAGGTGCCCGAAGGCGCAGTGCATGTGCGCACCCTCCATCGGGGGGAACACCGAGTAGCGGCGCTGGAGCTCGTCGCCGTAGGCCGTCAGGTCGTCGTGCTGCCCGGCATGGAAGTAGTAGGACCGGGCGGCGTAGGACATCTGCTGGACGGCGTAGAGGCCCTTGCCGAAGTGGTCGGCGCGCCGCATCGCGGCCACCAGGTCGGCGGGGATCGTGTCGCCCGCGGCGTTGCGCGCGAAGGTGGCGAGCACGTCGGTGTCCCACGCCCACTCCTCCAGCATCTGGCTGGGCGCCTCGACGAAGTCCCACTCGGTCGCGACGCCGGAGAAGCGCAGCCACTCGCCCCGCCCGCCGAGGACGTGGTGGACGAGGTGGCCGAACTCGTGGAACAGCGTCACGACCTCGTCGTGCTCCATCAGGCCGCGGCTGAAGTTGCACACCAGCACCCCCTCGGCGAGCTGGGCGCCGGCGACGCCCTTCACCAGGTCGAACTGGGCGGCGTGCTTGAACTTGCCTTCCCGCGGATGAAGGTCGAGGTGGATGCGGCCGATCCGACGCCCGTCGAGGCCGACGTCATAGCTGGCGACCTCCGCGTGCCACGTGCCGGCCGCGCCCTGCGGGACCGGGGTCCACTCCAGACCGAAGAGTCGGCCGGTCACGTCGAGCAGTCCCTGACGCACCTGCTCGAAGTCGAAGTAGGTCCGCACGACCTGTCCGTCGACCGCGTACTGCTCGCGGCGCACGAGCTCGGAGTAGTAGCGCGAGTCATAGGTCGTGACCGTCCCGGCCTCGGGATCGTCGGCGCGCTTGCGCTCGAGGAGCACCGCGACCTCCTGGCCGGCACGCTGCGTCGCGGCCTCGCTGATGCGTTCGATGAACTCCCCGATGGCGGCGCCGGTGCCGATCATCTTGACCTCGGCGTCGTAGTCGGGCCAGGAGGCGTAGCCGAGGAGGTCCGCGGTCTCGCGACGCACCGCGAACAGGTCCTGGAGGACCTGGTCGTTGGCCGGCCAGGCGACGTTGTTGGCCGCGAGCGAGAGGTCGTGCCGGGCCTGCGCGTCCGCACCGAACGTCGTGAACGGGACCAGGTCGGGGTAGTCGGTGGTGATCGTCACCAGACCGTCGTCGTCGGCCGGGTGGGCGGCGCGGTAGTCGTCGGGCAGCCCGGCCAGGCGCTCGGGTGCGAGCCGGATCGAACGGACGTCGTCGCGGATCGTGCGACCGAAGTCCTGGGAGAGCTTGACCGCGCGCTCGCTGAGCTCGCGGAGCCGGTCGCGGGTGGCGTCGTCGCGGTCGACGCCCGTGCGGCGGAAGTCGCGCAGCGTGTGGTCGAGCACCCGGCGGGCGTCGTCGTCGAGGTCCTGGTCCTCGAGCGAGGCGAAGACGGCGAACAGGTCACGGTCCTGGCCCAGCTCGGTGACGTACTTCTGCACCTCTTGGCTCAGCTCGTCGGCGCGGTCGCGCACCGCCGCGTCGGGGTGCACCTCGGACCACAGCGCCACCGCGTCGGCGTTGGCGATCGCGGTCTCGGCACGGTTCCACGCCGCCAGCACCTCAGCGGCGTCGCTCGGACCGGCCTTGACCTGCGCGACCCGGCGCACCGCCTCGGCCAGCTCGCCCTCGCAGCGACCGCCGACCCAGGCCCACCAGTCACCGGGGCCGGGCAGGTCGAGGGGCGGGAGGGAACCGGTCGCGGGGTCGGTGTTGTCAGCCACGCCACGGAAGCCTATGGCTCAGCCCACGGTCACCGTGAGCCCGTTGGACGCGGCCCGGGTGTCGGTGTCGACGACGCGGAACTTGTTGGGCCCCACCTGGCTCGTCTGCACGTAGGTCGCAAACGTGCCACCCGACACCGACATGGTGACCGGGAAGTCGGACCATGAACCGTTCTCGAAGCGCTGCACCTGCAAGATCGCGCCCTCGCCG
Organism: Propionibacteriales bacterium; assembly: GCA_038259535.1. Lineage (GTDB taxonomy): Bacteria > Actinomycetota > Actinomycetes > Propionibacteriales > Nocardioidaceae > Nocardioides. Next base: position 20,207 of record JBBSOR010000055.1, on the reverse strand, counting down.
CCCGGATAGGAGCCGGTGAGGTCGATCTGCTGCATCGGGCTCACCGACTGCTGGGCGGCGCTCAGCGAGATGCCGTCGTCCGGAGCCTGCGACGTCGACTCAGTGGCATCCGGCTCCAGCGAGTCCTCCGGGGCGGGTATCGAGCTGCTGGTGGCACTCGGCCTGGGCAGCCGGAAGGTGGCGGGGGTGCCGGTGTCGTCGCTGGCGGTGGAGGTCTCGCCGATGCCCGTGGCCCTGACGCCCACCATCACGGCGAGCCCCCCGAGCAGGCCGACGACCACGGCGACACCGACCAGAGCGATGAGCCCGGTCAGCACGGGACGGTTCTCGGTGTCCATGGAGGCCTAACGACTGGAGGGGGCTGGAAGGAGGCTGGTGCCCCCATTGTCCAAGATGCCCGGTTGCCTGGCCAACCCGCGCCGTGTCCTGACCCGGGACCGGGCAGGATGGGGCCATGCAGTCACCGTTGCGACACGGCAGGGCAGCCCTCGGTACGACGATCGCCGGCGGCGCCCTCGCCGCGCTGTCCCAGGCCCCCGACCGCGCCTCCCGCCTGATCCGGCACCGCTATCCCACCGTCGCGGTCACGGGGATGACCGGCGTGGGCAAGACCCGGCTGGCGGACCGGCTGTCCCGGCGCGCGGGCGCCCAGTCCTCGGCGGCGGACGGTCAGGACGTCGGCTCGGCGGTCATGGAGCGTCGGACGCGCCGCAACGCGAGGCTGCGCGGCTATCGCTTCCGGGTCGTGCCGGGCGAGAACGCCGCGACCCGCCTGGGCGCGCTGGACGAGGTGTTCCACGACGAGCCCGTCGACGGGGTGCTGCACGTGGTGGCCCACGGCCACGCCACCCCGCGGCGGACGGCCGGCACCAGCGGTGGCGCGGTGGCATCGCGCGCGGAACAGCTGGCCGCCGAGCTGGAGGACTGGTCGATCACCGCCCACCGCATCGCCAGCATGGCCGTGCGCCGGGAGCGACCCACGTGGCTCGTGGTCGCGGTGACGAAGGCCGACCTCTTCGCCGACGACCTCGACGCCGCCGTCCACTACTACTCCCCCGGAAGCGGCTCGCCCTTCGGCGACAAGCTCGACGAGCTGCGGGCGCTGGCCGGCGGCGCCAAGCTCTCGATCGACGTGCTGCCGGTGTGCGCGCAGGGAGGCGGCAAGCGGTCCGCCATGCCGGACCGGACGGCCACCGAGCTGCTGGGCCGCCTCGAGCTGCGGCTGGCCCAGCTCTCCGGTCACGTCTGAGCGGGGCCGGGACATGCGATCCGGGCGACTTGCCCTCCTCCTCACGGCGTCGGCGTACGTCGTGGCACTGGTGTGGGCGGCCCTGGTGCTGCCCGCACGGGTGCCCTCGCACTTCGACGGCTCCGGGCAGGTGGACGACTGGTCCTCGCGCACGTCGATGCTCGTCTTCTGGGTGGTCGTCGGGGTGGTGGTCCTCGTCGGCATCCCCCTCCTGACCCGGCTCGTCTCGGCGGGCGACGGGACGTGGGTCAACATGCCGCAGCGCTCGAAGGACTACTGGTACGCCCCCGAACGTCGAGCGGAGTTCCGCACCCGCCTCCAGGACGACATCGAGGGATTCACCGCGATCACGGCGCTGCTGCTGGTGGGGGCCCTCGCGATGACGACGTGGGTCGCGACGACCGGGCGCGACGGTGCGCCGTGGTGGGTGTTCGTCGTGCCGATGGGCCTCTACCTGCTCGCCACGGCCGTGTGGACGGTGCGGCTGCTGCGGAAGTACCGGCCGCCGGCCGGGTCGTGATCCCACCCGGTCACCGCCGCGGACGGGGCGGTCCGGACCGGAGGGTGAAGTAGTTCACCAATTCACGACTTCTGGTTTCGGCGCCGTTCATCGGGGCAGAAGGTCGCCATGAGGCCGATCGCGATCAACCAGCGGGCGCTGCGCAATGCCAAGGAAGAGCTGGACTCCGCCCGCGAGGACCTCCGGTCCGCGCTCGCCGACATCGACCACCCCGCCGACGACTTCCCGTGGCGGGACCTGATGGTCGAGGGGGTCCGCAGCCTCGTTGCCGACGCCGAGGTGATCACCAAGAAGTGCCGCAACATCTCGGCTGCCGTCGACGACTCCATCATCGACTTCGACGAGCTCGACGGCATGGTCGGGCAGGCCGCCCTGGTCGCCTCCGAGCTCGACCGGGTGGACCCGCGATGACCCGGGTCGTCGTCGACCGGATCGAGGTGCAGCAGGACCGGCTCCAGTTCGGCGATCCGATCGGCTGCGGCTATCACTGGACCGATCCCGATGAGATCGACCGCTACGGCGACTCCGTGCGCCGGCTCGCCAGCAGGGTCGAGCTCGCCGCCGACGGCTTCGAGCGCACCGCGACGCTCTCCGAGGACGTGTTCGCCGGCGAGGCCGCCGACGCGCTGCGCGCACGTGCGGAGCGACGCCACGAGGAGTCGGTGCTGGTGCGCGACAACCTGCGCGGGCTCGGCCGGGCGATCAACGCCTACTCCGACGTGCTGCGCCGCCACCGGGCGGGCCTCGAGCAGCTGCGCTCCTTCGCCGAGGCGCGCGGCCTCGAGCTCCGCGGACAGCGGATCTGGCCCCCGGTCGAGACCGTCGCCGGCGACGCTCCCCCGAAGGAGCTCGACGCGTGGGAACGCGACTGGAAGTCCTACCGCGAGTGTTTCGAGACCAAGATCGAGCTGCGTGACGCGCGCCGCACGGCCACGCGCGAGCTGATCAAGGCACTCGCCGAGCATGCCGACGTGCACCCCGACAAGGACCGACAGAGGTTCGTCGCGGCCAGTGCCCACCAGGTGAAGTTCGGTGGGCTGCGGCGCGAGGCGGCCGAGGAGGCGATGGAGGCCGTCCAGGCCGACCACCGCGCCGACGCCGCGCAGCACACCGTCGACGGCCTCAAGCGACGCGAGCAGTCCGCCCTCGCCGACCTCGAGACGATGCTTCGCGGCGAGCGCTCCCCCGAGGAGGTCCGGGCCCAGGCCGACAGGGTCGCCGCGGTCCACCGCGAGCTGACCGACGCACGCGTCGAGGCCCGCGAGGCCGACGCCGTCGCCGACCGCGAGCAGGCCCAGGCCAACCGCGCCGCCCGCAACCTCGAGGACGCCGAGGCGGGCAAGCCCCGTCTCGTGGCCGAGCAGACCACCTGGCAGCCCGCGGTCGAGGCGCACGTCGAGCCGGCCAACCTCAAGGACCGGCTCGGTTAGTCCTGCGGCTCGACCACCCACCGCGGCACCGGGCTGTCGCGCTGCGCGCCGCAGGTGAGACGGTGCGCGCCCTCGAGGATCCGGCGCACCCGCACCGCGTGGGTGCCGTCCGAGGTCTCGACCCCCACCACGGTGACGTCACCGTCGGTGCGCGCGGTCGTGGGGCGTACGTCGTCGAGGCCGTCGAGCCCGAGCCGACGGCGTACGTCGATCTCGGCCGCCTGCACCGGCATCGCCAGGTCGGACCGACCCCGGAGGTGCTCGAGCCGCACGCGCCCCTCGACCAGGGCGTCCGCGACCGCCGCCGCCCCGTCTGGGTCGACGCGGCCGTAGTAGAGGCCGCGGGGCAGGACGAGCAGGTTGCCCGCGAAGCGGTCGCCCCCGATGTGCGAGCACTCCCACACCGTGTCGGCGTGCCGGCCGGCGGCGAGGGCCAGCGCGACCGGCCGGCCCCGCTCGGCGCAGCACGCATCGTGGCGGCCGTGGGTGCACACCGCGATCAGGGGCTCGTCGTGGCACGCCAGTCCCACCGACCGGCCGGCCCCGAGGGCGGCGAGGTCGAGGTCACGAACCTCGTCGAGGCTCGCGAGCGCTGCCGTCTCCAGCCAGGAGTCGGCCCCGGCTGCGCGGGCCGCGAAGACCCGGGCGCCCGCCCCGTCGGCACGACGCCCGGGTCGACGGACGAGGAGGACCCGCACGCCGGCGGCTCGCCCGCGACGCGCGAGGTGCTCCCCCAGCCCGGCCGGAAGTCGTGCGTCGCGCAGCGCGTCGCTCCCCCACGGGCCGCCGTGCTCGACGAGCAGGAAGCTGCGCACGGTCGAGGCGGTGCCGGCCAGGTCGTCCCCGCGGGCCAGACTGGCGGCGGCGCACCGGAAGGGCGTCACCGGAGGACCGCGAGCAGGCCCTCCCGCACCAGCCGTCGGCACAGGACGAGCGCGCTCGTGGGGTCGAGGGGCAGGTCGGCCGGGGCGAGCTCGGCCCGGCCGACGACGACCTGGAGGGCGTCGCGGATGCGCGCCGGGACCCGCAGCACGCGGTCGCCGAGCAGCACCCGCACCGTGTCGCCGTCATCGACCAGCCCGCAGGGGTGCCCGGTGCGACGCCGCAGCATCGTGTCCTCGCGCAGGCCGCGCGTCAGCGCCTCCCGGTCGAGCAGCGCCCCCGCCATCCGGGGCGGCCGCTCGCTGAGGAAGCGCACGGCCTGTGCGTGAGCGGCCGCGGGTGCGTCGAGCCGTCCTACGGCATCGGCCACGGCCCCCAGCCGCTCGCCCAGCCCGGCGGCCAGCCGATCCGGGTCAGCGAGGTAGCCGGCGGGGAGGTGTTCGTCGGCCACGTCGGCGAGGGCGTCCTGCACGACGCGCGAGACGAGCCCGCGCCAGGTGAGCTGGTTGATGCCGATCGTCAGGTGGAGCGACACCGCCTCCTGCGCACGGGCGGCGTGGGGCGTGCCGGTGGGGAGGTAGGCGACGACCCCGGGCTCGAGGAGGAGCTCACCGGGCCCACCCTCGCCGTGGATCTCCCAGAGCTTGGTGCCGTGCGTCTGCAGCACGAAGACGTCGTGGGAGTCCGCGTGCACCGCGAAGCCCTGGGCGCCGGGCGGGGTGAGGTAGGCATTGGCCTGGCACGGGTGGCCGAGCTCGAGCTCGAGCTCGGCGACCAGGTCCGAGACGGGCGTGAAGTAGCGCTGCAGTCCTTGCAGCACGATCGTGGCGCCCTCGTCGTGCAGGCGCATCAGCTTCACCGGGTCGACCAGCCCGGTCAACGCCTTGCCGGCCAGGCTGCCGCCACGGGTGAACGCCGACTCGGGCAGCACGGAGCCGTTGCGGGCGACCCGGACGGCGGGAGCACGGATGGCGGTCTCGGTCAGCAGGTGGTCGACGTCGGCCAGCGACAGGGTGCGAGCGCCGAGGTCGGGGTCGGTGCGGTGGACGTGCACCGACGACGCCCAGGTCGTGTCGAGGAAGACCCGGGCGTCGCCGGTGAGCAGGTCGAGAGCGCTCAGGGTGCGGACCCGTCGGTGCCGTCGGCGTCCGTGGAGTCGCCGTCGGTCGCGTCGGTGGAGTCGCCGTCCGTGGCGTCGGCGTCGGTGCCGTCGGCATCCGTGGAGTCGCCGTCGGTCGCGTCGGTGGAGTCGCCGTCCGTGGCGTCAGCGTCCGTGCCGTCCGCGTCCGCGCCGGGGGCGGCGGGAACACCGGTCGGGTCGGTGCCCTCGGTGGTCATCTCGTCGTCGCCCAGGGGGCCGTCAGGAGTCGTCGTCATGGATCCTCCTCATCACGCCGCGACGGAGGGTCCGTCGGGTCACATCCAGTCTCCGTCGCTGCTCCACACCGTCCCACACCCTTCTGGGCGTGCGACCCTGTCAGCGGTCGCTGACCTCGAAGCGCGTGGTGCCCTTGACCTTGTCGTCACCGCACGACTGCCTGCGGACCGGACCGGGCACCGCGGTGATCTCTGCCTTCGGGTCCCCGCCGGCGAGCACGTGGAGCTCACGGACCTGCTCCACCCCCGGGCGCCCGGCTCGGCCGCGCACCACGTCCGCGGGGACCTCGCCCCGCTCGACGGCCTCGCAGGCGGCCAGCGCGTTGGAGGTGTCGAGCCGACCGAGGGTGATCCCGCTCGGCAGCGCGAGCAGCGTGCCGGAGAACCGGTGTCCGCCCAGGTGCGTGGTCTCCCACGTGCCCTCGGGCCACTCCTGGCCGAGCAGGCCAGCGATCGGGCGACCCAGCTCGGCGCAGCAGCGGTCCCGCTTGCCGTTGGTGCAGACCAGCCACAGCGGGCCGTCGTACGCGGGCATGCCGGCCAGGTCGAGGTCGATCAGGTCCTCGGGCCGCTCGAGCACCGTGCCGCGGACCTCGAAGCCCGCGTGGGTGGCGCTGGCCAGGAAGACCCGGGTGCCGGGGCCCGAGCTGCCGTCGTAGCGGCGCAGCAGGAAGACCTTCAGGTCCAGCGAGCCGAGGTGGTCGCGGACGACGTCGGGCAGCCGGTTGTCGGTGACGGCCTCGCGGCCCCAGGGGCCCGGGCTCTCGAGCAGCAGGATCTCGGTGTCGGTGGGGGCGGTGCCGATGATCGGCTCGTCGTCCTCGACGCTGGCGAAGGAGCACCGGAAGTCAGGCATGGGGAGAAGTCTGACCGACGGCGGGGTGGGTGCGGCCAAGGGCCCCTTCGGCGGTGCCGGCCTCGACCACCGCCGAGACGTGTGGCGATCCGGTCGTCCTGACGGCCGCAACGCCACACGTCCTGCCTGGCCTGGCGGACAGTCAGAGCAGACCGCGCCGCCGGGCGACCGCGGCCGCCTCCGTGCGCGAGGCGGCGTCGAGCTTGGCGAGGATGTTGGAGACGTGGACCGAGACCGTCTTGGTGCTGATGAACAGCTGCGTGCCGATCTCGCCGTTGCTGCGGCCCTCGGCGACGAGCGCGAGCACCTCGGTCTCGCGGGGCGTCAGGATCGCGGCCCGGCCCGCGGCCCCGGTGGCCGGCGCCGGCGCCGATCCGAGCGCCGTGAGCTCGGCGAGGAGGGGTCGTGCCCCCATCGCGTGGGCCGCCTGCCGGGCCAGGTCCGCCGCGACCCGAGCTCCGGGGGCGTCGCCGCTCGCCCGGAGGACGCCGGCGAGCCGGACGCGGGTCTGGGCGATCTCGGGGATGCTGCCGTAGGCCACCGCCGTGTGCTCCGCGGCGCGCCACGCCTCGACGAGCTCCTCGCTCGACGGCGGGTCGACCTGGGCGAGCCAGCGCCACCGCAGGTGCTCGGCGGTGCGGCGAGCCACCCAGAGGCGGTACTCGGGGCCGCGGCTGGCGTCGTAGCGGGCGTAGAAGTCGATCACCCTGCCACCGTCGGACATGAGCCGGTCGACCTCCGCGGCAGCTGCCTCGCGCTCGTCGGCCGACTGGTGCGCGGCCGCGCCGGCGAACGCGCCGATGACCAGGGTGGCGAGGCGGAGCCGGGCCTGGAACCACTCGTGCCACAGGGGGACGACGGCGGCGACCACGTCGTCGTAGGCCGCGAGTGCACCCGCAGGGTCGACGCCGGCGACCGCCCGCATCACCTCCGCGCTGCCGGCGGTGACGGCGGTGAGGCCGTCGCTGACCCAGAACTCGCGGAGCCGCTCGAGGGCCTTGGAGTGGGTGTCGCCACGGATGCCGATCATGATCAGCATCTGGTGGGCGAAGAAGAGCCACTCATAGATCATGGGCGGGTCCTGGCCCGTGACGTCGAGCAGCGTGACGGCCTCGTCGAGGCGACCCTGGTGAGTCAGCGCCACGGCGAGCAGCAGGCGCGACTCGGCGGGATAGGGCGACCAGGTCAGGCCACCGATCTCGCTGCGCGCGATCACCTCGCGGTAGACCTCGCCGGCCGCGTCGAGCTCGCCGCGGTCCTGGTGGAGGCGGCCGAGGAAGTAGAGGGCGCGCAGCTCGGGCTCGATGAGTCCCGCCGCGCGGGCGCGCGCGGCGGCCGCCCGCCAGCCGGCGCCGGGATCCTCGCCTGCGTCGGGGTCGAGGCCGGCGAGGGTGGTGTGGAGCTCGACGGCCAGGCTGGTGAGGTCGTTGCGCTCGGCCAGGTCGAGCGCCTCCAGCGCCGCGGAGCGGGCCTCGTCGGCGCGCCAGTTGCCCAGTGACTCGGCATGGACGAACAGCGCGCGGGCGAGCAGCTTGGGCGGTCCGTCGCGGAGCAGCTCGACGGCCTCGGCGGCCGGCGCGCGCGGGGACTCGGTGGTGTCGGTGAGCAGGAGGGCCGAGGCGAGCGATGTCAGCAGCTGCCCGCGGTCGAGGGCGGCGGCGTCGGCGGGCAGCGACGCCAGTCGCGCGCGCAGCACCTTCACCGCCTTCGGCACGCGACCGGCCGCGATCAACGCCTCGGCACAGCGGCGCAGGAGGGCCTGGGCGTCGATGTCGGCGACGGGAGAGCGCGACGTGTCGATCAGCTCGAGGGCGTCGAGGAAGTGGGTGGCAGCCTCCGACGGGCCGCCGACCGCCATCGCTTCCTCGCCGGCCTCGATCGAGGCGTGGATCGCGACGGGCCGGTCGTCGGCGCGGCGGGCGTGCTGGGCCAGCTCGGCGGCGGTGCCGACCGCGCGGCCCTCCCCCAGCGCCGAGACGAAGTCGGCGTGCAGCCGCACCCGCTCGCCGGGCAGCAGGTCGTCATAGACCGCCTCGCCGAGGAGGGCGTGGCGGAAGGCATAGGTGCCGCCGCGAGACGCCACCAGGACGTGGGCCTCGACGGCGGTGCGCAACGCTGCCTCGAGGGTGGTCGAGTCGAGGTCAGACACCGCGGCCAGCAGGCCGTGGCTCACCTGGCGCCCGGCCACCGAGACGATGCGCACGACGCGGCGGGTGGTGTCGTCGAGCCGGTCGAGGTGGACCAGCAGCACGTCGGCGAGCTCGCCCGGCACCTGGCCGGACCGGGCGGCGCCCACGAGCTCCTCGACGAAGAACGGGTTGCCCTCGGCGCGGTCGGCGATGGAGACGTATTCGGCCTCGGACAGCGTGCCGGGCCGCAGCGCGCGGACGAGGCGGCGTACGTCGTCGTCGGCGAGCGGCTCGAGCTGGAGGCGGTCGACGCCGCGCAACCGCATCCACTCCGCCACCTGGCGGCGCAGCGGGTGGCGGCGGTGGAGGTCGTCGGCGCGGTAGGAGACGACGAGCGCGACGCCGGGGACGGGACGGGAGAAGAGGAAGCTGAGCATGTCGCGCGTGGACTCGTCGGCCCAGTGGGCGTCCTCGACGACGACGAGGACCGGCGCCTCCTCGGCCACGGCCGCGAGCAGGTCGGCGAAGGCGTCGTAGACGTTGCCGCGGTCGAGGGCCTGGTCGCCCGACGCGGTGTCGCTGCTGCGGATCCGGCGGCCCGGCTGGAGGCGGGCGAGGGTGGGATGGCGTTCGAGCACGCGCCCGGCGATGTCCGGTTGGTCGGCCATGACGCGGCCGAGGATCTCGGAGAAGGGGAGGTAGGGGAGCGAGCTGTCGGCCAGGTCGAGGCAGTGGCCGGCGACGACCTGCCAGCCGGCCTCGATCGCGGTGTCGCGCAGGGCCATCAGCACCCGCGTCTTGCCCACGCCGGCGTCGCCGCCGACGAGCATGGCCGGCACCGTCCGGGCGCCCTCGGACGCACGGATGCCAAGCTGGGAGGACAGCTCCTCCAGCTCGGCATCACGTCCGATGAGATCGGTGCTCCGCAGGGCCGGCACGCACGACATTGTGTCCTGTAACTCCGACACCCGTGGGGCGATCGCGGTTCGGGTCACCGCTGCGTCTGGCCTTCGCGGATGCGCGTCCAGCGACGGGCGGGGCGGTAGTCCCGGCGGATCTTCTCCTGGCGGTAGGCGATCTCGGCACCCAGGAAGCTGTCGGTGGTGAACATGTCCTTCTCCTCGTCTCCACGGCCCCGAAAGGGGCCATGAGAAGAGATTCCGTCGCTGAGGTAGGGCCGGACATCGGGCGAGATCCCTATTCCGAGGTGCTCGGCTACCTCAGATGCGGTCCTCGGCGGCGTAGGAGCGTTGTCTGAGGTAGCTCCCGTCAGCCGATGACGGGACGGCCCCCCTGCCAGACTCCGGCCACGAGCGGGACGCCGGGGCGGTAGGCCAGGTGGAGGTAGGACGGCGCGTCGAGGAGGACGAGGTCGGCGGACTTGCCGGGGGCGATCACGCCGACGTCGTCGCGGTCGAGGGCGGCCGCGCCCGTGGCGGTCGCGGCGTGGAGCGCCTCGGCCGGGGTCATCCGCATCTCACGGACGGCGAGTGCGATGCACAGCGCCATCGACGAGGTGAAGCACGAGCCCGGGTTGCAGTCGCTCGCGAGCGCGATCCGCACGCCCGCGTCGATCAGGCGCCGGGCGTCAGGGTAGGGCTGTCGGGTGGAGAACTCCACGCCCGGCAGCAGGGTCGCGATCGTCCCCGAGTCGCTCAGCGACGCGACGTCGCGGTCGGCCAGGAAGGTGCAGTGGTCGACCGCGACCAGCCCGAGCTCACAGGCCAGCTGCACGCCGCCGCCGTACGTCAGCTGGTTGGCGTGGAGCCGTCCACGCAGGCCGCTGTCGGACCCCGCTGCCAGGATGGTGCGTGCCTGGTCGACGTCGAAGGCGCCGTCCTCGCAGAACACGTCGATCCACCGGGCGTGCGGTGCGGCCGCCGCGAGCATGGGGCCGGTGACCAGAGCGACGTAGTCCTCGGGGCCGGTGCCTCCCTGGAACTCCGCGGGGACGACGTGGGCGCCGAGGAACGTGGTCTCCTCGGTGAACTCACGCGCCACCGCGAGGCTGCGTGCCTCGTCGTGCACGGACAGGCCGTAGCCGCTCTTGATCTCCACCGTGGTGGTGCCCTGCGACCGCATCTCCGCGACCAGCCGGCCGACGTGGGAGACGAGCTGCTCGTCCGTGGCCGCACGGGTGGCCGCGACCGTCGTCCGGATGCCGCCGGCCGCATAGGGCTCCCCGGTCATGCGGGCCTCGAACTCGGCCGAGCGGTCGCCCCCGAAGACCAGGTGGCTGTGGGAGTCGACGAAGCCGGGGATCACGGCGCGTCCGCCGGCGTCGACGTGGAGGTCGGCGGCCGGGGCGTCGGCGGCCGGTCCGACCCAGGCGATGCGGCTGCCCCGGACGACGACCGCGGCGTCGGCGACGAGGCCGAGCAGGCCCTCGCGGGCCGGGTCGTTGGTCACCAGCTCACCGATGCCGGTGATCAGCGTGGTCGTCATGGTTGGTCCTCCCAGATGCGGCCGATGATCTCGTCGAGCTCGCGCCCGATCCCTGCCCGGTCACCGTCCTGGACGATCCAGCGACCGTCGGCCATCACGCGGAGTACGTCCTCGGCCGCCGCGGCGAAGACCACGGTGTTCTCGTCGCGCCCGGTGCCGGCCGTGCGCGCGCTCGCCGGGTCGAGCACGACCAGGTCGGCGCGCTGCCCGACCGCGATCGCGCCCGCGTCGTCCCAGCCGAGCGAGGCGTGTCCATCACCGGTGGCGGCGCCCAGGAGCTCGGCCGCGGTCCAGTGGCCCCGCTGCCGGGTCGCCAGCCGCTCGTCCAGCTCGACCGCGCGCATCTCCTCGAACAGGTCGATCACCGCGTGGCTGTCGCTGCCGAGGGTCAGCCGGGCGCCCGCCTCGTGGAGGCGGCGCGAGGGGCCGATGCCGTCGCCGAGGTCGCGCTCGGTCGTCGGACAGAAGGAGACGAACGCGCGGGCCTCGCCGATGAGGGCGATGTCGTCGTCGGTCAGGTGGGTGGCGTGCACGAGCGTCGTCTGAGGCCCCAGGAGGTGCCGGTCGGCCAGCAGCCGGGTCGGCGTGACGCCGTACGCCGCCAGGCACGCCTCGTTCTCGGCGACCTGCTCGGAGAGGTGGACGTGGAAGGGGCGTCCGCGCAGTCGTTCGGCGACCGCCCCGAGGTCGGCCGCCGGCACGGCGCGCACCGAGTGCACGGCCGCACCGACCCGCGCACCGGTCCCGGCCGACCGCGTGTCCACCCGGTCCGCCCACGCCGCCACGGTGCCGTCGCTGTAGCGCACCTGCGCGCCCTCGGGTGCCGCTCCGAACCCGGAGGAGAGGTAGAGGGTGTCGAGCAGGGTGATCCGGATCCCTGCCTGCCGGGCAGCCTCGACGAGCGCCTCCCCCATCTCGCCGGGGTCGGGGTGGGGCGTCCCGTCCGGCTGGTGGTGGAGGTAGTGGAACTCGCCGACGGCTGTGATCCCGGCGGCCGCCATCTCGCGATAGGTCGCCCGCGCGAGGGCGAGGTAGGTCTGCGGGTCGAGCCGCGCGGCGACGGCGTACATCTGCTCGCGCCAGGTCCAGAAGGTGCCGCGCTCGCGCTGGGTGCGGCCGCGGAGCGCGCGGTGGAAGGCGTGGCTGTGGGTGTTGGCCAGGCCCGGCACGACCAGGCCCCGGACCGGGACCGCCCGCGGGGGGTCGGCGTCCGGCGTCACCGAGGTGAACCTGCCGTCCTCGACCTCGACCAGGACGTCGTCGCGGAACCCGCACCCCGAGGGGGACGGAAGCCAGGCGCGCTCGAGGAGGTATGCCGTCACGCCGGCGTCCCCGCGAGCTCGGCGAGCACGTCGGCGAGGGCCACGACTCCCGCCCGGCAGTCGGCCATCTCGGCGTGCTCGTCGGGCGAGTGCGAGATGCCGGTCGGGTTGCGGACGAAGACCATCGCGGTCGGGACGCCGGCATCGGAGAGGATGCCGGCGTCGTGGCCGGCCTGGGTCGCGATGAGCGGCCAGTCGCCCAGCCCGGCCAGGCGGTGGGCGAGGTGGGGGTCGAAGGCGACCGAGCCCGACACCGACTCCGGGGTCACGACCAGCGAGGTGCCGTCGCGGCCGGCGCGCTCGTCGGCCTGCCGCGCGATCTCCGCGACCATCGCGGCGAGGGCGTGCTCGGAGGACGCGCGCGCGTCGAGCCACGCCGTGACGAGCGAGGGGACGGCGTTGGTGCCGTTGGGCTCGACCGAGATCCGGCCGAAGGTCGCGCGCTGACCGGCCAGCCGGGCCTGCTTGTTGGCGGCCAGAGCGGTCATCGCATAGCTGAGCATCGGGTCGTGCCGGTCCTCCATGCGGGTCGTGCCGGCGTGGTTGGCCTGTCCGGCGAAGTCGAAGCGCCAGCGCCCGTGCGGCCAGATCTCCGTGGCCAGCCCCACGGCGAGGTCGCGGTCGACGAGGTCGCGGCCCTGCTCGACGTGCAGCTCGACGAAGGTCCCGACGCGGTCGAGCGAGAGCAGGCCCCGCGAGGGGTCCAGGCCCGCTGCAGCGACCGCGTCGCCGAGGAACACCCCGTCACGGTCGCGGAGCTCGCGTGCCTGCTCCCACGTGGTCGCGCCGGTCACCAGGCGCGAGCCGAGGCAGGCGCGGCCGAAGCGGGAGCCCTCCTCCTCGACGAAGACCGACACCCCGATCGGGCGGGAGGGGACGAAGCCCCGCTCACGGAGCAGGTCGATCGCGGCGAGCGCGGAGACGACGCCCAGCGGGCCGTCGTACGCGCCGCCGTCGAGGACCGAGTCGAGGTGCGAGCCGGTGAGGACGCCCGGGCCGGTCGCCGACTCGGGGGACCACCAGGCGACCTGGTTGCCGATGCCGTCGGTCTCCACCTCGAGGTCGCGGGCGGCGCACTCGGCGACGAACCAGGCGCGCAGCTCGGTCTCGGCGGAGGCCCAGGGTTGGCGGAAGTAGCCGCCCGACGCGGCGGAGCGCCCGAGCGGCGCCAGGTCCCGCCACATCGCCTCGAAGTCGGTCGCGGTGGGGGTCATGGATGCAGTCCATCGACAACCGGGACCCGGGTCAACGCACCACCCCGGCCAGCCGTCTCGGATCCCAGACCCGGCGCCCGGGGGCCACCGGCCCAGCACCGGCCCAGCCCCGCTGTAACGCCCGGTTAGTTGGTGTAGCCACCCCGATGCATGGGGGTGGGTAGTTGATGTAACACGGCGTTACAGCGGCGGTCACGCCAACGGCGCGCTCGTGGGAGGCTCCCGGCATGGAGTTCGGAGACGTCGTACGCCGCCGGCGCATGGTCCGCCGCTACGCCGATGCCCCGGTCGACCCGGCGGTCGTCGAGCGGATGGTCGTGCACGCCCAGCGCGCGCCCAACGCCGGCTTCAGCCAGGGGTGGGCCTTCCTCGTCCTCGACACCCCCGAGGACCTGGCCCTGTTCTGGGAGTCCACCGGCGCCGACCCCGACACGCACAACGGCTGGATCGACGGGATGCGCACCGCGCCGGTGGTGATCGTGCCGCTGGCATGCCGCGAGGCCTACCTCGACCGCTACGCCGAGGAGGACAAGGGCTGGACCGACCGCGACGAGGACCGCTGGCCGGTGCCCTACTGGTGGGTCGACACCGGCATGGCCTCGCTCCTGATCCTCCAGACGGCCGTCGACGAGGGCCTCGGCGCGTGCTTCTTCGGCATCCCCGGCCCGCACCTCGACGACTTCCGTGCGGCCTTCGCAATTCCCGACGACCACGCCCCCGTCGGTGCGATCACCGTGGGGCACCGGCTCGGCGACACCGGCGAGGCAGGTTCGCCGGCGCGCCGTGGACGCCGGACGAATCTGGTCCACCACGGCCGTTGGGGCACTACGGTCTCACCGTGACCGAACGAGTGGTGGGCGCCCTGCAAGCACTCGTCCGCATCCCGACCGTCTCCGACCGCGACCCTGCACGCATCGACACCGACGCCTTCGACCGCCTGCTCGTCGAGCTCGGGGCCTGGTTCCCGCTGCTGCACGAGCGGCTCCACCTGACCCGCGTCGGCACCCACGGGCTGCTCCTCCACTGGTCCGGCGCGAGCGCCGAACGACCGGTCGTCCTGATGGCCCACCTCGATGTCGTCCCCGTCGACACCGGCGCGCCCTGGCAGCACGACCCCTTCGGCGGCGAGGTCCACGACTCCCCCGTCGGTGCGGCGATCTGGGGCCGCGGCACCCTTGACGACAAGGGCTGCGTGGTCGGCATCTGCGAGGCCGTCGAGTCCTTGCTCGAGTCCGGTCACACCCCTGCGCAGGACGTCTGGCTGTCCTTCGGCTGCGACGAGGAGGTCAGCGGTACGGCCGCGATCGAGGCGGTCGCCGTCCTGCGTGAGCGCGGCGTCACCCCGTGGCTGGTGCTCGACGAGGGCGGCGCCATCGCCGGTGGTGCGTTCCCGGGCGTCAAGGCCCCGTTGGGCGTCATCGGCGTCACCGAGAAGGGCACCACCTCCCTCGAGCTGGTCGCCGAGGGCCGCGGGGGGCACGCCTCCACACCGGCCAGGAACGGGCCCACCGCCCGCATCGCGCGCGCGATCCTGCGGGTCGAGAAGTCGCCCTTCCCGGCCTCGGCGCCCGCTCCCACCCTCGAGCTCATGCGCCGCCTCGCACCGCACGTGCCGCTGCCGCTGCGACCGCTCCTCGGCCGGGCGGACCGGCTCGCCCCGATCCTCACCCGCGCCCTCCTCGCCGCCGGGCCCGAGGCCGCCGCCATGACGCGTACGACGGTCGCGACGACCACCCTGAGCGGGTCGCCGGCCCTCAACGTGATCGCCTCGACCGCCAAGGCCGGGCTCAACATCCGGGTCATGGTGGGCGACACCGTCGCCGGCGCGGTGGAGCACATCCGCGCCGCCGTGGCCGACGACTCGATCCGCATCGACGTGGTCGAGGCCGGTGAGCCCTCGCCCGTCTCGCCGATGGACGCGCCCTTCGAGCTGCTCGAGGAGTGCATCGCAACGGTCTTCCCCGAAGCGGTCGCGACTCCCTACGTGATGATGGCCGCCACCGACTCGCGCCACTTCACCGCGATCAGCGAGCACGTCTACCGCTTCGCACCCTTCCGGATGACCAAGGCGCAGCGTCAGGCCATCCACTCCTACGACGAGCACCTCGGCGTCGCCGACCTGCTCGACGGCACCCGCTGGTACACGTTGCTGATCGAGAGGCTCCCGCGATGACCACGACCCGGCCACCGGCCCAGACCGCGGTGAAGGGCCTGGCGACGATCGTCGGCTTTCTCGTCATGGTCGAGTTCGCCAGCGGCATCCTGCAGGGCTACTACACGCCGATCTACCCGCAGATCGCCGAGCACCTGTCGATCGCCGAGGGCGACATCAACTGGTTCGAGGCCGCCCAGCTGATCGTCAGCGCACTCTGCATCCCGCTCCTGGCGCGGCTCGGTGACCTGGTCGGGCACAAGAAGGTGCTCCTGATCTCGACCGCGGTCACCGCCCTCGGCTCCTGGTGGCTGGCGTTCGCGCCCGGCTTCACCACCTTCCTGATCGGCTGGGCGCTCCAGGGCGCGTACGTCGTGTGGCTGCCGCTCGAGATCGCGATCATCCACCGTCGCACCCGGTCCTCGGGCCGTCAGGAGCTGCTCACCCGACGCGGTGCCGCGATCCTGGTCGGCTCCCTCGAGCTCGCGGTCATCATCGGTGCGGTGACCAGCGGCCTGCTGGTCGACTCGATGGACATGAACCTCCTGCTCGCCCTCCCCGCCGTCGTCGTGACGGCGGTCTTCTTCGTGATCCTCGCCGGCATCGAGCAGGCGCCGGGCGAGGACAGCGGCGGCGGGATCGACTGGACCGGACTCGGCCTCATCACCATCGCGCTCGGGGTGCTGATGGGCGGCCTGGTGTTCCTGCGCCTGGACGGTCCCGGCTCGGCACGCGGCTGGCTCACGATCGTGGTGGCCCTGATCGCCTTCGTGGGCTTCTGGCGCTTCGAGCACCAGCACCCCGAGCCCATCGTCGACGTGAAGCTGCTGGCCAGCCCGGCGCAGTGGCCCGTGCAGCTGACCGCCTTCCTCTTCGGCATCCCGGTGCTGGGCGGGCAGATCCCGCTCTCGACCTACGCCCAGGCCGACCCAGCAGAGCGCGGCTACGGGCTCGGCGCCGATCCGGCCTTCATCTCCACCCTGATCGGCCTCTACGTCATCACCCTGGCCATCGGCGCCTTCACCCTGCCGCTGACCACCCGCCTCCTCGGCGGCGTACGACGTGCGTTGATCGTGGCCTGCCTCCTCGTCGGCATCGGCTACCTCCTGTGGCTGCCGTTCCACGACGAGACCTGGCAG
This sequence comes from Propionibacteriales bacterium, assembly GCA_038259535.1. Lineage (GTDB taxonomy): Bacteria > Actinomycetota > Actinomycetes > Propionibacteriales > Nocardioidaceae > Nocardioides. Next base: position 3,492 of record JBBSOR010000055.1, on the reverse strand, counting down.
GCGCTGGTCAACATGGGCATCGCCGGTCTCGGCTCGGGCGCCCTCGTCGCCGCCCTCCCCGCAGCCGCGGCCGCCGCCGCCCCTCCGGAGCGCACCGGGATCGCGACCGGCATGACCAACGGCACCAAGACCGTCGGCGGCGCCATCGCGTCGGCGATCTTCGCCATCGCCCTCACCGCGACCGGGTCGCTCGATGCGACGGCGGAGAAGGTCGCTCCCCTCAGCGGCTACCTCACGGTCTGGGCGGTCTGCGCCGGCGCCTCCTTCCTCGCCGCGCTCGCGCTGATGGCGGCCCCGAAGCATGCGTTCAGCGACCGACGGACATCGGCAGACCTCTGACCGCGGCGACGCACCGATTGACGGGGGCGGGCCGTAAACTGAGCGCCACGGAGGTGATCTCGATGCCAGACCTGACCCCCCAGCCCGACGGGACCGGCGACGAGGCCGGCGACGAGGCCGAGCGCCGCATGCCCGCGCGCGACGACCGCACCGGCCGCTCGGCGGCCGCTGCCCGGATCGCTCAGCAGGCCACCTGGGTCGACCTCCAGGTCCGCCAGGCGATGGAGCGCGGCGACTTCGACAACCTCCCCGGGCAGGGCAGGCCCATCGAGGGACTCGGGACCGAGCACGACCCCGACTGGTGGGTCAAGAAGCTGGTCGAGCGCGAGAACATCGCACTCCTCCCTCCCGCACTCGCCCTCCGCAAGGAGGACGCCGAGCTCGACGGTCGGCTCGACCGGGTCAACGTCGAGACGGAGGTTCGCCGGGAGGTCGAGGACTTCAACGCCCGGGTCCGCAGGGCGATCTACACGCCGCCGACCGGACCCTCGGGGCCGCCGGTGATCACCCGCCAGCGCGACATCGACGACGAGGTCGAGGCCTGGCGCGATCGTCGTACGGCGCGGATCGAGGCGCAGCGCGCGGCCCGGGCTGCGGCCGAACCGGCGCCGACGAAGCGGGCGTGGTGGCGCCGGGGGCGGTCCTGACGGGGTCGATCCGCGACCTTCCTGTCCTCTTCCTCGGGTTCTGGCCCGTCGCAACGACCGAGAACCTCGGCAACCACCGGGTGCCCGGTGGTTGCCACAGCGCAGCGCAGCGAGACATCCGTCATATCGACGCGGCCGCCCGCGGCGGTAGTTTGCGCACCATGACTCGCCCCGCCAAGGACTTCTTCGCCCCACTCGCCGTCGGAGCCCCCGCGCCGCTGCGCGACATCCCGGCCCGACCGAGCCGCGCCATTCACTTCTTCGACCCGGGCAACGCGAAGATGGCCGCCAAGGTGCCCGGCATGGTGGGGAAGGTCGACGTCCTCCTGGGCACCCTCGAGGACGCGGTCAAGGCGGAGAACAAGGAGACGTCGCGCCAGGGGCTGGTCGACATCGCCCGGGCCACCGACGATCTCGGGAGCACCCGCGGGCCGACGCAGCTGTGGACGCGGATCAACTCCCTCGACAGTCCGTGGGGCCTCGACGACCTGGTCACGCTCGTCACCGAGATCGGCGACAGGCTCGACGTGATCATGGTGCCCAAGGTGCAGGGCGCCGAGGACATCCACTACGTCGACCGGCTGCTTGCCCAGCTCGAGGCGAAGGCCGGCCTCACCCGACCGATCCTGGTCCACGCCATCCTCGAGACGGCCCGCGGCGTGGCCAACGTCGAGGAGATCTGCGGTGCCAGCCCGCGCATGCAGGGCCTGTCGCTGGGCCCGGCCGACCTGGCCGCCGACCGCCGGATGAAGACCACCCGCGTCGGGGGTGGTCACCCCGGCTACCTCGTCCGGCAGGACGCACCGAAGGCGGACGGGCAGACGCAGTACGACGCCGAGCGGACGATCTACCAGCAGGACCTGTGGCACTACACGATCGCGCGCATGGTCGACGCGTGCGCGATGCACGGGATCTACCCCTACTACGGGCCCTTCGGCGACATCTCGGACGTCCAGGCGTGCGAGGACCAGTTCCGCAACGCGTTCCTCCTCGGCTGCGTCGGCGCCTGGTCGCTGCACCCCGCCCAGATCTCGATCGCCCACCGGGTCTTCTCCCCCAGCGTCGAGGACGTCGCGCACGCTCGCCGCGTCATCGCCGCGATGGGCGACGGAACGGGTGCGGTGATGATCGACGGCAAGATGGAGGACGACGCGTCGGTGAAGCAGTGCCAGGTGATGGTGCGCCTTGCCGACGAGCTCGCGGCGATCGACCCCGAGCTCAAGCAGCAGTACGACGCCATCTCCGACCAGAGCGAGCCGGAGGCCTGAGATGACTCGGCACGACATGACCTTCACCCCGCTCCGCTCCGTCCTCTACATGCCCGGCTCCAACGAGCGGGCCCTGGAGAAGGCGAAGTCCATCGCCTGCGACGGCCTGATCCTCGACCTCGAGGACTCCGTCGCCCCCGACGCCAAGGCGGCCGCCCGTGAGTCGGCGGCCGCGGCTGCCGCCGGCGGCGAGTACGGCCGGCGCACGGTCACGATCCGCGTCAACGGCATCGGCACCCAGTGGCACGACGACGACATCGTCGCCGCCAGCCAGGCCGGGCCGGCCGCGATCGTCGTGCCCAAGGTCGGCAGCGCCGCCGAGGTGCAGCAGCTCGTCGCCGCGATGGAGAAGGCCGGCGCCCCCGACCACACCCGCCTCTGGGCGATGGTCGAGACGCCCGCCGCGATCCTGGACGCCCTCGCCATCGCGCGCGCCTCCGAGCGTCTCGGGGCCTTCGTCCTCGGCACCAACGACCTGGTCAAGGAGCTCTACGCCGAGCACGTCCCCGGTCGGGGACCGATCCTGCCCAGCCTCCACACCGCCCTGCTGGCCGGACGCGCGGCCGGGATCGCGGTCATCGACGGGGTCTACAACGACGTCAGGGACACCGAGGGCTTCCTCGCCGAGTGCGAGCAGGGTCGACAGATGGGCTTCGACGGCAAGACCCTGATCCACCCCGGCCAGGTCGAGGGGGCCAACTCCGCCTTCGCCCCGAGCGAGCAGGCGGTGGAGGACGCCCGCGGGCTGATCGCGGCCTGGGAGGACGGCAAGGGCGCGGGCGTCGTGACCCACCGCGGCAAGATGGTGGAGAACCTCCACGTCGAGTCGGCCCGGCGCACGCTCGACATCCACGACGCGATCCGGACGCTCTCGGCCGAGTGAGGCCACCTCACCCCTTCGGGCGTTCCGACTTCCCAACGACGTGGTACGCCGGGCACAGTGGTGCGGCCGCCCACAAGGGGCTGCTCAACTAGGAGGCGAAAACATGATTGTCCTCGGACTGATCCTGCTCATCCTCGGGCTTCTGCTGCCCCAGGGCATCCTGACCACCATCGGCCTGATCCTCATCGTGGTCGGCCTGGTGCTCAACTTCGTCCCGCTCGGCGGCTCCAGCCGACGCGTCTGGTAGCAGCGGCGACGCTGCAGCACGCGTGGTCGACGGGCCCCGGGCCCCACCCCCGGGGGGGGGGGCCCGCCGCGGTACCCCGCCACGGGGGGGGGGGGGGGGGCGGGCGGG
>JBBSOR010000054.1:0-25679 GCA_038259535.1 Propionibacteriales bacterium | reverse complement strand
GGCGCGCCCCCGGGGCGCCTCGCCCTGGCACCCGACATGCACGCCTGGCTGGTCGAGCGCGGCGGCCGGATGGTCGACGAGCTCGCCGCCGCGCCGTGGCACGTCGTGGGCGACCTCGACGACCTGCGACCCGACCCCGAGCCGACCCCGCTCGGTCAGGGCCGTGGCGTCGACCCCGACGCCGTACCCGACGCCGAGGTGCTCGCGGTCGCCCAGGACTTCATCGCCGCCGAGCTGCTGGCGCGGACCGAGGCCGAGGCAACGGCGCCCGACGGAGCGGTGCCCGAGGGGCATTCCGAGGTCGCAGAAGCCCCCTCACGCACCGCCCTCGGGCGCGTCGTACGACGACTCGCGCGCGGGCGGTGAGCCAGGGGCGTCAGCGCGGGACGAACGCCCAGTAGTCCAGGTCGAGCAGCACCCCGTCGGCGTAGGTCCCGTCCTCCCCGCGAAGCGTCATCGACGCGTCGCGCCCCTTCGTGGCCACCAGCCGCAACCGGAGCGCGCCGACGCCCGGCGCCGCCACGGGAACCGCGTCGAGCACCTCGGACCACGCATGGACGGTGTCGCCGGCGAAGGCCGGGGCGACGTGGGCCCCGGCGTTGATCGCGGCAATCAGCTGGGCGTTGGCCAGCCCGTTGAAGGAGAGCGCCCGGGCCAGCGAGATCACGTGCCCGCCGTAGACGAGCCGGCGGCCGTCGGGACGCGCCTCGGTGTTGAAGTGCACCTTGGCGGTGTTCTGCCACAGGCGGGTGGCCATCATGTGCTCGGCGTCGGTGAGGCTCACGCCGTCGACGTGGTCGATCCGCTCCCCCACCGCGTAGTCGCCCAGCCGGTGCGGCGACCCGGCGGCAGCGACGTCGTACGACGTGAAGTCGAGGCCGGCGGGCACCACCAGGTCCTCGGCAGCCACCGCGGCGGCCAGCGCGGGTACGACGGTCTCGGGGGCGGGCGCGTCGGCGTCCCGCTTGTGCACCATCACCCAGCGTGCCCAGTCGATCGTGACCTCGCCCCGCTGGTTGGTGGCACTCGAGCGGACCCACACGACGCCGGTGCGGCCGTTGGAGTTCTGCTTGAGGCCGATGACCTCCGAGCGCGTGCGCAGCGTGTCGCCGGGCACGACCGGGACGTGGAAGCGGCACTCGGCGTACCCCAGGTTGGCCACCGCGTTGAGCGAGACGTCGGGCACGGTCTTGCCGAAGGCGACGTGGAAGCCGATGAGCTCCTCGAGCGGATGGCCACTCCCGCCGCGCGCGGTGAGCCCGACCGAGGCCGCGAACTCCGCCGACGACCAGACGGCGAAGCGGGTCGGGTAGATCGCACCGTAGAGAGCGCGGTCGCCCTCGGTCACCGTCCGGGGCGTGGCGTGCTCGATGACCTGCCCGAGCGTGAAGTCCTCGAAGTAGTTGCCGGGGTCGGTCTTGGGCTCACTCATGCCGCACATCGTGCCGTAGCCCGACCCGTCCGAGACGTCAGGACCGGGTGGGATGCGTCACGGCCGAAAAGGAGACCGGCGCACGATCCGGTCGCCCGCCACCGTGGTGGCGAGGCGGGCGGTCTCGTCGAACGTGTTGGCGACATGGATGTTGACGCTCGCCGCCTCGTCCTTCCAGTGGTGCACCACGACATGGGTGAGCGTGCCACCGTCGACACGGAGGGTGCGCCTGGCTGTCGTGATGTTCTCGAAGAGACGCCCGACGCCGAGCGGCCCGAGGTCGAACACCTCGGCGGAACTCCGCACGGCCGACGCCTCGGAGAGGCGCCGAAAGGTGCCGTCGTAGAGCCAGCGGTCGTAGCGCGGGGCCTTGGCCCGCACCGGCACCTCCACGATCACCCGTGAGGGGGAGAACACGACGCTGTAGGAGTCGAGCGTGCCGAACTCGGCCTCGTAGCGCCGCAGGAACGTGCGCACCTGACGGGGTGTCATCTCGAACCCCGCTCCTTGCGCCGGTGCGGAGACGGACTCCTCCGCGGGGGAGGTGGACGACTCCGGACCGCTGACGGAGGAGGATGAGACGAGCAGCGTCGACGCCACCCCCAGCGCGAGCAACGCGACGACGGCGATCACGAGCCCGACCAGCCACTGCCCCGACCGGGCCTGGCGCTGGGCGGTCGGTCTGGCCGCACCGTACGCCGGAGCAGGCCCGGGCCCGGGCCGCGCGGTGGCGGTGAGCAGGTCGCGGGTCAGCGCCCTGAGCTCGTCCAGCGACTCCGCCGACCGCGCTCGCGCGACGCGCAGGTCGTGGTCCTCCGCCCCCAGCCGGCCGTCCGCGTGGGCCGCCTCCAGCAGCTCGACGGCCCGGTCGCGGTCGGCGTCGCGCGCACGGAAGTCGCTCATCACCCGAGTCTAGGCCCGCCCGGGACCGGCGCCCGGGGGCTCAGCGGCGGAAGGCGTCGGGATCCCGGGTCGCCGCGGCCACGAGCCCGGCCAGCCCGGCCAGGGCCGCGTCGGCCACCTCGCGGTCGCCCACGTCCCGCGTGTGCGCCCCCGGCACCTCGACCGGCGTCAGGTCCGCCCAGTCACCCACGAGGCGTACGCCGAGCCCGCTCAGCTGCTCCACGGTCCGGGCGGAGTGCTCGACCACCCAGTCGGCGACCGGCAGCCCGAGGGTGGGCTCGCTGCCCCGGCGGTCCGCCAGCAGGCGCTTGGCCAGCAGGCGCTTGCGCACCACGCTGCTGGCTGGGAAGTCGAGCCCCAGGTCGTCGAGCAGCACGTTGAGCTCCCGCAGGACCATCGCCGAGGCCAGGCCGATCGACTCGTTGACCGCCCGGGGCGTCTCCATGCCGGCGGGGTCGGTGCCGAGCACGCTCGCGAAGCGTTCCCAGAGGAGCTCACGCGATGCCCCCGGGTGCGGGACCGTCACCACGCTCACGCAGTCGTACCCGACCACGTCGCCCCAGGTGCGGGCCATCCGCACCAGGTTCTGCTGCCGCCAGAACTGCGCACCCGTCTCGGGTGCGGCCTGCCCGGAGGGACGGTGCCCCGGTCGGTGGGAGGCGAGACCGTCGAGGTAGTCCTGCCACGTCCACGTGTGGCCGTTCTGGATCGTCTCCTGCCACATGGCGGGGATGGAGCGGTTGAGGTCGCGCGCGGTCAGGACGACCTCGATGTCACCTGCCACGCTCTCGCGCAGGGCCCTCGCCTGCCCGGGGCCGGCCGTGGCCAGGAACTCCATGGACACCACGGAGGTGCCACAGTGCGCGGAGATCCGTTGGGCCATGGACTGCCACGCCGTGCCCTCCGAGTGGAGGAGCCCGTGGACCGCCCTGGCCTGCTTGCGCCAGGTCCTGCCGGGCACGAAGATGCCACGCTCGGCCAGTCGCTCGCGGTTGGCGAAGATCAACGACTGGAGATAGGTCGTCCCCGACTTCATGGCCCCGACGTGCAGGACGAGACGACCACCGGGCATGCGAGCGATCCTAGGTCAGCGGAGCTTGTAGTCTTTGAGGAGGCTGCGGCCGATGATCATCTTCTGGATGTCGGAGGTGCCCTCGCCGATGAGCATGAACGCCGCCTCGCGGTAGAGCCGCTCGATCTCGTACTCCTTGGAGTAGCCGTAGCCGCCGTGGATGCGGAACGACGCCTCGACGACCTCGTTGCAGTATTCGCTCGCGACCATCTTGGCCATCCCGGCCTCCACGTCCATCCGCTGGCCGGAGTCCTTGAGCCGCGCCGCTTTCACCATCATGGTGTGGGCGGTCTCGACCTTGGTCGCCATCTCGGCGAGGCGGAACAGGACGGCCTGGTGCTCGGCGATCGGCTTGCCGAAGGTCTCCCGCTGCTGGGCGTAGGCGATGCCGAGCTCGAAGGCCCGGTTGGCGATGCCGCAGGCGCGCGCGGCGACGTTGACGCGGCCGACCTCGACACCGTCCATCATCTGGTAGAAGCCCTTGCCGGGCTCCCCTCCCAGGACCTGGTCGGCGCCGATGCGGTGGTTCTCGAAAATCGCCTCGGTCGTGTCGACGCCCTTGTAGCCCATCTTGTCGATCTTGCCGGGAATGGTCAGCCCGGGCGCGGTCTCCCCGAAGCCCGGCTCCTTCTCCACCAGGAACGTCGTCATGTTCTTGTACGGCGTCTCAGCGCCCTCGTCGGTCTTGGTGAGCACCGCGATGAGCGTCGAGCTGCCGCCGTTGGTCAGCCACATCTTCTGGCCGTTGATGACGTAGTCGTCGCCGTCCCTGATCGCCTTGGTCGAGATCGCCGCCACGTCCGAGCCCAGCCCCGGCTCCGACATCGAGAACGCGCCGCGGACCTCACCGGTCGCCATCCTCGGCAGGTATTTCTCCTTCTGCGCCTGCGTGCCGTGGTGCATCAGCATGTAGGCCACGATGAAGTGGGTGTTGATCACGCCGGACACGCTCATCCAGCCGCGGGCGATCTCCTCCACGCACAGGGCGTACGTCAGCAGGGACTCACCGAGGCCGTCGTACTCCTCGGGGATCATCAGCCCGAAGATGCCGAGCTCCTTGAGTCCCTCGACGATCTCGGTGGGGTACTCGTCCTGGTGCTCGAGCTCCGTGGCGACCGGGATGATCTTCTCGTCCACGAACTGCCGCACGGCCTTGAGGATCTCGGTCTGGTCCTCGGTGAGACCGTCGGTCTGGCAGAGGCGAGGCATGTGGTGGCTCCTGTGCGGTCGCTGAGTGGAACGCTCGGGAGTCTAGTGAGCGCTCCTACGGCATGGCAGGGGCCGTGTCCGAGACTGTTGTCACATCGTCGCGGGGCTCGAGGGGGCCTCGGTCGTCGGCGGTCCAGGGCCGGTCGTCGGGGCGGCGGCGCCGCCAGGAGCGCCAGCCGACCAGGGCGAGCCCCAGGCCCAGGGCGCCGCCGAGCCCGGCACCCAGCAGGCCGACCGCGAAGCCGGGCGGGCGATAGGTGAGGTCGACGGTGCCGCTCGCCCCGGCGGGCAGGGTGACGGTGAGGAGGCCGATGTCGTTGCGCGTGACGCTCAGCGGCTTGCCGTCGAGGTCGGCCGACCAGCCGGGCCAGGCGAGCATCGAGAAGATCAGCTGGCCGCCGTCGGGGGCGGCGGTGACGTCGAGCCTCTCGTGCGTGTCGCCGACCGTGGCCGGCCCGGACACCTCGATGCCGGCGGAGACCCACGACAGCTCGGATCCGGCGTAGGGCTGTTCTCCGTCGTGACGCAGCACGAGGGCGGCGCCGTCGCTCGACTCCTCGGTCCAGCCCTCCCCCGGCGTGACGCCCTTGGCCAGCGACGGTTGCACGACGATGGTGTCGAGCTTCATCAGGTCGGCCAGCGTGGGCTGCCCGGAACCGCCGACCTTCCACAGGTTGCGGTAGCCGCAGGCCTGGGTGAGGCCGTCGTACTCCATGCAGAAGTTCCTGGTGAACGGCAAGAAGCCCATGCCGGTGTAGTTGTTGACCGCCTCGACTCCCGCGGGGTGGTACATGCTGCCGGGGAGGTAGGTGTCCCACTGCTGCTCGAGCTTGCCGATCTGGCCCTTGTTCTGGAGCGGCTTGAGGTCGGCGAACTGCATGACCCGGCCTTCGCGGTCGGCGAAGGTCTGCTGCAGGGCCGAGACGTCGCTCGGGACGTGCCACACGCGTGAGCTGGCGTTCTCGCCGAAGACGCCGACCTGCAGTGCCAGCACGGCCCCGACGCCACCGATCGCCACGAGCGACACGAGCGCGGTGCGCCGCACCACCAGATGGGCGGCGAGGGCGACCACCGTCAACGCGGCCAGCACCGCGGTGCCGATCGCCGCCCGCCGCAGCGCCGAGGGGTCCTGCGACCAGGTGAGCCAGCCCGCGGCGACCAGGATCAGGCCGGTGCCGACCAACCGGGGGCGCATCGTCGAGCGTGCCAGGCCCTGGCTCAGCAGGACCGCGAAGACCACCAGCACCCCGAGGTAGAAGTACTCGATGACGCGCAGCGGCCAGCGGAAGAGCCACAGCTTGCTCGGACCGAGGGTGAGGGCGAGGTAGGCGACCGTGATCAGGCCGAGGCCCACGAACTCCCGGGCGCGGCGGCGCAGCACGCCGTAGCGCAGCCAGGGCAGGAGCGGGAGGACGAACCAGGCCAAGAAGGTGGCCGGCACCAGCATCGGGCCGGTGATCGCCCTGATCGGCGGCGTGTGCAGCGGCGAGCTCGCGGCCAGCAGGTCGCCGGCCGTGGGGCGCAGCTTGCCGCTGTTCTCGAACAGAGCGCCTGCGGAGCGGACCGCGAGGTCGGAGGACTCCAGCAGGGGGAGGTAGACGAGCGGCAGGAAGGCGGCGACAGCGACGCCGACCAGCGCCAGCCGCACCACGCCGCCCCAGGCGCGTAGGGCGATGCCCTCGACCACGAGGGCGGCGCCGATGGTGATCACCGCGAGGGTGCCGTAGGGGTTGCCGTTGAGCACCGCGAGCAGACCGGCGAGGAACGCCCAGAACGGGCTTCCCGTGCCCCGCAGCGCGCGGCGGAAGGTGACCCACACCCAGGGGAAGTAGGCGAAGGCCATCAGGCCCGACGGCCACGAGCCGGCGTCCCAGACGAGGGTGAAGCCCGAGAACGGCAGCGCGATCGCGACGGCAGCCGCCGGGGCGGGCGCGGCGTCGTACTCACGGGCGAGGAGGTAGGTGCCGAGCGCGAGCAGCACCATGACCGTCGCCTTGACGAGGTAGGTCGAGACCGCCAGGTCGGGGCCGAGCGACACCGCCAACCAGACCAGCACGTTGAGCGGGTTGTAGGTGCCGAAGAGCGCCTCGGCGACGTAGTTGCCCCCGGCCCACGCCTGCGGGTCGAGCCACAGCGGCCACTGGCCGCCTCGGATCATCTCACCGAAGTGCCACCACGTCGGGGCGAACTGCGCCGCGGTGTCGCCGCGCTGGTAGAACCAGCCGGTGATCACGAAGGGGACGGCCGTGTAGGCGGCCGTCACCACGACCACGAGCAGCGGCCACACCCAGGCGGCACGAGGACCCGTGCGGACGTCGGCGCGGGTGGGACTGGAGTCGGTCACGCCGGCTCGCTCCGTTCGATCGACTGGTCCTCCAGCTCGTGGAGGGCCTCGTGCTCACGGCCCAGGACGCTGGTCACCGCGAAACCGGAATCGCTGCTCTCCTTGAGCAGGAAGAGCGGACGCTGCTTGGTCTCGGCATAGATCCGGCCGAGGTACTCGCCGATCACCCCGAGCACGACCAGCTGGACGCCGCCGAGGGCGGTGACCGCGCAGATCGTGGTGACGTAGCCGGGCACGCTGTTGCCGTGCCAGATGGCGTCGACCAGCACCCACAGGGCGTAGCCGACGGCCAGCATCGTGACCACGATCCCCAGCCAGATCGACATTCGCAGCGGTCGATAGTTGAACGACACGACGCCGTCGATGCCGTAGTTGAAGAGGTCGCGCATGCGCCACTTGGTGGCTCCGGCCTCACGCGAGACGTTCTCGTAGTCGACGACTGCGGTGGGGAAGCCGATCCAGGCGAAGAGGCCCTTGGAGAACCGGTTGGTCTCCCCCAGCGTCAGCAGCGCGCGGACGGCGCGACGGTCGAGCACCCGGAAGTCGCCGACGCCGTCCTCCAGCTCCACCTCGACGAGCCGGTTCATCAGCTTGTAGTAGAGACGGGACAGCGCCGTGCGCAGCACCGGGTCGTTGGTGCGCGTCCGGCGGGCGACGACCTGGGAGAACTCACCGGACTCCAGCAGGGGGAGCATCGTCGCCAGCAGGCTCGGGGGGTGCTGGAGGTCGGCGTCCATGATGGCCACCTTCTCGCCGCGCGCGTGGCTGAGCCCGGCGAGCATCGCCGACTCCTTGCCGAAGTTGCGACTCAGCGAGAGGTAGCGGAACCGGGGGTGCTGGCGGTGCACCTCGCGCAGCATGGCGAGGGTGCGGTCGCGGCTGCCGTCGTCGACGAGGATCACCTCGAAGTCTGGCGTCAGCGCGGACAGCTGCTCGGTGAGCACCTCGACCAGGCGCGGCAGCGACTCCTCCTCGTTGTAGCAGGGGACCACCACGGAGAGCTCGATCGGCGGGGCAGACATGGGGGTCATGCTCCCATCCCGGTGCCGGCCCTCCGCGACAGCACCTCCGTGACGTCACCCTCCAGTGCCTCGACCAGGGCGGTGAGCGGCACCTCGAGCTCGCGGTTCTCGGCGACGGCGACCTCCAGGGACGAGGCGCTCTCCTCCAGACCGGCGAGCTCGTCGATGCCGGCGGCGGCCGCGACCCGACCGCCCACGCGACGCTGCAGGCCCTCGCGCAACCGCTCGAGGTGACCCTGCGCCGTCACAGTGACCGGTCCCGGTAGGAGCGCAGCGCGGCCATGGTCAGGTCCTCGTCCTGCTGGGCCGCGGGCAGCAGCAGCTGCGCGACCACGTCGGAGAGGGTGGCGACCCGCAGGTGGAGGGCGCGCGACTGCTCGACCTGCGCCTCCAGCTCGGCGATCCGCTGCTCGAGGTGCCCCACCCGGCGATCGCGCACCGGGGCGGCACGGCGGGCGAGCGAGCCCCGGACTGCTCCCTTGACCCCGGCGGTCGCGCCCGAGGGGCGGTCGGGGGCGTCCGAGGTGGCCCCGGCTGCGGGAGTGCGTACGTCGGCGCCCGCGCGGCGCGCCCACACCAACAGGTCGGCGAGCGCCAGCGCGGCGGACCCGGCGACCTCGGTGTCGCTCACCTCCCCCGGCAGGCGTGCCTGCCCGGGAGTCGGCCTCAGGTCCTCGAGGTCCCCGTGGACGACATAGCCGGCGGCGGTGATCGCGGTGATCGCGGACTCGGCCTGGGCGGCGGCCTCCTCGGCGTGGGCGGCGCTCAGACCGATCGGCTCGCGCCCGAGGGGAGCCAGGATCGTGTGGGCGAGCAGGTCGCGCAGCCACAGCGACTTCTGCCTGCCGCCGGGGACCCGGCCGTCGACGGCGGCGTTGACCCGGCGCAACAGCTCGGCCTCGACGACGCCCAGCGACTCGTTGGCCCGCTCGACCCCGAGGTCGAGGTCGGCGACGTCGTTGAGGTCGGTCGCACCGGCGAAGCGGTGCCAGAGCTCGTCGGCACCGGTGGCACGGGCGGGGACGGTCACGACGTGCACCCGGGCGGGCGGCAGACCGGCTCCCCAACGGGCCGCGACGTTGGCCGGCTGCATGGTCCGCCAGCCCCACTCGCTGTCGATGGCGCTCTCCTGCGGTGGCGACCACGACTCCAGCGCCTTGGTGAGGCCGAACTTGAGCTGCTCCTGCCACGAGGACGCGATGGCCTTGCCGAGGTCGCGGGCGGTGACCACCACGTGCACCTCGATGCCGTCGAGCAACGCGAGCGCCGCGTGCACCTGCTCCGCGGTGGCGTTGGCGAAGAGCTCGTAGCTGACGATGGCGGACCGGCCCGGCCAGGCCCGCACCCGCGCGCTGACCCGGGCCCATGCGTCGCGGGCCGTGGTCGGGAGGTCGTCGAGTCGGCTGTCGCCACGCACCGCCATGGCGGCGTGGATCAGGTCGAGGCGCGGGCCGACGACCAGCACCCCGGCGGTGGCCAGGGTGTCGGCGTTGTGCTCGAGCACCTGCTGGATGAAGGTGGTGCCCGACTTGGGGCCTCCCACGTGGAGGTACACGACCTGCGTCATGGGTCCGTCCGACCTTCCTGCGCTGAGTTGTCTGGTGCCGCGTAGTCGACGATCATCCGCCAGCGCGCCGGACTGCCGGTGCGACTGGCCCGGGCGGCGGCGGCGAATCCCTCGCGGTGCACCACCCGCCCCCCGCTGGCACCGACGTCGTCGACGACGTCGGTCGGGTCGACCGGCCACAGGCGGGGCGACCCGGTGCGCTCCTGGGCCTTCCGGCACTCTTGGGGGGAGCGGCTCATCCCCTCGACGAAGACCCGGCCCCCGTCGCTGAGCGCCATCGAGGCGAAGCGCCAGAGCTGGTCGCGCGAGCGGGGTGCGACCGCTTCCAGGACCTGGCGGGCGGTGAGGACCTTGGGCCCCTTCTGGCGCGCGGCCAGCGCGCCGACGCTCAGCACGTCGCGCTCGTCGAGCAGGTTGAGGACCCGGCGCCCGGCGCTGTCGGGCAGGTCGATCTCCTGGCCGCCGAGCGCGTGCTTGCCGGGGTGGGCGTAGTCGTAGCCGATCGCCTTGCACCCCGCTCGGTGGTAGGCGCGGAGGTCGGCCGAGGAGCCCGAGCCGACGTCGAGCACGCGCAGCTGTCCGCCGTGGGTGTCGTCGAGCTGGTCGACCACCCAGTGGGCGAACGGGCTCGGGCGCATGCTCGCCGCCCCCACCTGGCCGTTGTACTGCGTCCAGTCGCGCCGGTTGGTCATCACCGAGCCGAACCAGCCGTCGAAGCGATCCGTGATCTCGCGCGAGGGCAGGTGGCGGAAGGACGGGTCGGGCACCCGCCACCGGGGCCCGTAGGAGACTCTCAGCAGCCGGTCGGGGTCGGCGGGGGCCGGCATGTCTCGGCCCTCGAACTCGAGTGTCCGCAGCGGCAGGACTGCAGAGCGGGGCACCCGTTCGCGCACGGTGGCCGTCTCGTGCAGCAGCTCGCCGACGTAGAAGCAGGTGTAGATGTCGATGCCGTCCTCTCCACCGTCGGGCGCGTCGTAGACGACGGTGATGAAGCTGGCGGTCTTGTGCTTGACCGAGATGCCGGCGTCGACCAGCGCCCGGGCGATGCCCCAGATCTCCACGGCCATCTCGGCCGGGGTCTGCTTCTCGGACAGGAAGCACAGGTCGATGTCGCTGTCGTGGCCGATGACGGCGCCGGCGCGGGCCGCGCCGAGCAGCGTGCCGAAGGAGATCCAGCCCTCGATGCCGCACGACTCGCGCATCACGTCCAGGACCCGCTCCGCCATCGCGGTCATCGCCTCGACCGCGCCGCCCTCGCGCCGGGTCTCGAAGATCCGCTGGGTCAGGCCCCACTTGTCGATGATGACCGGGTTGCCGAAGCGGTCCACGAGCTCGACGCGCCCCTGCCCGGTGCCGAAGGTGAGCTCCTCGCGGAACACCTCCTCCTCGTCGACGGTGATGGTCACCAGCGAGGTGCCGTCCAAGCGTGCCTGGAGCCGCTTGGGCCACGGCACCGTCACCGGGTCCGCACCGTCCTCCACCGCGACCGACCAGCCGCGCCAGCCGTCGAAGTGGACGTCGAGGGAGCAGTCGGCGCCGCGCTCTAGGTGCAGGCCGTCGTCGTCGACGCGATGCACGTTGATCTTCATCGCGACTCCTCCCCTGCCCGTGCCGACCGGCTGCTCATGGTGGGCAGCCGGGACATTACTGCACGGTGAAGCGTGAGGAGACCACCGCGTGGTCCGTCGTACGCCGCACCTGGGCGCCCTGGTTGACCTCGGTGTTGTCGAAGGAGCCGCGACCGAAGATCCAGTCGACGCGCATGGCCTGGGGCAGGCGGCACGTCGATCCCTTGGTCTGGCCACCGACGGCCGCGTCGAGGTCGGTCGGACAGGCGATCCGGCGGAACGCCTTGGCGTGCTCGTTGAGGTCGCCGGTCACCAGCACCGGCAGGCCGTCACCGGCGAGCTGCTTGACCGTCTGCTTGATGATGGCCATGCCCTTGTCGCGGTCGGCCTGCATCTTGCCGGGCGAGAGGTGGGCGTTGATCCAGTAGATCTCGCGACCGGTCGAGGTGTTGCGCAACCGGACGAGGGCCTGCGGACGCGACGCACCCATGAACGGCATCTGGACGGTGTTGCCCCAGACGAAGGACCATTCGGAGTCCTTCCACATCACCGACTGCGGCGCGGCGTCGTAGCCCATGGTGTTGCCGGGGTAGATCGAGAACGCCCCGTTGGTCGCCACGTCGAGGGCGGTGATCTGGTCCGGCTGCGGCTCGGAGAGGCCGATGAGCGTGGCGCCGCGCTGGTTGATGAGGTTCTTGGCCCACTCGGTGCGGACCCGGCCGGGGGCGAAGTTGGGACGCGCCCCGCCCGGAGCGGTGTGCTGGCTGCCGAGGATGTTGAAGGTCATCACCTGGGTCGACATCGAGCCGCGCTTGGCGCGCGCGTTGACGTTCGGGCGCCCCGAGATCGCCTTGGTCGCGATCTTGGCCGCGGTCCACTTCTTGACCTGCTTGGTGGTCACGGCCGTGCCGGGGCCCCAGGGGGCCGCGGGCTCGGCGGGCATCGCCGCAGGGACGATCGTGCCGTTGCCGAGCTGGCCGGACTCGTTGGCGCCCCAGCACCCGGCGCCCTCGGCGCACAGGTGGAGCCATCCGCCGGTGACCGGACCGCTCGCGGACAGGCCCGCGGCGACGGGCGTCAGGGCGTAGCCGGCGCCCGCGGCCGGCCCGAGCTGGCCGTAGCGGTTGTCGCCCCAGCACAGCACCTGGCCGTCGGTGCGCGTGGCACACGTGGCGGTCACCGCGGTGCCGACGGCGGTGAAGCTGCCGCCGCCGCTGACCTGGACGGGCTTGGCGGAATTGGTGCGGTTGCCGTTGCCGAGCTCGCCGTTGGAGTTCTCGCCCCAGCACCAGACCTGGCCGGTGGGGGTGACGCCGCAGCTGCGGCCCCAGGTCGTGGAGACCTGTGCGAGCTGAATGCCGCCGGTGACGACCGTCGGCCGGTTGCGGTTGGTGATCGTGCCGTCGCCGACCGAGCCCATGGAGTTCTCGCCCCAGCAGTACGCCGTACCGCTGGAGGTGGTGCCACAGGTGCCCCACCCGCCTGCGGAGATCGAGGTCCACTGCTGGTCGCCCCGCACGCGCATCGGCGCGCTGCTGCGCGTCGTGGTGGTGCCGGCGCCGAGCTGACCGCGCTGGTTCTGGCCCCAGCACCAGGCGGACCCGTCGCTCTGGGTCGCGCAGGCGTGCTGCCACGAGGCCGACACGTCGCGCCACGTCGTGGCGGTGCCGACCTGGCGCGGCAGCGGGGAGGTGGTCTTGTCGGCGCCACCGAGCTGACCGAAGTTGTTGAGGCCCCAGCACCACAGGGTGCCGTCGAGCTTGACGCCACAGGTGAAGCTGCCGCCGCTGGCGATCCGCGCCCATCCGGTGCCGATCACCTGGGTGGGGCTGATGCGCAGCGTCGTGGTGCCGTCGCCGAGCTGGCCGTAGTCGTTGCGGCCCTGGCACCAGGCGGTGGCGTCGGCACGGACGGCGCAGGAGGACTGGCCGCCCGCCGCGGCGCCGCTGGAAGGCTCGCGGACGACGACGGTGAAGGTGCCGCTCTTGGAGGTGGTCGCGGGCGACACACCGGCCACGGTGTAGGACACCGGGTAGGAGCCGGGGGCGTCGATCCGACCGGTCACTGCACCGCTCTCCGCCAGGCTCAGGCCGGCGGGGACGGAGACGGGCGTGAAGCGCGCCGCAGGGGACGTCGGGGAGCCGCCGGCGACGCTGATCTGGGTCGCGACCTGCTGCTTGACCCCGACAACGACCTGGGACGTGATCGGGACGGGCCACAGCGAGACCTGGGCCCACGCCCGGTTGGCCGCGGCGCGCATCGCGGAACGGGACTTCTTCGACCCGTACGACAGCGACAGCGACAGCGCCCTGGCTGCCGAGACCTTGCTCGGGTTGCAGATCAGGTCGCCCTTGTGGCAGACCGAGACGACCCCGAAGGTGCCCGCGGCGTCGGGGACGTCACCCGTGGACCTGGTGAACTTCGTGAGGATGCCCTCGGAGTTCTTGGCGGCGGCGGGGCTGCCCAGCGGGCGACCGGTCGAGGACTTCCGCACACGCGAGGGGTCGGAGATGGTGACCGCACCGGCGACGTTGGCGAGCGCGTCCAACTTGTGGAGGTCCTGCAGCACGCGGTGCGCGACGGCAGCACCCTGCGCATATCCGACGAGCAGCACCTGCTGCTCCGTGCAGCTCGCCAGCTGGCGGTTGACCAGCTTGCGGGTGGCCTTGATGCCCTTGGCGACCGGCTTCTTCCAGCGCTTCAGCCCCGCTCGCGACACCGCCTTGGCGCCGGCACCCTTCGTGGTGCGCAGCGCGACGACGGCGCCGGGCGTCGAGAGCCTGATCCGCTTGACGGCGACGGTGCGCCCCTGCTTGCGGGCCTTGGCGGAGATCTTGTTGGAGATGGCCGCGACCGTCTGGCCGGGCTTCTCCTTCTTGCCCTGCCCGTTGCCGTCGATGCCGACGACGAGCACGTCGACGCACGCGGCGGCGCGCTTGGCTGCGGCGGAGGTGCGGGCCACCGGGACCAGGTCGGCGATGTCCGCATCGGACGCCCCTGCCCGGGCACCCGGGTTCTGTGCGGCCAGCAGGAGGCCGGCCACCAGGCCGACCGTCGCGAGCTGGGCGACCGCAGGTGCGAACCGGGCGCGTGCAGACTCCTTGCGGATTCCTCGGGACCGGGTTCGCATCGGGGTCATCTCAGTTCTCTCCCTTGATGAGGGCGTAGGGGTCGACGCCGCGCTTCTTGGCGCGCGCCTCGACCTGGGCGTCGTACTGGTCCTGCGCGGCCGTCCGGGACTCGTAGGTGTCCATGGCGCTCGCCGCGGTGCGACCGGTCGGGTCGCTGCCGTTGTTGCCCGGGTGCTCGGGGCCCCAGGCCGCAGGGCGGTGGGTGAAGAGGTAGTCGATCCACTGCATGTAGCGGTTGGTGACCCACTTCTTGCGCACGACGCCCACCACCTCGTCGCTGGCCAGGGCCACCGACGTCCAGTTGGCCGAGCCGTTCCAGGTGATCTTGGCACCCGGGTCACCGGCGACGTTGCCGCTGATTGCCATCGACTTCATGTGGACGTAGCGGTCGTAGAGACCGTCCTCGTTGTTGTCGTAGGCCAGGTGGGTCAGGGGCACCTTCGCCGCGCGCATGATCCGGAGCACCTCCGTGCCGAACATGGCGTAGACGAGGCGGATGTTGCAGCCCTGCCGCTTCAGCTGGGAGATCTTGCGGGCCAGCTTGAGGCCGCGGTCGCCGTACATCGAGGTCTGGGCGATCCGGATGCGGGTCGTGCCGGTCTTGTTCTTGGCGCCCTTGCAGGAGACCGAGTTGAGGACGTCCATGATCGGGTCCGGAGTCGTCGCCTCGGAGCCGACATAGGGGTAGAACGACGTGCCGACGACGCCGTCGTCGTAGCCGGTGTAGGCGTTCTTGATCGCCTTGTCCTTGGCCATCTCGTTGAAGACGCCGAGGAAGCTGCGGTAGCGGGCCTCGTCCTTCTTGACCGTGTAGAGGTCGTTCCACTGGATCGTGGCGCCGAGCTCGGTCGCGTTGTAGGAGCCGTACATGGCCACCCACTTCACGGTCTTGACCTTCTTGTTCTTCTTCACCCGCACCTTGTTGAAGAGGAAGAACTTGGAGTGCGGGATGCCGTGCTTGCCGCGGCAGGAGCCGATGCAGCGCCGCAGGAAGCTCTTCTTCGACTTCGTCCGGTCCTTGTTGCCCACCTTGAGGGCGGCTGAGAGGCGCGCGGCGTCGACGTTGGGGTTGTTGGGGTTCCAGTTGCCGCGGTCCATCACGACCTGCACGCTGACGTTGCGCTTGTGGGCGCGGATCAGGGCGTTGGTGATGTTGGCGCTGCGCACGTTCCACGCGGAGATGCGGATCCGGCCACCGCGCGGCACCGAGTCGATGGTGCGGTTGACCTGGCTGATCAGTCGACGGACCGCAGCCTTGTTGCCGTAGGGGTTGTTGAACGCCGGACCCGTCGCGGGGACGTAGTGGTCGGGCGTGGCCGACGCGGGGGCCGAGACCCCGGAGAGTGACACCGCGACCAGGGCGGTCGCGACGAGGATGATGAGCTTGCGCACGGTGTTTCCCCACAGATTGGTGTGTGTCACGGCGACGACACCGCCTGCGCGCAGGCGGGAACGTTCCCATGACGAACGACTTTGACTATAACTCAGTTTTCGCATCAGTCACATGAGCACCACTGGTAGTGGTGCGCACTGTGGCTGAGGCGCCCGATCAGGACTCGGCTCAGGAGCCGCAGGTGGCCAGGACCTTCTGGAACTCTTGATTGCGCCTCAGAGGCACCTGCGACTCGTTGACGACCTCGCCCTTGGCGGCGTAGAAGGTGGTGCGATAGGTGACCAGGCGCTGCCCGGAGGAGCAGTGGTAGACCATCGCCTCGATCCACTTGTCCTTCTCGGCGTCCTGGCACCCGGAGTACTTCTCCGGCAACGTGGCACCGGCCACCCAGACGTCGGCGCACGCGGGGCCGGTGGGCTCCTCGGTGGCCTCCTCCGTGGGCGACTCGGTGGGGTCCTCGGTGGGGGTGCTCGTCGACTCGCCGGCCGACGGCTCCTCGGCCGCGCCGGACCCCTGCTCACCGCACGCGGTGAGACCGAGTCCGGCGACGAACGCCAGGGCCACTGCGGCCCCTCGGATCCTGCTGGTGGTGCGTGTCATGGTGTTCCCCCCGGATCGACCACACTGACGGCCGCATGGATGAAGTAGTGATCGCTGATCCTGGCCAGCGTAGCCCCGTCCTGGACATATCCGGAGAAGCTCACGCCGGCGCCGCCGCCGCCCATGATCCAGTCCACCCGGAGGGGCCGGGGCGGCAGTGAGCACCCCGCGCCACCGCCGTTGGCCGCGAGGAAGCCCGTGGCACCGCAGACCTTGTAGAAGAACTCCTCGTGCTCGTTGACGTCCCCGCCGATGAGCACCGGCTTGCCGGTCTCCGCCTGCAGACGCTGCATGAGCGAGATCGCGATCGCCGTGCCGGAATCGCGTTCGCCCTCGAGGCCGCCGGCGGAGGTGTGGATGGAGATCACCCAGAACTCGGCGCCGGTGCCGCGGTCGCGGAGCAGGACGTAGGGCATGGGGATGGCCTGGCTGGCGAAGGTGAAGCCCACCGAGCCGCCGTCGACCATCTCGAACTGGGAGGCGCGCCAGGCGATCTGGAGCCGCTGGCCGTTGTTGCCGAGAGACTGCTGGGGCCAGATCGAGTAGCCGGCGAGCCGGGCGTTGAGCACGCCGAGCTGGTCGTCCTGGACCTCGGACATGGTGATCACGTCGACGCCGCGACTCATCATCAGTCCCGCGGCCATCGCGGCACGCTCGGTGCCGGGACCGTAGCCGCCCGGACCGGCGGAGTGCTGGCTGCCGAGGATGTTGAGGGCGCCGATGCGGAAGGTGGAGGTCTTCTTCATCGCCGCGAGCCGCGCCTCACGGCGCAGGCGCTTGGCCTCGAGCCTGGCCTTGCGCGCCTCGACGCGGGCCCGCACCTTGCGCTGGTGCACGACCCGGGCGCCGCGGCGGGCAGCGGCGTTGTCGAAGGGGACCGCGCGACGCGCGCTCAGCGTGGCGGCCCCGGCGGTGAGTCCGTCGCGGCGCTCGCTGCGCGACGCCTCCGGCGTGTGGGTCGCGGCGACCTCGGCCGCCGAGATGCTCGCGGAGCCCCTGGCGCTGCTCACCGCAGGAGGCTCACCCTGGGGAAGGAAGAGGAGGGACGCGACCAGCACGCCGGTGACGGCGACGGCCGGGACGAGCAGGCGCCACGTCGACCGGGCAGGCTTCGCAGCGCGTCCGGGTGCGGCGCGGTGGGAGGGCACGGGAGAAGAAGTTCCTTCGACGTCGACAACTGACACGACACTGACACCCACTAGCGCTGTGGGGCCGATCGAGGGTAACCCATCGGTGCGCTCTGGCCCATGTCGTCGCCGGGGCCTGTCGGCGGCTCCGGGGGCCTGGCGCACGCTAACGTTGCGGCCGTGAGCAACACCCCGACCCGCGTCTTCGTGGCCCGGCTCGTCGGGCTGCCGATCTTCGACCCACAGGGCGACCAGGTGGCCAAGGTGCGCGACCTCGTCGTGGCGCTGCGCACCGAGACGAGCCAGCCGCGGGTGCTCGGCATGGTCGCCGAGATCTTCGGCCGACGCCGGATCTTCGTGCCGATGACCCGCATCACCAACATCGACAGCGGTCAGGTGCACACGACGGGGCTGCTCAACATGCGGCGCTTCGAGCAGCGCTCGACCGAGACCCTCGTGATGGGTCAGATGCTCGACCGCACCGTGACGATCGAGGACCCGGCCAAGGAGGGTGGGGTGAGCGGCGTGGTCTACGACGTCGCCATGGAGCAGGCGCGCAACCGCGACTGGGTGTTGTCCCGCGTCGCGGTCCAGGAGCCGAGCAAGGGCTTCCGGCGCCGGGGACAGACCCACGTGGTGGAGTGGCGTGACGTCTCCGGCCTCACCAGGCACGAACCGTCCCAGGGCGCCACGCACCTGATCGCCGCGCTCAACGACATGCGCCCCGCCGACGCGGCCAACATGATCCACGCCCTGCCGCCGGAGCGTCGTTCCGCGGTGGTCGCGGCACTCGACGACGAACGCCTCGCCGACGTGCTGGAGGAACTGCCCGAGGAGGACCAGGTCGAGATCCTCGAGCACCTCGACTCCGAGCGCGCTGCCGACGTCCTGGCGGAGATGTCCGCCGACGACGCCGCGGACCTCATCGCCGACCTCGACCCGGAGACCGCGGCGACGCTGCTCGGGCTGATGGAGCCCGACGGCGCCGAGGACGTGCGCCGCCTGCTGTCGTACGACGACAACACGGCCGGCGCGATGATGACCCCGGAGCCGGTCATCCTCTCCCCCGACGCCACGATCGCCGACGCCCTCGCCCACGTGCGCAACCCCGAACTCACACCGGCCCTGGCCGCCCTGGTCTACGTCTGCCGGCAGCCGCTCGAGACCCCCACCGGACGACTCCTCGGCGCCGCGCACATCCAGCGACTCCTGCGCGAGCCACCCTCCACGCTCGTCGCCGCCGCACTGGACGGCTCGATGGACCCGTTGCGCCCCGACGCGTCCATGGACGAGGTCGCGGTCCACCTCGCGACCTACAACCTCGTCGCGGCCCCGGTCGTCGACGACGAGGGCCGGTTGCTCGGCGCCGTCACGGTGGACGACCTGCTCGACCACATGCTGCCCGAGGGCTGGCGCGACCGGGCGCCGCGCCCCGGCCCCATCACCGGGGCCACCCGATGAGCGACAGCCGGCGCGCGCGCCTCGACACCCCGCGCGACACGCGCCGCCATCTCGTGCGACGGCCCAGTGTCGACGCCGACGCCTTCGGCATCTTCGCGGAGTCGTTCGCCCGCTACATGGGCACCGCGAAGTTCCTGCTGTGGATGACGATGTTCGTGTTCGCGTGGATCGCGTGGAACACGCTGGCGCCGTCGGACATCCGCTTCGACACCTTCCCCTTCATCTTCCTGACGCTGATCCTCAGCCTGCAGGCGTCGTACGCGGCCCCCCTCATCCTGCTCGCGCAGAACCGCCAGGAGCAGCGCGACAAGGTGATCGCCGAGCAGGACCGGCAGGCCAACGCCCGCGCACACGCCGACATGGAGTTCCTCGCCCGCGAGGTCGCCTCGCTGCGGATGTCGGTCGGCGAGGTCGCCACCCGCGACTTCCTGCGCTCGGAGCTGCGCGGCCTGCTCTCGGACATCGACGACCTCTCCCGACCCGAGGCTCCCGACGACCGCCAGGCGCCGCCCGACCAGGTTTCGCGGCCGGGACAGTGACCTCGGGGGGCGGCTCGTAGACTTCCCCGTCATGAGCACCCCCACGCAGCAGCAGGTGATGGACGCCCTCGCGACCGTCAACGACCCGGAGATCAAGCGACCGATCACTGACCTGGGGATGGTCGACTCCGTCGAGGTGGCCGAGGACGGTTCGGTCGCGGTCCACGTCCTGCTCACGGTGTCCGGCTGCCCGCTCAAGGACACCATCAACCGCGAGGTGACCGCGGCCGTCTCGGCCGTGCCGGGCGTCGCCTCGGTCGACCTCACCCTCGGCGTGATGAGCGCCGAGCAGCGCGCCGCCCTCAAGGAGATCCTCAGCGACGGCCGCGCGCAGCGCGAGATCCCCTTCGCCCAACCGGGCTCCCTGACCAAGGTCTACGCCATCGCCAGCGGCAAGGGTGGCGTCGGCAAGTCCTCGGTCACGGTCAACCTGGCCCTCGCCCTGGCCAAGGAGGGCCTCAAGGTCGGCATCGTCGACGCCGACATCTACGGCCACTCGGTCCCCGCCATGCTGGGCATCGCCGACAGCCGACCGACGCAGGTCGACGACCTGATCATGCCGGTGCCCACGGCCAGCGGCGTCTCGGTGATCTCCATCGGGATGCTCAAGCCGCGTCGCGACCAGGTCGTCGCGTGGCGTGGACCGATGCTCGACCGGGCGCTGGTCCAGATGCTGGCCGACGTCTACTGGGGCGACCTCGATGCCCTGCTGCTGGACCTCCCTCCCGGCACGGGCGATGTCGCCATCTCGCTGGGCCAGCACCTGCCCAGCGCCGAGGTCATCGTGGTGACCACGCCGCAGGAGGCGGCAGCCGAGGTCGCCGAGCGGGCCGGCACGATGGCGTCGATGATGCACCAGCGCGTCATCGGAGTCGTCGAGAACATGAGCTTCCTCCCCTGCCCCCACTGTCCCGCCGAGGACGACCACCGGCTCGAGGTCTTCGGCAGCGGCGGTGGCGCGCGCGTGGCCAAGACGCTGTCGGACCGGTTCGGCTACGACGTCCCCGTGCTGGCCACCATCCCCCTGGACATCTCATTGCGCGAGGGTGGTGACGTCGGCAAGCCGATCGTCGAGGCCGACCCGGCCGCTCCTGCCGCGCGCGAGCTCACCCGGGTCGCCCAGACCCTGTCGGGGCGCGGTCGAGGACTCGCCGGCATGCAGCTCGGGCTGACGCCCTCCGGCCGGCTCTGAGCAGTAGGTTCTGACCCATGTGGGACGTCGGCATCCTCGAGCTGGCCGTGATCGCCCTGGTGGCGGTCGTCGTGCTGGGCCCCGATCGGCTCCCGGAGCTCGCCCGCCAGGCCGCGCAGCTGCTCCACCGGGTCCGTGGCATGGCCACCAACGCGCGAGACGAGCTCCGCAACGAGCTCGGCCCGGACTACTCCGACCTGCAGCTGCGCGACCTCGACCCCCGCACCATCGTGCGCAAGCACATCACCGAGGCGATGGCTGACGTCGATCGCGAGCACGTCACCCGGCCGACCCTCCCCGCGGGACAGGTCCCTCCCTACGACGTCGAGGCGACCTGAGCGCCGACTGAGCCGCTAGTCGTCGCGGCTCTGGACGGCCACCAGCCCGTCGTAGGCCAGCAGGAGCCCCGCGTCGTCCGGACCGGCCCCGGCCCGGCACTCGAGGAAGTCGGCGCCGACGCGCTCGACGTACGCCTCGTGGCGGGTGCCGTCGGCCAGATGCAGGAGACAGCGCGCCTGCGCGTCGGCCAGCCGGCGCAGCGCCGCACGAAGGCCGAGCCGGTCGAGAGGTGACCAGGCCACCTCGGGAATCGAGCGAGGGCTCGCCCCATGCACGCCGACGACCCAGCGCAACGCGACGATCCAGTCCTGTCCGGGGCCGCTCAGCAGGCACCACGACTCCCCGACCCGGTCCAGCCGGCCCTCGACCCGGCCGACGTGCGGCACGTCGATCGCCACGGACGTTCCGCGCGACGCCATCAGCCGGCTCGCCAGCGTGACGGTGCCGTACTCGGTGCGTGCCCGGTCGGCGAGCTCTGCCTCACGGTCGGCTTCCCACACCGCCGCCGCCTGGCCCTCGAGATCGTCGAACAGCGCGAACAGCTCGTCCTCCCACGACATGCGGGGACTGTAGCCGCGCACACCCGGTCGGGGCGGGGTGCCCCGTGCCCCGGGCCGATATCCACAGCCCGTCGCACCCGTTGACGAGAGCGTTCAAAATATCGTTACATGGTGCAAACGGACGCAAACGGAAGGGTTGCGATGTTCTCTCGGAGGAGCTCGACCCTGGTCTGGCGATCGGTGGTGGTCTGGGCGGTCGTGACCGTGGCTGCCGCCGTCACGGCGACCTCGGCACCGGTCGCGTGGCGCGCGGTGGCCGCGTCGACCGGCTCCGACGCGGTCGCCGGCGTGGTGGTCGCAACTAGCACGACCGGACTCGCGCTCGCCCTCGCGTGGCTGTGGGTGATCACCTCGGCCACCGTGGCGGGCCTGGTGGCCGGACGTGCCCCGATGGGCGGCGGCGCCACCCGCCGCCTGGTCCTGGCGGCGTGCGGAGCCGCGGTGCTCGCGGGCGCCAGCGTCCCGGCCCTCGCGGCGGCGGGCGACGGCCCCGAGCTCCTCGTCGGCCTGGCCCTGCCAGAGCGGGCGGTCGCTCCCCCACGGGTGCACCGGCCCCCGACGACGGCCAGGCGCCCTGCGCAGCCCCGTCCCGGCATCTACGTCGTGCGCCCCGGCGACTCCCTCTGGTCGATCGCCCGGGCCCACCCGCGGCCCACGACCTCGATCGACCAGCGGTGGCGCGCGATCTGGCGGGCCAACCGCGCGGTGGTCGGCGACGACCCCGGCCTGATCCTCCCCGGTCAGGCGCTGCACCTGCCCACGCACCCCACCACCCCGGACACGCACTCGGACGGAGACCGATGATGAGCACCACCCCGACCCCACCCGCCGACGTCATCGCGCTCCGCGCCGTGCCCACGCGCGGTGTGCCGATGGCCAGCGTCCAGGGCTCGCTCGCCCTCGACCTCACGCCGCGCACCGCTCCCCCGCGACCGCGGCTGCGCAGCACCCGCGCCAACGACCTGGTGGCCGCCGAGCGGGCGGCCCGGGGACAGGTCGACGCGTTCGTGGGCCGCTACCTCCAGGCCGTCGTCGAGATCGCCGCCGGCGACCGGCCGCGCGCACAGGTGCTGCGACACAGCATCCCGGAGGTGTACGACGACCTGGCCGGCCGTGCCCGCACGGTCGGTGCCGCCGCCGCGGGCCCGGCGCCGGGCGCGGTCCGTGGGCCCAACCCGGCTCGCCCCGTCGTTGTCGGCGTGCGCACGGCGCTGATCCGCGACGACGCCGTGGAGGCCAGCGCCCACGTGCGCTACGGCCGTCGCTCCCGAGCCGTCGCCGCACGCTTCGAGATCGTGCGCGACCGCTGGCAGTGCGTGGCGATCAGCTGGGGCTGACTCAGCCGCCGGCGCGCGTGGTGTAGCCGGACGCCCCACCCGGGGCACCGTGGCAACGCTTGAACTTCTGGCCCGAGCCGCAGGGGCACAGCGAGTTGCGACCGACTCCGGCGAACTCGTCATCGGGGTCGACCGCCTCGGCATGGACCTCTGCCTCACCGTCCTCGGACGGGGCGCTGTAGGAGAGGTTCTGCGGACGCGAGGGCTTGTCCAGGCCCTTGGCGCGGATCGTCGGTGCGTGGGCCTGGGCCTGCGCGAAGTCGATCTGCGGCGTGGCTGCGGAGATCTGGGGCGTCGTGGGCGCCACCTCCTGGGCCGCACCCTCCTCGTCGTCCTCCTCGACCTCGACCTGGAGGTTGAAGAGGTAGCCGACCGACTCCTCCTTGATGCCGTCCATCATCGCGGCGAACATGTCGAAGCCCTCGCGCTGGTACTCCACGAGCGGGTCGCGCTGGGAGTAGGCGCGGAGGTAGATGCCCTCGCGGAGGTAGTCCATCTCGTAGAGGTGCTCGCGCCACTTGCGGTCGAGGACCGAGAGGACCACGCGCCGCTCGAGCTCGCGTTGGACCTCCTCGCCCATCTCGTCCTCGCGGCGGTCGTAGGCCGCCTGGACGTCCTTCTGGAGCTCCTCGATCAGCTGCTCGCGACCGAGGTTTTCCAGTCCGCCGGCGGCGGCGACCACACCGTCCTGGGTGAGGGTGATCGGGTAGAGCTGGCCGAGCGCGGCGAAGAGCGCGTCCAGGTCCCAGTCCTCGGCGTAGCCCTCGGTCGCGCCGCGGACGTAGCCGGTGATGACGTCGTTGATGAACTCGCGGATCTGCTCGCCGAGGTCGGCACCCTCGAGGACGCGACGACGCTCGGCGTAGATGACCTCACGCTGGCGGCTCATCACGTCGTCGTACTTGAGGACGTTCTTGCGCGACTCGAAGTTCTGCGACTCGATGTTGGCCTGGGCGCCGGCGATGGCGTTGCTGACGCGCTTGGCGTCGATCGGCACGTCGTCGGGCACCTTGAGGACGGTGAGGATGCGGTCGACCCACTCCGACTTGAACAGGCGCATCATCTCGTCCTCGAGCGAGAGGTAGAACCGGGACTCGCCCGGGTCGCCCTGACGCCCCGAACGACCGCGCAGCTGGTTGTCGATGCGCCGCGACTCGTGGCGCTCGGTGCCCACGACGTAGAGGCCGCCGAGCTCGCGGACCTCGTCGTGCTCGGCCGCGACCTGCGCCTTGATCCGCTCGACCATGGTCGGCCAGGCGGCGTCGTAGTCCTCGGGAGCCTCGACCGGGTCCAGGCCCTGCTTGCGCAGCTCCTGGTCGGCGAGGAAGTCGACGGATCCACCGAGCATGATGTCGGTGCCTCGACCGGCCATGTTGGTGGCGACGGTGACCGAGCCCCTGTGGCCCGCCAGCGCGACGACCTTGGCCTCGTCGGCGTGCTGCTTGGCGTTGAGCACGGTGTGCGGGATGCCGCGCTTCTTGAGCAGGTTGGCGAGGTACTCGGACTTCGCGACCGACACGGTGCCGATCAGGATCGGCTGGCCCTTCTCGTGGCGCTCGGCGATGTCGTCGGCGACGGCCTCGTACTTGGCCACCTCGGTGCGATAGACGAGGTCGACGTTGTCGACGCGCTGCATCGGCCGGTTGGTCGGGATCGGGACCACGCCGAGGGTGTAGATCTTGTCGAACTCGGAGGCCTCGGTCATGGCGGTGCCGGTCATCCCGGACAGCTTGTCGTAGAGGCGGAAGTAGTTCTGGAGGGTGATCGTGGCGAGGGTCTGGTACTCCTCGCGGACGGTCACGCCCTCCTTGGCCTCGATGGCCTGGTGGAGGCCGTCGTTGTAGCGGCGGCCGGCCAGGATGCGGCCGGTGTGCTCGTCGACGATGAGCACCTCGCCGTCCATGACGACGTACTCCTTGTCGTTGCGGAACAGCTCCTTGGCCTTGATGGAGTTGTTGAGGAACGAGATGAGCGGGGTGTTCACCGAGTCGTAGAGGTTGTCGATCCCGAGGTGGTCCTCGACCCGGGTGATGCCGGGCTCGAGCACGGAGATGGTGCGCTTCTTCTCGTCGACCTCGTAGTCGGTGTCCTTGACCAGGGTCTTGGTGAGCGTGGCGAACTCGGCGTACCACTTGACCTCGTCCTGGGTCGGGCCGCTGATGATGAGCGGGGTGCGCGCCTCGTCGATGAGGATCGAGTCGACCTCGTCGACGATCGCGAAGTTGTGACCGCGCTGGACGCACTCCTCGACCGAGTCGGCCATGTTGTCGCGGAGGTAGTCGAAGCCGAGCTCGTTGTTGGTGCCGTAGGTGATGTCGCAGGCGTAGGCCTCGCGGCGCTCCGCCGGACGCATCGACGGCAGGATCACGCCGGTGGTCAGACCCAGGAAGTGGTGGACGCGGCCCATCTGCTCGGACTGGAACTTGGCGAGGTAGTCGTTCACCGTCACGATGTGCACGCCCTTGCCGGCGAGCGCGTTGAGGTAGGACGGCAGCACCGCCACCAGGGTCTTGCCCTCACCGGTCTTCATCTCGGCGATGTTGCCCAGGTGCAAGCCGGCGGCGCCCATGATCTGGACGTCGAAGGGACGCATGCCGAGCACCCGCGTGCTCGCCTCCCGGACGACCGCGAAGGCCTCCGGCATGAGGTCGTCGAGGGTCTCCCCTGCGCCGAGGCGCTCGCGGAACTCGGCGGTCATGCCGCGGAGCTCCTCGTCGCCCATCGTCGCGAAGTCGTCCTCGATGGCGTTGACCGCCTTGACGATCGCGTCGAGCTCTCGAAGGATCTTGCCCTCGCCGATGCGGAGCAGCTTGTCGATGATGGCAGGCACGAGTGGTAACTGTACCTACCGTCCCACCGCGACTCGAACCGCCTCGGACAGGT
>JBBSOR010000053.1:0-26502 GCA_038259535.1 Propionibacteriales bacterium | reverse complement strand
GGCCCACTGGAACGTAGTGTGCGGCTTGGGCAAGAACCCGCCGAACTAGACGGTGCAGCGTATGTCGTTCCGTCCGGAGACCTCGCGGCCCTTGGCGATCACGCGCCTGGCGAGCTCGGCGACCTGGAGGACGTCCTCGTCGGTCTCGGTCGGGAGGCCGACCATGAAGTAGAGCTTCACCTGGCGCCAGCCGTGGGAGTACGCCGCCGCGACGGTGCGGATCAGGTCCTCCTCGGTGACCATCTTGTTGATCACCTTGCGCATCCGTTCCGAGCCGCCCTCGGGGGCGAACGTGAGACCCGAGCGGCGACCGTTGCGGGAGAACTCGTTGGCGAGGGTGATGTTGAAGGCGTCGACGCGGGTGCTGGGCAGCGAGAGGGACACATTGGAGCCCTCGTAGCGGTCGGCCAGCCCTTTGGCGACCTCGCCGATCTCGGTGTGGTCGGCGCTGGAGAGCGACAGCAGGCCCACCTCCTCGAAGCCGGTCTTGCGGATGCCGTTCTCCACCATGTCGCCGATGGTCTCGATCGACCGCTCGCGCACCGGGCGGGTGATCATGCCGGCCTGGCAGAAGCGGCAGCCACGGGTGCAGCCGCGGAAGATCTCGACGGAGAAGCGCTCGTGGACGGTCTCGGCCAGCGGCACCAGCGGGTTGGCCGGGTAGGGCCACTGGTCGAGGTCCATCAGCGTGTGCTTGCGGACCCGGAACGGGATGCCCGGTCGGTTGGGCACGACGGCCTCGATCGAGCCGTCGGCGGCGTAGGCGACGTCGTAGAAGCGCGGGACATAGATGTTGCCGGTGACCGCGAGCCGGCGCAGCAGCTCGTCGCGGCCCCCCGGCTTGTCCTCGGCCTTCCACTCGCGCACGACCTCGGAGATCGCGAGCACGACCTCCTCGCCGTCGCCGAGCACGGCCGCGTCGATGAAGTCGGCGATCGGCTCGGGGTTGAACGCGGCGTGGCCGCCGGCGATCACGACCGGGTCGTCGTCGGTGCGGTCGACCGCGTGCAGCGGGATCCCGGCGAGGTCGAGGGCGTTGAGCATGTTGGTGTAGCCCAGCTCGGTGGAGAAGCTCAGGCCGAAGAGGTCGAAGGCGCCCACCGGGCGGTGGCTGTCGACGGTGAACTGCGGGATCGGCCCCAGCTCGTCACCGGTGCGCATCACCTGCTCCATGTCGGGCCACACCGAGTAGGTGCGCTCGGCGAGGATCCAGTCGCGCTCGTTGAGCACCTCGTAGAGGATCTGCACGCCCTGGTTGGGCAGGCCCACCTCGTAGGCGTCGGGATACATCAGGGCCCACCGGACCGTGGGCGCGCCGGGCTCAGAGACGGCGGCGCAGTCCCAGTCCTTGACGACCGAGTTCAGCTCACCACCGACGTACTGGATCGGCTTCTGCACCGACGGCAGCTTGGCCTCCAGGCGTCCGAAGAGCGACGCGACAGGGACGGAGTGGGACACGGGAAGGCACCTCGAGGTCGTGGATCGACGTCGCCGACCGGATCGGGACGTCCGTGGCAAGGGCCCAGCCTACGTCCGGGGCGACGAGCAGCCCGAACCCTGGCGCGGTCAGGGCCTCTTGGCCCGTCCCGACTTCTTCGCCCTGCCGCGCGCGCGGGTGACCTCGGCCTTGCGGGGCACCGGGGCCGCGAGCCGCGCGTCGAGCAAACGGTGCGGGTCCAGGCTGGGCTGGGCGAGGGCGGCCGGCGTGAACCGGTCGCGCTGGGGCACTCCCCACCGGCGCACCACGAAGTGGCGCTCCCACGGCTGCACCGTGCCGTCACGCGTCTGCGACTCGAAGTGGAAGAGCTCGCAGTTGGCGACCCAGACCGTACGACGCCCCGAGCGAAGCACCTTGTAGCAGAGGTCCACGTCGTTGAAGTTGGACGGGAGGGCCTCGGTGAACCCGCCGATGTCGAGGAACACCTCGCGCCGCATCGCCGAGCACGCCGCGGTCACACCGCTGACCTCGCGGTTGACCACCAGCTCGCCGAACGGGCCGGGGTCCTCGCGGGCGCGGAAGCGGAACGGGTGGTGGTAGTGCTTGCCCCAGTAGCCGTGGCAGGCGTGCTGGATCGAACCGTCGCTGAAGTAGAGCTTGGCGCCGGTCAGGCCCACGTCGGGCTCGTCCAGCGGCCCGACGAGGTTCTCCAGCCACCGCTCGGAGATCACCTCGACGTCGTCGTTGAGGAAGACCAGGCGGTCGCCGGTCGAGCGCAGGGCCCCGACGTTGATCTTCTCGGAGAAGTTGAAGGGCTTGTCGAACCTCACCAGCACCAGCCGGTCGCCGGCGATCTCGCGCAGCTCCTCGAGCACGGACGGCGGCGTGGGCTCGTCGTAGACGACGACGACCTCGACGTTGTCGTGGTCGGTGCGCTCCAGCGCGGTCCGGACCGTGTCGACGACCATCACGCGGCGTGCACCGAAGACCGTCGCGGACTGGCCCAGGGTCGGGATGATCAGCGACACCCGCACGGCCGGGTCGAGGTCGCGCTGGAGGACGTAGCGGCCGGGCTCGCGGCCTTCCTCGACGCGGGCGCCGATGCCGACCCGGTCGAGGTGGTCCTGGACGGCTCGCCGACCGGCGTCGGAGGCGTAGGGCTTGGCGTTGATGTCGGCGGACGCCGACCCGGCGATGGCGCGCCAGTGGTAGAGGACGAACGGGATGTGGCGCACCTCGCGGGCCCGCTCCCCCACCCGCAGCGCGAGGTCGTGGTCCTGCGACCCGTCGTAGCCCTCGCGGAAACCGCCGACCTCACGCACCAGCGCCGTGCGCATCACCGACAGGTGAGAGGTGTACATCTGCCCGCGCAGCCGCTCCGGCGACCAGTCGGGCTTGGTGAACTCGCCGAAGAAGGCACCGGCCTCGTCGACCTTGTCCTCGTCGGAGTAGAGGTAGTCGGCCTCCGGGTGCTTGTCGATGTTGCGTGCCATCCGGGCGAGCGCGTCGGAGGTCAGCAGGTCGTCGTGGTCGAGGAAGGCGAGGAACTCGCCACGCGCCGCGTCGACGGCGTCGTTGGAGGCGGCGACGATGTGCCCGTTGGTGGCGCGCTCGACCAGGTGGATCCGCTCGTCGCGAGCCGCGTGCTCCCGAATGAGGTCACGCACCGACTGGTGGGGAGAGCAGTCGTCGACCAGGATCCACTCCCAGTCCTGGTGCTCCTGACCCAGCACCGAGGCGATGGTCTCCTCGAGCACGTCCAGCGGCGGATCGTAGACCGGGGTGACGATCGAGAAGAGAGGCACGGAGTCGTTCATCGAGCGCCTCCGCGCAGCCGCCTGGCCACCCGTCGGGCGAACGAGGTCGGGGCCTGCGCCCGCTGCTCCAGCTCGGTGAGGCGAGACGTCAGCCGCTGGTTGCGGGACTGGGCGGTGCGTAGCTGGGCACGGAGCCGGGACACCTTGTCGCTGAGGCCCGCCTTGCGCTTGTCGAGCGCGCTCACCCGGCGCGTGGCCGTGTTGAGGTCGCTGGTGAGCCGGATGACGTCGTGGTTGAGCCGCCCGATCTCGGCCTCGACGCCGACGACGTGGTCGCGGTTGAGCAGCAACGCGTGCCGCGCCTCGAGCACCTCGCGCTCCCACTCCTCGACGACGGCCTCCTGGTCCGCCGCAGGGGTGGCGCGGTAGGACTCGAGCAGGGCCTCACGCTTCTCGACGAGCTCGCCCAGGACGGCCGAGAGCCGTGCCTCGTAGCGCTGGACCAGCTGGTGGGGGGTCAGGTCGACCCGCTCGAGCAGGACGGCCCACGGGGTGAGGAAGGACAGGTCGACGTCGGTGCGGCGGTAGAACCCGCGCTCCGCGAACGAGGCGATCCACTGGTCCGTGGGGCGGGTGTTGATGTGCGTGGGCTCGCGGTGGTCCGACGGGCTGGAGGAGAAGAGGACGCGGTCGGTCACCTCGGTCATCCGGTCGATCGCGTGCTGCGCCGGGGCGGGAGCCATGTGCTCGAGCACCTCGACGCATGTCACCAGCGAGTAGCGGCCCTCGATCGGGTCCGTGGCCGACGCGACGCGCAGGTGACCGCGGACGTCGGGGTGGGCGGTCTGCACGGCGTGCTCGGAGACGTCGAGGCCGGATGCGTCCACGCCCTTCTCGCGCAGCGCCTGGACCAGCAGCCCCTTGGCACAGCCCACGTCGAGGACGGTCGACGGGTTCACCACGCCGACGACGCGGTCGGCCACCATCTGGAAGAAGCCCCGCCAGTGGTCGCTCTCCCAGCCGTAGTCCCCCTCGCCGCCCAGGTGTGCGTCGTTGTAGTAGGTGCTCGAGTAGTCCTCCGAGCGCGTTCCCTCGCTCACGTGAGCGTCCCCTGTCTGACGGCGTCTGCTGGTGCGGGCCTCAGGCTATACGCCGCCGAACCCGCCTCCTTCGGCCGGCAAGGCACAATCGGGGCAACGGGATCCGCGCAGGCGGAGAGACGGGCGGGAAGAAGGGGGGCGGCCGATGCAACGGCGTGAGTCGATCATCCGCGTCGGCGCCAGCGTGCTCATCCTGGCCGTCCTCGTGTTCTTGTTCGTGCGCGACCGCTCCGCCGACGAGGCGTCCCGTGTGGACGACGCGGAGCAGGTGGTGAGCACCCCCACCGAGGTCCCCGAGGAGACCCAGGAGCCCGAGGGAGGGGCCGCGACCGAAGCGGTCCCGTCACCACCGGCGGGCCTGGCCGAGATCGTCTGCGAGCAGTTCCGCCAGCCGGTGCGGCTGCGGGTGCTGTCGTTCAACACCCACCGCTCGACCGGCACCATCAACGCCATCGCCGAGGAGATCCTCGAGATCGACCCCGACGTGGTCCTGCTGCAGGAGGTGGACCGGCAGATGCTGCGCACCGGCGGGGTCGACCAGGCAGAGGTGCTCGCCGACGCGATCGGCATGGACGGGTCCTTCAGCTCCAACCTGGCGCGCGGTGCGGGGCAGTACGGCACCCTCATCCTGAGCCGCTTCGACATCGTGCAGCAGGGTCGGATCGCGCTCGTGCGCGGCCCGCGCACGGAGGCCCGGGGCCTCCAGTGGGTCACCCTCGAGGTGTCGGGCCAGGCGGTCCGGGTCTACAACACCCACCTCGACGCCACCCGCCCCGACGTACGTCTCGCGCAGGCGCGCCAGGTCGTCGGCATCCTCGACGAGGACGACCTCCCCACCATCCTGGGCGGCGACCTCAACGCCTGGCCCGCGTCGGCGGCCGTGGCCGCGCTCGGCACCCGGCTCACCGACACGTGGACCGCCGCAGGTCAGGGCCGCTCCGCCACGAGCCGCGGTGGCAAGAAGATCGACTACCTGTTCGTGCGAGGGCTCCGACCGCTGGTCAGCCGGGTGGCCACCTCGGGTGCCTCCGACCACAACCGGCTCTGGGCCGACCTGCGGCTCCAGCCGCCGGAGCGGTGCTCCGGCTGACCGGGCCCGGTGGGTCAGCGTCGGGTTGAGGCCAGCAGTCGCGTCGGCCCCGAGCCGGACGACCGGAGGTGGATGTTCTGCAGCAGGCCGAGCGCCAGCATTCCCGCGAACAGCGAGCTTCCGCCGTAGGAGACGAACGGCAGCGGGACGCCGGTGACCGGCATGATGCCGAGGCACATGCCGATGTTCTGGAAGGCCTGGAAGCCCCACCAGCACGCGATGCCGGCGGCGGCCACCCGGCCGAAGAGGTCGCCGGCCTCGGCCGAGATGGCCAGCGTGCGCCAGATCACCACGGCGAGAAGCAGGATCATCACGCCGGCCCCGACCAGGCCCAGCTCCTCGCCGGCCACGGTGAAGATGAAGTCGGTGTGCTGCTCGGGCACGAAGCCGGAGCGCGTCTGCGAGCCCCCGAAGAGGCCCTGCCCGAAGAGCCCGCCGTTGCCGACGGCGATGCGCGCCTGCTCGGTGTTGTAGCCGGCGCCGCGCGGGTCGAGCCCGGGGTTGGTGAAGGCCAGGAACCGGTCGACCTGGTAGGGCTTGAGCACCCCCGCCGAGACGGCCACCACGGCCCCGCCGACGGCGGCGACCCCCAGCCCGCCCAGCCACCAGCGCCCGGCGCCGGCGACCGCCAGCACCCCGAACACGGTCGCGGACAGGACGAGCATGGTGCCGAGGTCGGGCTGCAGGAGGATCAGGACCGCGGGGACTCCGGCGATGCCCAGCATCGCCGCCACCTCGAGACTGCCGACACCGCGTCCCCACCGCCGTTCGGTCCGCTCGGCGACGACCAGGGCCATGCCGATGACCACGGCCAGCTTGGCGAACTCCGAGGGCTGGATCGACATGCCGCCGACCTGCAACCACGAGCGCGAGCCGTTGATGGTGCTGCCGGCGACGAGCACCAGGGCGAGGCCGACGATGCTGGCGACGTAGGCCAACGGGGCGAGGATCCGCACCCACCGGTGGTCGGTCGCCATGACCGCGACCATCAGCACCAGGCCGATGGCCACGTTGACGAGCTGCTTGCGGAGGTAGGCCTCGGGGTCACCGCCGGTCAGGTCGGCGCGCGTGGAGGTCGCCGACCAGACCAGGAGGGTGCCCATCGCGACGAGGGCGAGGGCCGCCAGCATCAGGAGCCAGTCGAGACCGGGTGTGCGCAGGCTGCCGGAGGACGGACCGGTGCGCGTGGCGGGGCGGGCAGCGGGTCGGTGGGACAGGACGGTCATCGCGGTCACTGCCCGGTCCGGGTCTGGACGACCGGCGGCATGATCGATCCGTCGTCGAGGAACTGCGGGAGCCGGGCCGGGGGGACGGTGCCGGGGGTCGCCGAGCGCGCCGGGCGTACGTCGGTCCCGTCGATGCCGTAGAGCGACTCCCAGATGGCCCGGATGCCCTCGCCCGTCGAGCCGGAACCGGTCCCGGCCTGGCTGATCATCATCACCACGACGTAGTCCTTGGTGTAGGACGCGACCCAGCCAGTCGACTGCTTGCCGTAGACCTCCGCGGATCCGGTCTTGGCGCGGACCGTCACCTTGTCGAGCGGGAAGTCGATCATCTTCCAGTACATCGTGCCCTCGCGGGTCACACCCTGGAGCGCGTTGTCGATGAAGTCGAGGTACTTCCGGGGGACGTCGACCTGGGCGACCTTGCGCGGCGCGATGCGGCGCAGCACCTTGCCCTCCGGGCTGACCAGCGCCTTGGCGACGGTGGGTGCCCAGAGGGTGCCGCCGTTGCTGAGCGCGGCATAGGCGCGGGCCAGCTGCAGCGGAGTGACGATCGTGTCGCCCTGGCCGATGGAGAAGTTCACCGCGTCGCCGGCACGGTAGAGGTTGCCCTCGAGGCAGAACTCGTAGGCGAACTTGTAGACGAAGTCGCTGGTGTCCCGGGTCTGCGGCTTGTCCGCGAGGTCGCAGTAGTAGTCCTTCTGCGACTCGTAGTAGGCCTGTTTCCAGTGGCGGTCGGCGATCCTGCCGGGCGCCTCGCCCGGGAGGTCGATCCCGGTGCGCGACCCGAAGCCGAACGTCTTGGCGATCTCGACCAGCGGGTCCACGGCGTCGATGTCGGCCGGGTCGCTCCCGAAGCGCTGCCAGAAGTTGTAGCCGATCCGGTAGAAGAACGTGTTGCAGGAGACCTCGAGCGCCTGGGTGAAGCCGATCGAGCCGTAGGTGGCCGACTCGTGGTTGCGGAAGACGCGGTTGCCGACCTGGAAGCCCGAGGAGCACGGCAGCGTCGTGTCCATCGCGTAGCCGTTGGTGAGCGCACCGGCGGTCATGAACGGCTTCCACGTCGAGCCCGGCGCGAACTGGCCCTGGGTGGCACGGGACAGCAGCGGGGTGCCGGCCTTCTCGGAGTAGAGGCGCGCGAGCTCGGACTCGCTGATGCCGCCGGTCCACACGTCCGGGTCATAGGTCGGCTGGCTCGCCATCGCGATGACCCGACCGGTCTTCGCGTCGAGGACGACCGCGGCCCCGGAGTCGGCCTCGTAGTTGCGTCGGGTGACGGGGTCGCGGGTGGCGCGCTGGATCTTGATCCGCTCGGCGAGCTGCCGCTCCACGACCGACTGGACCTTGGCGTCGATCGAGGTCACGAGCGTGTCGCCGGGGGTGCTCTCCACGACGGAGTCGTCGCCCAGCACGCGGCCCATGGAGTCGACCGCGACGCGACGGTAGCCGGGCAGCCCGCGCAGCCACTCGTCGTACTGCCTCTCCACGCCGGCGCGGCCGACGACCGAGGCACCGTTGAGCGACCGGTCGTCGCGCTCGGCGGCGACGTCGTACTCGTCCTCGGTGATCGGACTGAGGTAGCCCAGCACATGGGCGAGGTTGATGCCGTAGGGGCGGGGGTAGGAGCGGACGTTCTGCTGCTCGGCGAGCACGCCCGGGTAGTCCTCGGGCTGCTCGAGCACGCGCAGGGCCACGTCCTTGGAGACGTCGGTGGCGACCGGCACCGGCTGGTAGGGCGAGCCGTTCCAGCACACGTCGCTCACGCTGCCGGGGTCGCCGCAGGTGACCAGGCGGGCCTCGACGTCCTCGGGCTCGGCCTCGACGACGACGGCCACCCGTCGGACCAGCTCGGTGCGCTGGCGTGCGTCGAGCTTGCCCAGGAGGGTGCGGTCGACCGAGATCACCCAGGACGTGCGGTTGGCCACCAGCGGGCGGCCCTGGCTGTCGACGATGAGGCCGCGCTGGGGCTGGACGACGATGTCGCGGACCGACTGGTTGGCGGCCTGCGCCTGATAGGACTCCCCGCCGATCACCTGGAGGTAGTAGAGCCGGACGAAGAGCGTCGCGAGCAGCGAGAACGCCAGGACCTGCACCACGACCAGGCGCAGCCGGGTGCTGCCACCGGACGGGCGGCTCACTGCGCGGCCCACTGCGGGTTGAGCCGCGCGAAGAGCTTCATCAGCGGCGGGAGGACGAAGGGCGTGAGCAGCACGTCCCACACCACGGCGACCAGCACGACCTCGAGGAGGCCGGCGACCGACGTGGCCGGGTCGGAGAGCAGCACCCCGGACAGGGCGAACAGCGACGTCGCGACGAACGACGCGGCCGCGACCGTGCCCACCACGGCGAGAGCGGTCGGTCTGACGTCCTGGCGCACCCGCGCCGCCAGGAAGGCCGCGATGGTCAGGGCCAGGGCCCACCGCCCGGCGATGTGGTCCGCCGGCGGCGCCAGGTCGAGCGTGAGCCCGGCCGTGAAGCCCAGGAGAAGCGCGAAGGGCGCCTCGACCGTCAGCGCGGCTGCCACCACGACGAGGAGGCAGAGGTTGGGCACGATGCCGTGCCAGGCCAGGTGCGGGAAGAGCGACACCTGCACCACGAGGGCGACCACGACCGCGCCCAGGGCGACCAACCAGCGAAGCTGTGTCACTTCAGGCTCCCGTCCGCCTCGATGATCGCGCGGTCGCTCACGGCCCCGCTGGGCACCATGACGCCCACCACGTCGAGGGCGGAGAAGTCCACGAACGGCTTCACCACGGCCCGCTGGGAGGCCTCGCGCAGCGAGCTGTAGACCTCGGTGATGGTGCCGATCGGCACCCCGGGCGCATAGGGGCCCGTGGTGCTCCCCCAGGTGACGACCGTGTCGTCGCGGGAGGGGATCGAGGCGTCGTCGACGAGCCGGAGGTCGAGCCCGGCGTCCTCGTCGAGCGACCCGCTGCCGTTGACGAAGCCGATCTCCATGCTCGACCCGACCCGACCGCCCACGGTCGAGTCGGGATCGATGATCAGCAGCACCGTGGCCGTGCCGCGGGTCACTCGCAGGACCCGTCCGACGAGGCCGTCGTTGTTGACGACGGTCATGTCCGGTCCGACGCCGGCCTCGGACCCGGCGTCGATGGTGACCGTGAAGCTCTGCGACTGGCGGGAGCCGATCGCGACCACGCGGGCCGGGACGAGGGCCGAGCCCAGGTCGGCCGCGGCCGTGGTGAGGCCGTCGTACTGCTCGAGGCGGTGCCGGTCGAAGCCGGCGAGCTCGACCTGGCCGCGGAGGTCGGCGTTGCTGGCCTCGAGGTCGCGGACCTGGTCGGCGAGGTTGTCCTTGCTGCGGAACCAGGTCGGCACGGAGGTGAAGGGGCGTACGACGGCGGCCGCGGTGGACTCCGCGGGCCCGAAGGCCTCGCCGACCACGCGGCGGGCCGGCTCGAGCGGCGAGCTGGCGCCGCCGGAGACGTCGAGGGTGATGAGCGTGATGCTGGCGAGCACCAGCGCCACCAGGAGCGAGCGCGGCGGGCGGTTGCGCGACTCGAGCCGGTCGAGGCCGGTCCAGCGGCGTTCGCGACCACCGCCGGGTCCCCCGAACGCGCCCATCAGCTCGGCCCCATCAGAAGCGCCGCCGGTCCGACACGAGGACCTGCTGGAGCGCCTCGAACTCCTCCACGCACTTGCCGGCACCGTAGGCCACCGAGGACAGCGGGTCCTCGGCCACGTGGACGGGCATGCCGGTCTCGTGGCGCAGCCGCTCGTCGAGGCCACGGAGCATGGCGCCGCCGCCGGTGAGGACGATGCCGCGGTCCATGATGTCGCCGGCGAGCTCGGGCGGGGTCTGGTCGAGCGTGGTGCGGACCGCGTCGATGATGTTGTGCAGCGGCTCCTCGAGCGCCTGCCGCAGCTCGGAGCTGGAGACGACGACCGTGCGCGGCAGGCCGGACACCATGTCGCGGCCGCGGATCTCCGCATCGGGCTCGG
Source organism: Propionibacteriales bacterium (assembly GCA_038259535.1). GTDB lineage: Bacteria > Actinomycetota > Actinomycetes > Propionibacteriales > Nocardioidaceae > Nocardioides. The sequence continues at coordinate 15,931 of JBBSOR010000053.1, read as the reverse complement.
TGGGGAGCGGGAAGGCCGACCCGAGGGTCATCTTGACCTCCTCGGCGGTGCGCTCCCCCAGCATGAGGGAGTACTCCTTCTTCATCCACGCGATGATCGCCTGGTCCAGGTCGTCCCCGGCGGTGCGGATCGACATGCTGGTGACGATGCCGCCGAGGCTGATCACCGCGACCTCGGTGGTGCCGCCGCCGACGTCGACGACCATGTTGCCGGTGGCCTCGTGCACGGGGAGGCCGGCGCCGATGGCAGCCGCCATCGGCTCCTCGACGATGTAGACCTTGCGGGCACCCGCCTGGTAGCCGGCCTCCTTGACCGCTCGCTGCTCGACGGCCGTGATGCCACTCGGCACACAGATGACCATGCGGGGCTTGGCGAAGTAGCGCCGGCGGTGGACCCGGTGGATGAAGTAGCGCAGCATCTGCTCGGTCGCCTCGAAGTCGGCGATCACGCCGTCCTTCAGGGGCCGGATGGCGGCGATGTTGTCGGGGGTGCGGCCGATCATGCGCTTGGCCTCATGCCCCACCGCGAGGACCTCGCCGGTGGTGGTGTTCATCGCGACGACCGACGGCTCGTCCAGCACGACTCCCTTGCCGCGGACATAGACCAGCGTGTTGGCGGTGCCGAGGTCGACGGCCATGTCGCGGCCGATGAAGCTGTGTGCTGCCATGACGCTGGAGCCCTCGCAGGTCGAGTCGTTCCGGGAAGAGGGGTCGACGGTGCTGCTCAGCGACCCTGGCTCAGGGTAAGGAGCGGCGTCGCCTGTTCCCGGGAGGACACGCGCGGGGTCCGTGAGGCTGGTGTGAAAGACGTCCTCGGCGTGCGTCAGTGGGTCGCGAGCAAGCTCGCGCTCACTGACTCAGCTCGGAAACCAGATCCCGATCTCGCGCGCCGCGGACTCCTCGGAGTCCGACCCGTGCACGAGGTTCTGCTGGACCGCGAGGCCCCAGTCGCGACCGAGGTCGCCGCGGATCGTTCCGGGAGCGGCGACGGTCGGGTCGGTGGCGCCGGCGAGCGAGCGGAAGCCCTCGATGCAGCGCTGGCCCTCGATGACGACGGCCAGCACCGGGCCGGAGAGCATGAACTCCACGAGCGGGGCGTAGAACGGCTTGCCCTCGTGCTCGGCGTAGTGGGCGGCGAGGATCTCGGGGGTCGCGCTGCGCAGCTCGACGGCCGCGAGCGTGTAGCCCTTGGCCTCGATGCGCCGCAGGATCTCACCCGCGAGGCCGCGGCGTACGCCGTCGGGCTTGACGAGGACGAGGGAACGCTGGACGTCGGTCATGGGCGCAGCCTAGCCAGGCTCAGCTCTGCTCGGTCCGCCAGGTCGCCCACGCCTGGGCGCGCTCGCGCTCGATCTTGCGTCCCAGCAGGTCGGCCGTCGCCCACAGGGCCGCGAACAGGGCCCCGAGACCGAACATGACCGGGACGACGAAGCCCAGGGCGATCGCGGCGACCTGGACCGCGTAGCCCGCGACGTAGGCCCACTCCGCGCGCAGCATGCCGGCGAGCAGCAGGCACACGACCGCGAGGCCGAGACCGACGGTGGCGGCGGTGCCGGCCGAGACGTCGGAGATGGTGATCATCACCGGCGTCGTCAGGCCGAGGGTGATCGCCTCGAGGCACAGCACCGCGGCGCACATGCCGCGCCGGGGTGAGCGTTCGGGGCCGGGCGCCGGGCCGGTCTCGGGCTGGTCGCTCATCGGCGGCCCTTGAGCATCGCGCGTGCCTCACCGACCGTGACGACGGAGCCGGTGACCAGCACCGCGCCGGCGCCGATCGACACCTCGATCGCCTCGCCGGCCTCGGCCAGGGTGGTCCCGCGTTCGATGGCCTCCGCCAGGTCGGCCACGATGCTCACGCGATCCTCCCCGAAGACCTCGACCGCCACCCGCCCGAGAGCGGCCGCCGACATCGAGCGCGGGGTGGAGTTCTGGGTGCAGACGAGATAGGCGAGATGGGGCTCGAGGGCCGAGAGGAGCCCCTCGGCGTCCTTGTCCTCCATCACGCCCATCACCCCGACCAGCGGGCTGAACGAGAACGAGTCCTCCAGCGCCGCCGCGACCGCCTCGGCACCGTGCGGGTTGTGGGCGGCGTCGAGCACGATCGTGGGGCTGCGCCGGATGACCTCCAGCCGCCCCGGGGAGGTCACCTCGGCGAACGCCGCCCGCACGAGGTCCTCGTCGAGTGCGCCGGTGCCGAAGGACTCGACGGCGGCGAGGGCGACAGCGGCGTTCTGGGCCTGGTGGGCGCCGTAGAGCGGCAGGAACACGTCGTCGTAGCGACCGCGCAGTCCCTCGAGCGAGATCATCTGTCCGCCGACCGCCGGGGTGCGCGCCGCGACACCGAACTCGATGCCCTCGCGCACGACCGTGGCACCGACCTCGACTGCCCGCGCCAGCAGCACGGCGGCGACCTCGGGAGTCTGCTCGGCCAGCACCGCCACCGAGCCGGGCTTGATGATCCCGGCCTTCTCGACCGCGATGGCGGACGGGTCGTCGCCGAGGTAGGTGGCGTGGTCGACGGCGATCGGGAGCACCACCGCGACGTCGGCGTCGATGACGTTGGTGGCGTCCCAGCTGCCACCCATCCCGACCTCGACCACAGCGGCGTCGACCGGGGCGTCGGCGAAGGCGGCGAAGGCCATGCCGACGACGGTCTCGAAGAAGCTCAGCGGGTGGTCCTGGTCGGCATCGACCAGGTGGGTGTAGGGGGCCACGTCGTTGAAGGCCCGGACGAAGCCCTCGTCGTCCAGCGGCTCGCCGTCGATGCTGATCCGCTCGCTCATCCTCTCCAGGTGCGGAGAGGTGAAGCGACCGGTGCGCAGGTCGAGGGCGCGCAGCAGGGCCTCGATCATCCGGCTGGTGCTGGTCTTGCCGTTGGTGCCGGTCAGGTGGATCGAGCGGAACGAGCGCTGCGGGTCGCCCAGCAGCTCGGTGAACGCCTGGATCCGGTCCAGGCTCGGCTCGAGCCTGGTCTCGGGCCAGCGGGACAGGAGGGCGTCCTCGACCTCGTCGAAGGTCTGGGCGAGGCGGGGGGCGAGGGGCTCGCTGGGGGCGTCAGTCATGGCCCCCCGAGTCTAGGGCGTGGCCCCCGCCACTCAGCAGTGGACGATGCGCCGCCACGGCTTCACGACCTGCAGCGCACGACCGTCGAGCGGACGCGCGCGGAACTGGTCGAGGGCGTCGGCCCAACGGGGGTCGGCGGTGCCCGTGACATACATCGCGGAGCCCTGGTCGGCGAAGACGAGCCCGTAGCGCTTCATCGCCACGACGATGGCGCGCGCCGCACCGGTGTAACGCCGGGCGGGGAAGGACCTGGGCAGCCGGAAGCGCATGCCGTAGGTCGGCAGAGCGGCGCTCGTGTTGCCGCTGGGACCGCAGTGCCGCGCGGGCCACGTGTAGGCGTTGCGGGCTGACGGCAGCGTGACCCGCAGCGCGTGGGTGATCCGACCGGAGGCCGCCTCGTCGTAGGACAGGAGCCCCGGCAGGATCGGCAGCCCCGCCGCGTCGGCGGACGTCCAGCCGACCGGCCGGAGCCGGCGCGACGACAGGTCCCACCTGGCAGCCGCCGCGGCACGCCAGGCCACGACCGTTCCGGACGCGTCGCGCACCCGCTCGGCGGCGTACAGCTCGATGAGGTCGCAGGTCCCGCGCCTCACGGCCAGAACGTGCCGGTCGCCCTCGTCCGGGTCGGGGTCGCCGGCGCTGCCGCCCTCGATCGCGGCGTCGGCCGGCACGAAGACCGGCCCGCGATCGCTCTCGTCGCGGTAGTCCTCCCCGTCCACGCCGAACTGCAGCGGCAGCAGCGGCTGGTCCTCGTCGACGACGTTGACCGGGATGCCGTAGTAGTCCTCGGTGGTGCCGAGGTCGAGGTGGAGGGCGTGGCCGGCGGCCTGCTTCGCCACAATCGCGCTCGACCTCCTCCACACGGGGCGCTGGTCGACGCGGCGGTTCCACGGGCTGCTCGCCGGGAACAGCTCGCACCCGCCGACGGTGTGCACGGCGGCCCGCGCATCGAGGTCGGGGACGTCCGTGGCCGGCGCGGCGGGAGCCGATGCCGGGGTGGTCACGAGGAGGGACAGTGCTGCGAGAAGCAGGCTGGTGCGCCGCATCCGTCGAGAGTAGGCCCTACGCGTGGACGCGGACGAGGTGCTCGGCCATGTCCACGACCGGCTCGTAGCCCAGGCTCGCGTAGATCTTGTTGCTGGTCGGGTTGTCCTGGTCGGTGAACAGGCACATCCGGCTCCCCGCCTCGAGCCCACGCCGGGTGAGCTCGCCCACGACGTAGGACGCGATGCCGAGGCCGCGGAACTCACGCGGGGTGAAGACCGGGCCGATCCGCCCGACGCCGTAGGCCGGAAGGCCGGAGCCGCTCAAGTGGGCGACCGTGCCGTCCGGCAGCTCCCACAGCCACTCGACGCCCTCGCGGATCCGGACCAGCACGCTGTCCAGGGTGTTGTGCTCGCCCGAGGCCCGGTCCGGCTCGCGCCCGGCCTGCTTGTCGGCCTCGGCGTGGAAGGCCTCGAACCACGACAGAACCAGCGCGGCGTCGCCCTCGGTGGCCGGGCGCAGCCGACCCTCGGGAGCGGGCGGCACCACGACCGAGGTGGCCTCCCAGAGACGGGTCGCCTTGTCGCTGACGACCTCCCCTCCGACAAGGTCGGCGGTGGCGCGAGCCAGGGTCCCGGCGCCCGGCAGCGCCCCGTTGGCACCGCCGAGGAACTCGCCGCGCGCGTGCAGGGCATCAGCCAGCGCGTGTGCCGCGGAGTCATCCATCGGCATCGAGAAGGTGGGGTGGGGCTCGAAGGGAGCGGTCCGCATGACGGCGGCCACCGCGGCGCCGACGTCATCGCGGACCACGAGCCACCACCGCTCGAAGGGGGCGCCCACCTCTGCCCACGAGTCGTGGCCTGCGGCCAGCTCACGCGCCGTTCGCTCACTGACGCTGGCGATCACGCTGCCCAGCACCGGGTCCGAGGCGAGCACCCCCTCGGCCGCGTCCAGGAAGGGCTGCGGGGTGTCGAAGAACTCCAGGTCCATATCGCCACGCTAGAGCGCCCAGACCACGGGCGGATACTCGTTTTCGCAGGCAGGAGCCCCATCCATAGACTTCGGGCATGACTGACACCTCCACCACCCAGACGCCGGACACGACGAGCACCGACCAGCGTGCCGTCGTCGTACCCGAGCGTCCGGCGCTGGAGGGCCTGGAGGACAAGTGGTCGCGCACGTGGGCCGAGAACGACACCTACGCCTTCGACCGCACGCAGCCGCGGGAGAACGTCTACTCCATCGACACGCCCCCGCCGACCGTCAGCGGATCGCTGCACGTGGGCCACGTCTACTCCTACAGCCACACCGACCTCATCGCGCGCTACCAGCGGATGCAGGGCAAGGCCGTGTTCTACCCGATCGGGTGGGACGACAACGGACTGCCGACCGAGCGCCGGGTGCAGAACTACTTCGGCGTGCGCTGCGACCCGACCCTGCCCCACGACGACGACTTCACGCCGCCCGAGAAGCCGGACCCCAAGCGACAGGTGCCGATCAGCCGGCCCAACTTCATCGAGCTCTGCGAACAGCTCGTCGTCGAGGACGAGAAGGCGTTCGAGGCGTTGTGGCGACAGCTCGGCCTGTCGGTGCAGTGGAATCCGACCTACACCACGATCGGCGACCACTCCCGCACCGTCAGCCAGCGTGCGTTCCTGCGCAACTACGCCCGCGGCGAGGCCTACCTGTCGGAGGCCCCGACGCTCTGGGACGTCACCTTCCAGACCGCGGTCGCCCAGGCCGAGCTCGAGGCGCGCGACTATCCCGGGCACTACCACCGCATCGCGTTCCACCGCCCTGACGGCACTCCCCTCCACATCGAGACGACGCGTCCCGAGCTGATCCCGAGCGTCGTCGCGCTCATCGCGCACCCGGACGACGAGCGCTACCAGGACCTCATCGGAACGACCGTCACCTCGCCGGTGTTCGGCGTCGAGATCCCGGTCCTGGCCCACCACCTGGCCGAGCCCGACAAGGGTGCCGGCATCGCGATGTGCTGCACCTTCGGCGACCTGACCGATGTCGTCTGGTGGCGCGAGCTCAGCCTCCCGGTCCGCACCGTGGTCGGCCGCGACGGCCGGCTGCTCCGCGAGACGCCCGAGTGGCTCGCCACCGACGCTGCCTCGACGGCGTACGCCGAGCTGGCGGGCAAGACGACCTTCAGCGCCCGTGAGGCGATGGTCGCCGCACTGCGCGAGTCAGGCGACCTCGACGGCGAGCCGAAGGCGACCCAGCGGATGGCGAACTTCTACGAGAAGGGCGACAAGCCGCTCGAGATCGTGGCCACCCGCCAGTGGTACATCACCAACGGCGGCAAGGACGCGGCGCTGCGCAAGGAGATGCTGGCGCGCGGCGAGGAGATCACCTGGATCCCCACCCACATGAAGCACCGCTACGACAACTGGGTCGGGGGCCTCAACGGCGACTGGCTCATCTCGCGCCAGCGCTTCTTCGGCATCCCGTTCCCCGTCTGGTACCCCCTCGACGCAGACGGCGAGCCCGACCACGACCACCCCCTCATGCCGTCCGAGGACCAGCTCCCGATCGACCCGTCGACCCAGGCGCCGCACGGCTACACCGAGGACCAGCGGGGCAGGCCCGGTGGCTTCGTCGGCGACCCCGACGTGATGGACACCTGGGCGACCTCCTCGCTCACACCCCAGATCGCCGGCATGTGGGAGGTCGACGACGACCTGTTCTCCCGCGTCTTCCCCTACGACCTCGCCACCCAGGCCCACGACATCATCCGCACCTGGCTCTTCTCCCGCGTGGTGCGCTCCGAGTTCGAGTTCCAGGCCGTGCCGTGGTCGCACGCGATGATCTCCGGCTTCATCGTCGATCCCGACCGCAAGAAGATGTCGAAGTCCAAGGGCAACGTCGTGGTCCCGACCGACATCCTCGACAAGTACGGCGCGGATGCCGTGCGCTGGCGCGCCGCCATCGGGCGACCGGGCATGGACTCCCCCTTCGACGAGTCGCAGATGAAGATCGGGCGCCGGCTGGCGATGAAGGTGCTCAACGCCTCGAAGTTCGTCCTCGGCAACGTCGGCGCCACCGCGCTCACCCCCAGCCGTGTCAGCGCCCCGGTCGACTGCGCACTCCTCGGTCGGCTCGAGATCGTCGTGCGCCGCGCCACCGAGGCCTTCGACGCCTACGACTACACGACCGCTCTCGAGGTCACCGAGAAGTTCTTCAGGGAGGTCTGCGACGACTACCTCGAGCTGGTCAAGGAGCGCGCCTACGCCGTCGACGGCGGCGCCGCGACCGACTCGGCTCGGGCGACCCTCGCGATCGCGCTGCACACCCAGCTCCGGCTGCTCGCGCCCTTCCTCCCCTACGCCACCGAAGAGGTGTGGTCGTGGTGGCAGGAGGGCTCGATCCACCACGCCGCCTGGCCCACCGCCCTCGACCTCGGGTCTGCGGCTGCCTCCCAGCCGCTGGTGCTCGACGCGGTCGCCGCGGCACTCACCGGCATCCGTGGGGCGAAGTCACAGGCCAAGGCGAAGATGCGGGCACCGCTGTCGCGCGTGGTGATCACCGGTCCCGAGTCCCTGGTCGCGGCGGCGCAGCAGGCGCAGGACGACCTGCGAGCGGTCGGCAACGTCATCGGGGCGCTCGATTTCGTCGCCGACGCGTCGACGACCGAGCTGCGGGTCAGCGCAGAGCTGGCGCCGACGGAGGACTGAGCGGGCTACCCGCGCTCGGAGTCGTGCTCCGAGTCCCGGTCGGAGTCGCGGTCGCGGCCGTGGTCGCGGTCGTGGTCGCGGTCGCGGTCGTGGTCGCGCTCCGAATCGTCCTCGGAGTCGCGGTCGGAGTCGCGCTCCCCTAGGTCGGCAGCCCTCTCGGCGTCCCGCTCGGCCCGGTCGGCGCCGCGCTCGGCGTGCCGTATCGCCCGGTCGGCGTCTCGCTCGGCCTTCTCGGCAGCCTTCTCGGCGTCCAGCTCAGCCGCCTCGGCAGCCTCCTCGGCGTCCCGCTCGGCCGCCTCGGCAGCCTTCTCGGCGTCCAGCTCAGCCTGCTCGGCGTCCCGGTCGGCGTCGGCGTCGGCGTGCTCATCCGCGGCCGATGGCGACTCTGCCGCGACGCCGGTGGGACGGCGGGGGGCCTTCGCGGCCGCCTGCCTGGTGGTCGGAGCGGCGCCGGTCACAGCGAGGGGCTGCGAGCTCAGCTCGGCCGGGACGACGTTCGCGACATCCTCGGTTGCGGGTGTCGCTGTGGGTGTCGGCCGGCTGGGCATGCGGTCGACGCGCCCGGCTGTGGCGGGGGCAGTGATGGGCTTCCCGGGATGGAACAGCTGACCGACGCTCCAGCCACGGCCCTGGGACAGGACCATCAACACCGCGCAGAGCACGGCCACCAGCACGAAGCCCACCATCGGCCGCTTCGGATCAACCCCCACGGGGTCCCCTTCCCACATACTGACGAGACGCCAGTGTGGACGGATCATGACGCATGATCAGCCCCGGTGGTCACCAAATAGTTCTTCATGACTAGATGGACGTAGTCACGATGGGCCATGCGGGGGCGATCCAGCGACGATGCGGTGGGGCGCGAGGCTCAGGCCGACTTCTTCTTCTTGGCCTCGGACTCACGCAGGATCAGCGTGGGTGCGACCTCGTCCTCGACGACCTCACGGGTGACGATCACCTTGGCCACGTCGCCGCGCGACGGGACGTCGTACATCACGTAGAGGAGGACCTCCTCGATGATCGCCCGGAGCCCGCGGGCACCGGTGCCGCGATCGAGGGCGGCCTCCGCGATCGAGTCGATGGCCTCGTCGGTGAACTCGAGCTCGACGCCGTCGAGGTCGAAGAGCTTCTGGTACTGCTTGACGAGCGCGTTGCGCGGCTCGGTGAGGATCTGCACCAGGGCCTCACGGTCGAGCTTGTTGACGCTCGCGATGAGCGGCAGCCGACCGATGAACTCGGGGATCAGACCGAACTTGGTCAGGTCCTCGGGGCGCACCTGCGCGAGCAGGTCGTCGGCACTGCGCTCGGCGGCCCCGCGAACGTCGGCGGTGAAGCCCAGCGACTTCTTGCCCACGCGCTGCTCGATGATCTGCTCGAGCCCCGCGAAGGCGCCACCCACGATGAAGAGGATGTTGGTGGTGTCGATCTGGATGAACTCCTGGTGCGGGTGCTTGCGCCCGCCCTGCGGGGGCACCGACGCCGTCGTGCCCTCCAGCATCTTGAGCAACGCCTGCTGGACGCCCTCACCGGAGACGTCGCGCGTGATCGAGGGGTTCTCCGACTTGCGGGCCACCTTGTCGATCTCGTCGATGTAGATGATGCCGGTCTCGGCCTTCTTGACGTCGTAGTCAGCGGCCTGGATGAGCTTGAGGAGGATGTTCTCGACGTCCTCACCGACATAGCCGGCCTCGGTCAGTGCCGTGGCGTCCGCGATGGCGAACGGGACGTTGAGCATGCGAGCCAGGGTCTGGGCGAGGTAGGTCTTGCCGCAGCCAGTGGGGCCGATGACCAGGATGTTGGACTTGGCCACCTCGACCACGTCGTCCTTGGCCTTGCCGGCCACGGGCTGGAGACCGGCCTGGACCCGCTTGTAGTGGTTGTAGACGGCAACGGCCAGGGACTTCTTGGCGTGCTCCTGGCCGATGACGTAGGAGTTGAGGAACTCGAAGATCTCCTTGGGCCGGGGCAGCTCCTCCAGGCTCACCTCGGAGCCCTCGGCGAGCTCCTCCTCGATGATCTCGTTGCAGAGCTCGATGCACTCGTCGCAGATGTAGACGTTGGGTCCAGCGATGAGCTTCTTGACCTGCTTCTGGCTCTTGCCACAGAAGTTGCACTTCAGCAGGTCGCCGCCGTCACCGATACGTGCCACGAGTCGTGTCCTCCAGTCTCGCCGGGCGGGGGGCCCGGCCTTCAACACCTTGCAACAGGCCACACGACGGTACCCCGTGCCGGCCCCCGGCGGGGGCCGGACACGAGATGTCGCGGGTCATGTTTTCCGTCAGTCCGGGGCCGGGCTCAGGTGAGCGCCGGGACGCCCTTGCGGGACTCGATCACGGCGTCGATCAGGCCGTATTCGACGGCCTGCTCAGCGGTCAGGATCTTGTCGCGCTCGATGTCGCGACTGACCTGGTCGATGTCCTTGCCGCTCGAGTCGGCGATCATCCGCTCGAGCAGCTCGCGCATGCGCAGGATCTCGTTGGCCTGGATCTCGATGTCGGAGGTCTGGCCGAACGTGCCCTCGGTGTAGGGCTGGTGGATGAGGATGCGGCTGTTGGGCAGCGCCATCCGCTTGCCCTTCGCGCCCGCGCCCAGCAGGATCGCGGCCGCGGAAGCGGCCTGACCCAGGCACACGGTCTGCACGTCGGGCTTGATGAAGCGCATCGTGTCGTAGATCGCGGTCAGCGCCGTGAACGATCCACCGGGGCTGTTGATGTAGATGCTGATGTCGCTGTCGGGGTTCATCGTCTCCAGGCACATGAGCTGGGCGATGACCGCGTTGGCCACGTCGTCGCTGATCGGCGTGCCGAGGTAGATGATGCGCTCTTCGAAGAGCTTGGCGTAGGGGTCGATGCGACGGAACCCGTAGGAGGTCCGCTCTTCCCACTGGGGGATGTAGTAGTTCATGTTCAGTCCTTCGTCCGGGCCGGGCGGCCCTCGTCGGCGGCTTCGCGAGCGTTGGTGACGACCTTGTCCACGAGGCCGTACTCGACGGCCTGGTCGGCGGTGAACCAGCGGTCGCGGTCGGCGTCTGCGACGACCTGCTCGACGCTCTGGCCGGTGTGCTCGGCGATCAGGTCGAGCAGCACCTTCTTGATGTGGAGGGACTGCTGGGCCTGGATCTTGATGTCCGAGGCCGAGCCGCCCATCCCCGAGGACGGCTGGTGCATCATGATCCGCGCGTGGGGCAGGGCGTAGCGCTTGCCCTTGGTGCCCGCGCAGAGGAGGAACTGCCCCATCGAGGCCGCGAGGCCCATGCCGACGGTCGCGACGTCGTTGGGGATGTAGTTCATCGTGTCGTAGATCGCCATGCCGGCGTCGACCGAGCCGCCGGGGCTGTTGATGTGCAGGAAGATGTCGGCCTCGGGGTCCTCTGCGGAGAGCAGGAGGAGCTGCGCGCAGATCGCATTGGCGTTCTGGTCGCGCACCTCCGAACCGAGGAAGACGATGCGCTCGCGGAGGAGGCGCTGGTAGATGTGGTCGTCGAGGCCATACATCCCACCGGCGCCGTTCATCTCGGGCGAGAGGGCTGGGCTGGAGTTCTGGTTCACGCTTGCGACACTAGCCGCAAGGTCGGACAGTTCCACGCGATGACCCACCCTGTTCGCCCAGAGCGGATTCCGTGGGTCCGCGGGGCCTGCTCGGCCGAGCGCGACGCCTGAAATGCCGACCGGCGCCCACCCCGAGGGGACGGACGCCGGTCTGCTGCCGCGGGGGCCGAGGAGATCAGGCCTCGTCGTCCTCGGCAGCCTCGTTCGTGGCCTGGTCCGGTGCCTGGACCTCGGTCGCATCGACGGGCTCGCCGATGGTGCCGTCTGGACGCAGGTTCTTCAGCTCGACCACGTTGCCCGAGGCGTCGGTGACGGTCGCCGACTCCACGATCGAAGCCAGGGCCTTGCCGCGCAGGATCTCCTGCACGAGCTCGGGGATGTGGTTGTGCTCGAACATGTGGTTGGCGAACTCCTGCGGGTCCTGGCCGGACTGCTGGGCACGCCGCACGAGGTGCTCGGAGAGCTCGGCCTGCTCGATGCCGAACTCCTCCTTCTTGGCCACCTTGTCGAGGATGAACTGGGCGGCGACGGCGTCTCGGACGCGACGGTCGAGGTCGGCCTCGAACTCCTCCTGGGTCTGGCCCTCGTCCTCGAGGTACTTCTCCATGGTGATGCCGGCCATGCCGAGCTGCTGCTCGACGTTCTGGCGCCGGGCGTTGAGCTCGTCGGTGACCATGACCTCGGGGAGCGGGATCTCGACCTTCTCGAGCAGGGCCTCGAGGACCGCGTCGCGGGCGGCGGCGGCCTGCTCGAGTCGCGTGCCGCGGCCGAGGCGCTCGCGCACGTCGGCGGTGAGCTCCTCGGCGGTGTCGAACTCGGAGGCGAGCTGCGCGAACTCGTCGTCGTACTCGGGGAGCTGCTGCTCCTGGACCGCGGTCACCTTGACGGTCACCTGGACCGGCTCACCGACCAGGTCGCCGCCGACGAGCTCGGACTCGAAGGTGGCGTCGTCGCCGGCGCCGAGCCCGACCAGGACCTCGTCGAGGCCATCGATCATGCCGCCGCGGCCGACCTTGTAGGACATGCCGGTGACCTCGCCGCCCTCGACTGCCTCGCCCTCCTTGGCTGCCACGAGGTCGATCGTCACGAAGTCGCCGTCGGCGCACACGCGCTCGACAGGCGCCAGGGTGCCGAAGCGCTCACGCAGCGCCTCGACCTGCTCGTCGACGTCGGTGTCGGCGATCTCGATGTCCTCGACGCTGGCCTCGAGGCCGTCGTAGGCCGGGAGCTCGAAGTCGGGCTTGACGTCGACCTCGGCGGTGAACTCGAGGGTCTCGTTGTCCTCGAACTTGGTCACCTCGATCTCCGGCTGGGCGAGCGGCTCGAGGTCGTGCTCCTGGAGCGCGGCCATGTAGGACTGCGGGACGACGGCGTTGATCGCCTCGTCGAGCACGGGGCCGCGGCCGACCTGGCGGTCGATGACCGCCGGCGGAACCTTGCCGCGGCGGAATCCCGGGACGTTGATCTGCTTCGCGATCTTCTGGTAGGCCGCGTCGAGGCTCGGCTTGAGCTCCTCGAAGGGCACCTCGACGGTCAGCTTGGCCCTGGTCGGGCTCAAGGTCTCGACGGCGCTCTTCACAAATGTCTCCTGATGCTGAAGGTCATGGGTCGCCCACGGGGGAACGTGGGGCGGAACGGGGTCGTCCGGCGGCCTCGCCGGGGGTGACCGGCGTCCGCAAACCTCGTCAGTCTATCGACGCCCACGGCAGAGGCCGAATCACGCCGTTGCGGTCGGGGCGACAGGACTCGAACCTGCGGTCTCCTGCTCCCAAAGCAGGCGCGCTAGCCACTACGCTACGCCCCGTCAAACGGGCACCGGTGCCGCCTGGATCGGCGGCCCGTGGCCTGCTTGGAGCGGATGACGGGAATCGAACCCGCGTAGCCAGTTTGGAAGACTGGGGCTCTACCATTGAGCTACATCCGCGCGCTGAGACGACGTCGACGTCGCCGTTGCGGGTGTCATGCTGCCACACGCGCGACGGGTGGTGCCTACCCAGGTCAGCGCCGGTGGACGAGCAGCAGGGCCCGGTCGTCGTTGCGCGACCCGATGGCATCGATGAGCCGGGTCGCACCCCCCTCGAACTCCCCGCGCAGCAACCGCTCGGCCTGCCCCAGCATCTTGTCGATGCCCGAGCCGATGTCGCGGGTGCGGGTCTCGACCATGCCGTCGGTGTAGAGCAGGAGGGCGTCACCGCGGAGCATCTGCCCCGAGACGGCGGCATAGGTGACGTCCTCGATCAGGCCGAGGATCGGCCCTTCGGACTCGACCACCTCCCAGCGCCCCGAGCCGGCATGGCGCAGGGCGCCGGGCGGGTGCCCTGCGCTGCGCAGGTCGTAGCGGCCGGTCGTGAGGTCGAGCGAGAGGTGGATCGCGGTGGCGAAACCCTCCTCCCAGTCCTGACGCAGCAAGAAGGTGTTGGCCTCCGCAAGGAACTCGGCGGGCGGGAGGGCGCTGAGAAGTCCCCCGATCGCGCCGGAGAGCAGCAGGGCACGCGTGCCGGCACCCTGACCCTTGCCGGAGACGTCCACGACCACCACCTCAAGCCGGTCGCCGACCCGCGAGGCGACCACGAAGTCGCCCGCGAAAGGAGTGCCGCCGGCGGATCGCAGCTCGGCCTCGGCGTACCACTGCTCCGGCAGGGCGGGGATGCCGCCCTGGCGCAGGATCCGGTCTCGCAGGTCGATGAACATCATCTCGCCCTGGATGCCCGCGACCCCCAGTCGAGAGCGCCGGGAGGACGAGCGCAGCACGAGGAGGCCCAGGCCGAAGATGATGATCACGGTCAGCACGTCGTTGACGCCGATGGGCTCCTGGCTGGGCACCTGCAGCGCCAGCACCAGCAGCACGAAGACGACGAACCACGGCAGCTGCCGGGGGCCGAGCATCAGGCTCGAGACGACCAGCGGGACCAGGAGCGTCACGAGCGGGGCATCTTCGGGGAAACGCCAGAGCGCGGCGCCGATCGCCACGGTGGCCACCACGAGGAGCACGAGGATCCGTGAGCCCCGCGGCACCAGCCGGTTGAGCAGGTCGCCCAATCGCCGCCCCGCGTCGGCACGCGGACGGTGCTGCGCCGGAGACGAAGTCATGGCCGAGCTCCTCGCGACGTCTCGGTGTGCTTGATCGCAGACTGTACGGCGCGGGAGCGGAAAACCGGCTGACATCGGGGACACCAGAAGGTGTTGCGCCCGACGAGCTCACCGGTGCGCACGGTCGAGCCGCACACCAGGCACGGCATCGCGGTCCGTCGGTAGACGTAGACCTCTCCCCCGTGGTCGTCCTTGCGCGGCTGCCGACCCATCGCCACCGGGGTGTGCTCCGGCCGCACGGTGTCGATCCGTCCCGAGCGCACCCCCTCGGACATGAGCCCGACGAGGTCGGCCCAGATCGCCCGCCACTGGCCCACCCGCAGCGTGCCGCCCGGACGGAGCGGATGGATGCGCTGGCGGAAGAGGACCTCGGCGCGGTAGACGTTGCCGACCCCGGCGACGACCTGCTGATCCATCAACAGGTCGCCGATCGGACGGTTGCTGCGCGAGATGCGCCGCCACGCGAGCATGGGGTCGGCATCGGCCCGCAGCGGATCGGGGCCGAGCCTGCCGAGGACCTCCGCGCGCCTGGCCGGGCCGACCAGGTCGCACAGGATGGCTCCGCGGAGGTCGGCGTACGACGTCCCGCGTGGGTCGGCGTCGGCGCTCACCAGCCGCAGCCGCACCTGCCCGACGGGATCCGGCACCTCGTCGACCCCCGTGTGCACGTCGAACGAGCCGATGAGGCCGAGGTGGACGTGGACGAAGCGTTCGTCGTCGAGCTCGATGAACAGGTGCTTGCCCGCCGAGTCGGCACCGTGCAGCCGCGAGCCGTCGATCTGCTCGGCGTCGGCTGCGAAGCGGCCCTGCGGAGAGGCCACCCGGACCCTGCGACCGGCGAACGCTGCGGTGAGGTCGTCGGCCAGCCGCCGGAGGGTGTGCCCCTCAGGCATCCGAGCCGCGAAGGGCAGACTCCGGCAGGTCGGGGAGCTCGTGGGTCTCGTCGTAGACCGAGAGCTGGCCGATGCGGCGCACGTGGCGCTCCTCGCCCGAGAACGGGGTGGACAGGAAGACCTCGACGAAGCGGGTCATGTCCTCCAGCGAGTGCATCCGGCCGCCGACGGACAACACGTTGGCGTCGTTGTGCTCGCGCGCGAGGACCGCCGTCTCCTCCGACCAGGCCAGGGCACAGCGGATGCCGGTGACCTTGTTGGCCGCGATCTGCTCGCCGTTGCCGGAGCCCCCGATGACCACGCCCAGGCTCTCGAGCCCTTCGGCCCGGTCCCCCACCACGCCCTCGCCGGCGCGGAGGCAGAACACGGGGTAGTCGTCGAGGGCGTCGTAGACGAACGGACCGTGGTCGACCACCTCGTAGTCGTGGTCGAGCAACCACGCGGTGAGGTGGTCCTTCAGCTCGAGGCCGGCATGGTCGGAGCCCAGGTGAACGCGCATGGCAAAAGTCTGGCAGAGCCCCACCCGCGCTCGCGCACCTGCGGCGGATGTGGCCCCGGATCTTCGGGCCGGCACGGGAACCGTCAGCCGTACCAGTGCAGGCTGAGGCCAGCCGTTCGCAGGTCGCCGTACGGCGCGGGGGCGGCGACGCCGTGCCAGCGAGCTGCCG
>JBBSOR010000052.1:0-27584 GCA_038259535.1 Propionibacteriales bacterium | reverse complement strand
CCTCGAGTGGGCCGATCACGGGCCCGTGGTGGCGTCGCCGCGCGCGAGCCTCAAGGCCCAGCTCGACCGGCTCGCCGAGCGCGGCTTCGTCGCGATGGCCGGCACCGAGCTGGAGCTGGTCGTCTACGACGACACCTACGAGGAGGCCTGGCTCAAGGGATACCGCGACCTCACCCCCGCCAACCAGTACAACGTCGACTACTCCATCCTCGGCACGACCCGCGTCGAGCCGCTCCTGCGCGACATCCGCAACCACATGTACGCCGCGGGGATGGACGTCGAGGGCGCCAAGGGCGAGTGCAACTTCGGCCAGCACGAGGTCGGCTTCCTCTTCAACGACGCGCTGACCACCGCGGACAACCACGTGGTCTACAAGAACGCGGCCAAGGAGATCGCGGCCCAGCACGGCAAGTCCGTCACCTTCATGGCCAAGCCCAACCAGCGCGAGGGCAACTCCTGCCACATCCACCTGTCCCTGCGCGGGGACGACGGCGAGCTCGTCTTCTGGGACGACGACCAGGGCGGGCGCACGCCGCTCTACGACCGGTTCATCGCAGGCGTGCTGGCCACCGCGGCGGACCTCACGTTGTTCTTCGCACCCAACATCAACTCCTACAAGAGGTTCGCCGACGGCTCCTTCGCCCCCACCACGCTCGGCTGGGGCCTCGACAACCGCACCTGCGCCGTACGACTGGTGGGCCGCGGAGCAGGAGCGCGGATGGAGAACCGGATCCCCGGGGCGGACGCCAACCCCTACCTCGCCCTGGCCGCCATGATCGCCGGCGGCCTGCACGGCATCGACTCCGAGCTCGAGCTCGAGCCGGAGCTCACCGGCAACGCCTATGCCTCCGACAAGCCGCGGGTGCCGGGCACGATGGCCGCCGCGCGAGAGATCTTCCACACCTCCGCGATCGCCCGCGCCGCCCTGGGCGACGAGGTCGTGGAGCACTACGCCAACATGGCCGACATCGAGCTGGCGGCCTACAACGCTGCCGTCACCGACTGGGAGCTCGTGCGCGGCTTCGAAAGGCTGTGAAGCCATGAGCAGACTCATCAACCCGACCACCGGCGTGGAGCTCGACCACTCCCCCGTCTCAGCCTCCCTCGAGGACGCCGACGCCGTCATCACGCGGGCTCACGACGCCTTCCCGGCCTGGCGCGACGTCGCGCCGGGTGAGCGGGCCCGCCTGCTGAGGGCCTTCGCCGCCGTCGTCGACGAACATCTCGAGGAGCTCGCCCGTCTCGAGGTCCTCAACGCCGGGCACACCATCGGCAACGCGCGCTGGGAGGCGGGCAACGTCCGCGACTGCCTCAACTACTACTCCGCCGCGCCGGAACGCCTCTTCGGGCGCCAGATCCCGGTGGCCGGCGGCACCGACGTGACCTTCCACGAGCCCCTCGGCGTCGTCGGGATCATCGTCCCCTGGAACGTCCCGATGCCGATCGCCGCGTGGGGCTTCGCCCCCGCCCTGGCGGCCGGCAACACCGTGGTCCTCAAGCCGGCCGAGCTGACCCCGCTGACCGCGATCCGGATCGCCGAGCTCGCGCTGCTGGCCGGACTGCCCGAGGGTGTCCTCAACGTCATCCCGGGCCGGGGCTCGGTCGTCGGGGAGCGCTTCGTGACGCACCCGCTCGTCCGCAAGGTGTGCTTCACCGGATCGACCGGCGTCGGCAAGCAGATCATGCGCGGGTGCGCCGACCAGGTGAAGCGGGTGACCCTCGAGCTCGGCGGGAAGAGCGCCAACATCATCTTCGCCGACACCGACGTGGCCGCAGCGGCGGCCGGCGCGCCGGGCGCGGTCTTCGACAACGCCGGCCAGGACTGCTGCGCCCGCTCGCGGATCCTCGTGCAGCGCTCGGCGTACGACGAGTTCGTGGGCAGGCTGCAGACCGCCGTCACCGACTTCCGGGTGATGGACCCGGCCGACGAGCGCAGCGAGATGGGACCCATGGTCTCCTCGGGGCAGCGCGACGCCGTGCAGGTCTACCTCGACCAGGCCAGCGTCGCCTTCACCGGCAGCGCACCGGACGGACCGGGCTGGTGGCTCCCACCGACCGTCGTGGAGTCCGCGGACACCAGCGAGCCGGTGTGGCGCGACGAGGTCTTCGGGCCGGTCGTGGCGGTGATGGCCTTCGACGACGAGGAGGAGGCGGTGGCCCTCGCCAACGACTCCGACTACGGCTTGTCCGGCTCGATCTTCACCGCTGACGTCGGCCGTGCGCTGCGGGTCGCGCGCTCCGTCGAGGCCGGCAACCTGTCCGTCAACAGCCACGCCTCGGTGCGCTACTGGACGCCGTTCGGCGGATACAAGCAGTCCGGCCTGGGCCGCGAGCTCGGACCGGACGCGCCCCAGGCGTTCACCGAGGAGAAGAACGTCTTCATCGCCCACTGATCCACCGGATCGCACAGTCCGAAAGGCAAGGAACCACCATGGCAGGACGCATCGAGGGCCGCACGGCCGTCGTCACCGGAGGGTGCAGCGGGATCGGTCTCGCGACCGTACGTCGCTTCGTCGAGGAGGGCGCCCGGGTCGTGATCGGCGACATCGACGACGCGGCCGGCAACGCCCTGGTCACCGAGCTCGGGGGCCCCGACGTGGTGACCTACGTCCACGTCGACGTGACGTCCCCGGAGGAGGTCGACGCCCTGTTCAAGACGGCGAAGGACACCTACGGCTCGGTCGACATCGCCTTCAACAACGCCGGCATCTCGCCGCCCGAGGACGACTCGATCCTCGACACCGACCTCGCCGCCTGGCGTCGGGTGCAGGAGGTGAACCTGACCAGCGTCTACCTGTGCTGCAAGGCCGCTCTCCCCTACATGCTGGAGCAGAAGCGCGGCTCGATCATCAACACCGCCTCCTTCGTCGCGGTGATGGGTGCGGCGACGTCACAGATCTCCTACTCCGCGTCCAAGGGCGGGGTGCTGTCGATGTCCCGGGAGCTCGGCGTGCAGTTCGCCCGGGAGGGCGTGCGGGTCAACGCCCTGTGCCCGGGGCCGGTCAACACGCCCCTGCTCAAGGAGCTCTTCGCGAGCGACGCGGAGCGCGCGGCGCGGCGGCTGGTGCACGTGCCGATGGGCAGGTTCGCCGAGCCCGAGGAGATGGCCAACGCGGTGCTGTTCCTCGCCTCCGACGAGTCCAGCTTCATGACGGCCAACACGTTCCTGGTCGACGGTGGCATCTCCGCCGCCTACGTCACGCCGCTCTGAGCAGGCCGAGATGGACGCCCCGGTCGTCGGGCTGACGACCTACCGCCAGACCGCCGCGTGGGGGGTGTGGCACACCCGCGCCGACGTGCTCCCCACGGAGTACGCCGTCGCGGTGGAGGCCGCGGGCGGTGTCCCGCTGCTGCTGCCACCGGCAGCCCTGCCCGGCGCCGCCGCCCGCGTCGTGTCGCGCATCGACGCGCTCGTCGTCTCCGGAGGTGCCGACATCGATCCGGGGAGGTATGGCGCGACGCCGCACGAGCGGACGGCAGGCTGGCAGCCCGAGCGCGACGCCTGGGAGCTGGCCCTGCTGGGTGCGGCCGAGGAGGCACGGCTGCCCGTGCTGGGTATCTGTCGTGGGATGCAGCTGATGGCCGTGCACGCAGGTGGCTCGCTCGACCAGCACACTCCCGACCTCGTCGGGCACGAGACGCACTCCCCGGGCGGCGACACCTACGGCACCATCGAGGTCGACACGGTGCCGGGGTCCAGGCTCGCCGACCTCGTCGGGGCGCACGTCGAGGTCAGCTGCCACCACCACCAGTCGGTGGCCAGCCATCCCGGCTTCACGGCCGTCGCCCGCGCTGCGGACGGGACCGTGGAGGCGATGGAGGCCAGCGGCGAGCGATACTGCCTCGCCGTCCAGTGGCACCCGGAGACCCGCGTGGAGGTGGGGTTGATGGCCGGCCTCGTCGCGGCCGCCCGGGAGCGTGCCGCGCGCTCCTAGGGCTGGGCCTGGCGCTCCCGACGCCGTCGCAGGGCCGCGGGAAGGGTCAGCACGAAGGCCAGCGCGACGCCGATGATCATGCCGATCGAGTTGGCGGCGACGTCACGCGGGTCGGAGACGCGGCCCGGGATCGTGCGCTGGGCGTTCTCGATGACCGAGGTGAGCACGATGCCCGCGGCGAGGGCCACGAGCCAGAGCCGGGTGCCGACGAGCAGCAGCAGGAAGACACCGAGCGGGACGAAGAGGCCGATGTTGGCCAGGAACTCGATGCGCTCGACGCTGAGGCGGCTCGTCACCGGGTCGAGGTCGGGGTAGCGCTCGAGTCGGGCCAGGATGCGGTTGGCGAGCCCGTAGTAGTCGGGCTGGCCCGAGCCCGGCGTCAGGGTGACCAGGCCGACGAAGCCCAGGTAGAGGAGGGTCAGCAGGCTCAGGAACGGATGTCGGTGCAGCACCCGCCCATCATCCGGGTCGGGACCTAGTCGGATTCCATCGGAGGGAAGAAGCGCGCGGGATCCTCGTCGTCCTCGTGCACCCGCGCGGCCGGCCCGACGAGGAGGGGGTCCGGGACCCCGACGAGGTCGTGGTCCTTCTGCGGGTAGTCGAGCTGGGACAGCAGGACGCGCATGGCCTCGAGTCGCGCCCGCTTCTTGTCGTTGGACTTGATCACGATCCAGGGCACGTCCCCGGTGTCGGTGTGGAAGAACATCGTCTCCTTGGCGGCGGTGTAGGCCTCCCACTTGTCGAGGCTGGCCAGGTCGGTCGGCGACAGCTTCCACTGCCGGACCGGGTCGGACGAGCGCGAGGCGAAGCGCGCCGCCTGCTCGGCGCGCGACACGGAGAACCACAGCTTCACGAGGTGGATGTCCGCGTGGGTGAGCATGCGTTCGAAGTCGGGTGTCTCACGCATGAAGTTGAGGTAGTCGACCGGACTGCAGTAGCCCATCACCCGTTCCACCCCGGCGCGGTTGTACCAGGAGCGGTCGAACAGGACGATCTCGCCGGCGCCGGGCAGGTGGGCGACGTAGCGCTGGAAGTACCACTGCGACTTCTCCTGCTCGGTCGGCACGCTCAGGGCGACGACCCGGGCACCTCGGGGGTTGAGGTGCTCCATGAACCGCTTGATCGCCCCACCCTTGCCGGCGGCGTCGCGTCCCTCGAAGAGGATGGCGACCTTCTGGCCGGTGTCCTTGACGTGGGCCTGCAGCTTGAGGAGCTCGATCTGGAGGAGCCGCTTGGTGCGTTCGTACTCCTTGCGGCTCATCTTCGCGTCGTAGGGATATCCCTGCTGCCACGCCGGCCGGCCGTCGGACCCCGGCTCGTCGTCGGACTCACTGCCCTCAGGGCGGAGGTCATCGGTGAGGTCCACGAGCTCGTCCAGGGTCGACATGCCGACGACGCTAGAGGGGGTGGAGCTGCCCGCGCAGGGCCCATCGTCCCGACCTGGGGGGCCGTTGGACCGGGCGCGCCGGCGGGTGGGTCGAAGGTCCGTCCCGAGGCTGACCTCGGCCTCTACCGCGCTGGCCGGCGGCGGCACGACCGTGGGGGGACCCCGAGGTGAGGAGACCCCGATGAAGAAGCCGACCGCCGTGAGCGGCCACCGTCCCGTCCCCACCCGCGCGATGCAACGCATCGTGGAGATCGCCACCCGCGCGCCGAGCGTGCACAACACCCAGCCGTGGCGGTGGCGCGCCGCCGGGCACACCCTCGAGCTGTACGCCGACACGGCCCGCCTGCTGCCGGAGACCGACCCCCGGGGCCGCAACCTCACCCTCAGCTGCGGCGCCGCCCTGCACCACGCGCAGGTCGCGGCCGGGGCCCTCGGGTGGGCCACTGAGGTCGTCCGGCTCCCTGATCCAGACCGTCCGGACCTCGTGGCCCGACTGGACCTGACCCCCGCCGCGCCCCCCGCAGCAGCCCTGGAGTCCCTCGAAGCCCTGGACCGGAGGTGCACCGATCGGCGGCGCTTCACCGCCTGGCCGGTCCCCGAGGAACGCCTGGCCCGCCTCGCGCGGATCGCCAACGAGTGGGGAGCGCGAGCGGTGCCACTCACCGACGACACCGAACGCTTCATCGCCGAACGCCTCGTCCTGCGAGCCGCCGCGATCCAGCAGTCCGACCGCGCGGCGGTGCGGGAGCAGCGGACCTGGCAGGACCGCGGGCCGGACGACGGCGTCCCGAGCGCCGTGCTCCCGGGGCCGGCGGGGCTCCGCGGAGCACACCCGCACCGGTTCGAGTCAGGCGCCGACGAGCGCTGGGCTCCGGCGGCCAGCGAGCTCGAGGCGTCCGACGGCCTGCTCGTCCTGTTCGACACGAGCGACGACACCGGGGCCTGGCTGCGCGCCGGCGAGGGCCTCAGCGCGTTGTGGCTCGCCGCCACCACAGGAGGCTTGTCGGTCGTGCCGCTGACGCAGGTGATCGAGGTTCCCGAGACCAGACTGGCCATGCAGAACGACGTGCTGGGCGGCCTCGCCCACCCCTTCATCCTCGTCCGCATCGGGTGGCAGTCGATCGGACGCGACGACCTGGCCCGCACACCCCGTCGACCGGTCGCAGACGTGCTGGAGACAGTGCGCCGCACCTGACGTCGGTCCCGTCCGCGAGGCTGTGCCCATGAACCGGGTCTCCCTCTCCCGCCTCGACGGCGACCGCGTGCTCGTCGTCGAGGAAGGCGCGGAGCGGGTGCTCGCCCTCGCCGGGCTCCCGGCCTACGTCGCCGAGCGCGAGGGCGACGGCTCCGGGTCGCCGCGGTGGCTGTGGGACGACACGGCGCGCTGGTATCCCCCGCTGCTCGCGGTCGGCGTGCGCATCGCGCGCTGCCAGGACCTGCGGCTGTGCCACCACCTGCTGCGACGTGCTCCCGCGGTGGACGGTCAGCTGCTCGACGGCGACGAGTCGGCGCACTGGGACCGGCTCGGGCCGGCGGCGGCGCCGACGCACCCCACCCTCTTCAGCGCGGACGACACGGCCGAGCACCTGCGCGCCGACCGCGAGGACGCCCGTCAGCTCGCCGCGGTCGCCGCGTCCCCGGAGGCCGTGCGGCTGGGCCTGCTCCTCGCAGCGGAGTCGGCCGGGGCGCTCGTCGCGGCCGAGATGACCCATGCCGGCGTTCCGTGGCGGCTCGAGGTCCACGAGCGCCTCCTCGCCGACCTGCTGGGCCCGCGACCGCCCCGCGGTGGGCGTCCGCGCCTGCTGGACGAGCTGGTGGCCGAGGTCCGCCGCTCCCTCGACGCCCCGACGCTCAACCCCGACTCGCGGCCCGAGCTGCTCGGGGCGCTGCGGCGCGCGGGGTTCGAGGTGCCCGACATACGCGCCGCGACGCTGCGCGAGGTGGACCACCCCGCCATCGAGCCGCTGCTGCGCTACAAGAAGCTGGCGCAGCTCTTCCAGACCAACGGCTGGGCCTGGGTCGACGAATGGGTCTCCGACGGGCGCTTCCGCCCGTCCTACCAGCCGGCCGGCTCCACGACCGGCCGCTGGTCGTCCAACGGCGGTGGCGCCCTGTCCTTCCCCGTGCAGGTGCGCTCTGCCGCCGTGGCCGACGAGGGCTGGGTCCTGGTCGTGGCCGACGTCGCCCAGCTCGAGCCCCGCGTGCTCGCCGGGATGAGTCGCGACACGGCGCTGGCCCGGGCGGCCCGGGGCGCCGACCTCTACCAGGGGATGGTCGAGGACGGGGCCGTCGCGACCAGGCAGGACGCCAAGCTCGGACTGCTCGGAGCGATGTACGGCGCCACCAGCGGCGAGAGCGGCCGGATGGTCGCCGACCTGACCCGGCGCTACCCCGCGGCCTTCGGACTGGTGGAGGACGCGGCACGGGCGGGCGAGCGCGGACAGGTCGTGCGCACGCTCCTGGGTCGCGGGAGCCCCGCGCTGGGCGGCACGTGGGACGAGTCACCCGACGCACCCCCGGCCGACCTCGACGACCAGGACCGCCGCCGCCGGGCCTACGGCCGCTTCACCCGCAACTTCGTCGTGCAGGGCACCGGCGCCGAGTGGGCGCTGTGCTGGATCGCCGACCTCCGCAACCGGTTGGGGCGGCTGGGCGACGAGGGGCCGCTCGACGCCCGGCCACACCTCGTGCTCTTCCTCCACGACGAGGTCGTGGTGCACTCGCCCGTCGGGCTCGCGGACGCGGTGGCGGCGGAGCTCACCGCGGCTGCCGCGAGTGCCGGCGGCCTGCTCTTCCGCGAGCTCGACGTCGACTTCCCGCTCACCATCTCGGTCGTGCGGTCCTACGCCGACGCCGGCAAGCCCGGGACGTCCGAGGTCCCGGTCCCGGTCGGGGAGGACCCGCGGGCCTGACGCCGTGCCGACACCCTAGGGTCGTCCCATGAGGGACCCGCTGCGCATCGGCTTCGTCACCGGGGCGACCCCCGACAAGTGGGCGCGCAGCTGGCGCTCGCAGCGGCGCGAGCCCCTGGAGCTCGTGCCGGTGACGGAGGCCGACCAGCTCGACGGCGTACGCGACGGAAGTCTCGACATGGCCCTCGTCCGCCTGCCCGTGGAGACGGACGGACTCCACTGCGTCCGGCTCTACGACGAGGTGCAGGTCGCCGCCGCCTCCCGCGAGCACCTGATCGCCGCCACGGACGACGAGATCACCACCGCGGACCTGGCGGACGAACAGCTCGTGCGCCCCCACTCGAGTGGGTGGGCGCCGGACGCCGAGCAGCTGGACTGGCCGCCGATGAGCGAGGCGGACGCCGTGGAGACCGTGGCTGCCGGGACGGGCATCGTGATCCTGCCGATGTCGATCGCACGCCTGCACCAGCGCAAGGACGTCATCACCCGGGTGGTGTCCGACCTCGAGCCGACCGCGATCGCGCTGGTCTGGCTCCTCGAGCGCGACGACGACGTGACGCAGACGTTCGTCGGGGTCACCAAGGGGCGCACCGCCAGGTCCTCGCGGTAGGCCGGACCCCGCCCCGGCTGGCGTCGTCAGGGGTGCGCTGTGCGCCGAGCCCGGCGCCGGCCGAGGAGGATCAGGCGTCCTCGTCGGAGCGGTGCCTGCCGCGGCGGGAATGGGGAGTGGCCAGCACGTCGTGGACCTTGTCCTGGTCGTAGACCTCGCCGAGCCAGTCGAAGAGCCCACGCAGGACCTCCGGGTCAGCGGTGTAGTCGTCGTAGTGCACGCGGTAGACGGCGTCGCCCAGGCCTGCTGCGGCGCCCAGCATCCGCTCCTCGATGCGTTGCACCCGGCCCAGTGGATCGTCCTTGTGCGTCCAGAAGTTGCTGGCGGCGACGTCCTCGAGGTTGCGGGTGTTGAGCACGAACCGCGCGCCCGGGAAGACCTGCCGGAGGAACTCGAGGTAGTCGGAGAGGTCCTCGTCGTACCAGCGGATCTCCTTGTAGCCGGTGACCCGCGTGTCGTGCTCGGGCCGCAGCAGCGTCGCCTCGGCCAGCGCGCGGATGTGCTGCAGGGAGGCCGCCTCGGGAAAGCCCTCGATGCCGAACCACGGGTGCGTCGGCTGGCTCGCCCGGTCAGCGTCGACCCGCGTCTTCTCCGCCATCCCGCTGCGGTGGAACTCGTAGAGGTGACGCATCGCGTGGCGGTTCTCACCGCGCAGCAACCACCCCGGGATGGAGTTGAGGATCCCCATCAGCAACGTCGAGCCCGACCTGCCGTAGGTCATCACGAAGACGTGGTCGAGGTCCCTCATGGCGCCTTCACCACGACTTCACCAGCGGACGGCCCTCGTGGAAGCCGGCCGCGGACTGCACCCCGACGAGCGCCCGCTCGTGAAACGCGTCGAGGCCGCCGGCTCCGGCGTAGGTGCACGAGGACCGGACACCGGAGCAGATCTGGTCGATGAGGTCCTCGACGCCCGGCCGGGCCGGGTCGAGATACATCCGTGAGGAGGAGATCCCCTCCTCGTAGAGGCCCTTGCGGGCCCGGTCGTAGGACGACTCCCGCGAGGTGCGGTTGGCCACGGCGCGCGCCGACGCCATGCCGAAGGAGACCTTGAAGGGGCGGCCGTCGGCGTCGTGCACCAGGTCGCCGGGTGACTCGTGGGTGCCGGCGAACCACGACCCGATCATCACCGAGGAGGCTCCCGCGGCCAGGGCGAGCGCGACGTCGCGGGGGTGCCGTACGCCGCCGTCGGCCCACACGTGCTTGCCGAGCTCGCGGGCGGCGCTCGCGCACTCGAGCACCGCGGAGAACTGCGGTCGGCCGACGCCGGTCATCATCCGGGTCGTGCACATCGCGCCGGGGCCCACCCCGACCTTGACGATGTCGGCACCGGCCTCGACCAGGGCCCGGGTGCCCTCGGCGGAGACGACGTTGCCGGCCGCGACGGGGACGGTCGGCGACAGCGCGCGGACGGTCTGCAGGGCCTGCAGCATCCGGTCCTGGTGCCCGTGCGCGGTGTCGACGACGAGGCAGTCGACCCCCGCCGCGAGCAGCTCGGCGGCACGGTCGGCGACGTCGCCGTTGACACCGACCGCCGCGGCGATCCGGAGTCCGCCACTGGCATCCAGGGCCGGCGAGTAGAGCGTGGCACGGAGGGCGCCGAGCCGGGTCAGCACGCCGACGAGCTCGCCGGCGCCGGAGACCGCGACGGCCAGGGGCACCTTGGCCCGCTCGATCGCGTCATAGACCTCGCGCGGGTCGGTGGTCGCGGTGACGGTCACCACAGCGGTGTTCATCACCGAGCCCACCTGGGCGAAGCGATCGACGTCGGCGCAGTCGCTCTCGGCGACCACCCCGACCGGGCGCCCGTCCTGCACGACGACGGCCGCGCGGTGCGCGCGCTTGGGGATCAGCGACAGCGCCTCGGCCACGGTCTGGTCGGGGCGCAGGGTGATCGGGGTGTCGAAGACGTGGTGGCGCTGCTTGACCCACGCGACGACGTCAGCGACCACGGGGAGCGGGATGTCCTGCGGGATGACGGTGATGCCGCCGCGGCGGGCGACCGTCTCGGCCATCCGCTTGCCGGCGATGGCCGTCATGTTGGCCACGACGAGCGGCAGGGTCGCGCCGGTGCCGTCGGAGGTGGCGAGGTCGACGTCGTACCTGCTCGCCACGTCGGATCGGCGGGGCACCATGAAGACGTCGTCGTAGGTCAGGTCGTGGGACGGGGCGTCGTGAAGGAACTGCACGTCGGCGGACTCTACGCGGCCGGCAGCTTCTTCGGCCGCAGACCGACGTCGGCGAGCTCGAGGGTCGCGAGACGTCGCACGACCTCGGGATCGCGCGCCCGCCAGGCCCCCGCCGGATCGTCGCTGACCCTCGCGAGCACCCGCATCGGCTGGTGGGCCAGTGCGCGGAGTGCGAACAGGTCGAGGTCCTCCTGCGCGTCGATGAACCGTGCTCCCGCGGTGGCCTCCCGGATGAAGCGCCAGCGCAGGGGGAGGTGGATGACCGCGACGATGAGGATCGGGATCAGCGCCACCGACAACCCCAGCAGCAGGGCCAGACGCTCGACGGCGGAGACGGTGTCGCGACCCGCCGTTGCGAGGCCGTCCGAGGCGTCGGCGGCCTTGGCGAAGGGCACCGCCAGCTCGTCACCCACGAGCGGAGCCCCGCCGAGCTTGTCCCCGGCATCACGGAACTGCTCGGCCATGGACGTGGCCGCGGAGTCGGTCTGGCGGGCGGGGCCGGCCAGCTCCATCGTGCCGTCGTGCACCGCCATCCCGATCCACACCCACAGCACCAGCCAGGTCACGAACAGGAGGTCGGCGACGACCTGCAGGGTGCGTCGGACGGGCGTGTCGGCGAAGAGCTTCATGGACCACACTGTTGCTCATGGGTGGTCTCGGGGGTGTGACGTGGAGGTGAGTGTGCCGACAGGTCGCACCTACGCGGTGCGGCGTCGCCGGCTTGCGCTGCGCGTGGACCGTCAGCCCTGAGCCACCGCCGCATCCTGGAGCGCCCGCCAGGTGCGGTCGACGTCAGCCTGCGTCGTACGCCAGCTGCCGACGGCGATCCGGATGGCTGCGCGCCCGTCGACGGTGGTGTGGCTGAGGTAGGCCTCGCCGGAGGCGTTGACCGCCTCCATCGCGGCAAGCGTCTGCTCGTTGCCCGCGCGGAGCCTGAACACCACGAGTGACAATGCCGGCTCGGTGACCATCTCGAAGCGGTCGTCGGCGCCCACGAGCTCCGCGACGTGCTCGGCGAGCGCGACGCCGCTGCGGATGTGCGCGCGCAGACCGGCCAGGCCATAGGTGCGCAGCACGGCCCAGAGCTTGATCGCGCGGAAGCGTCGCCCGAGCTGCGGGTGCCAGTCGCGGTAGTCGACGACCTCCCCCGACTCGGTGGCGGCGTTGCGGAGGTATTCGGGCAGGATCGAGAGGGCCCCCGTGAGCGCAGCCCGGTCGCGGACCCAGAAGGTGCTGCAGTCAAAGGTCGTCAGCAGCCACTTGTGCGGGTTGGTGACGAAAGAATCGGCGGCCTCGACCCCGGCCAGGTGGTCGCGCAGCTCGGGGCAGATCGCCGCCACGCCCGCCCAGGCGGCGTCGACGTGGACCCACAGACCCCACTCACGCACGACCTCGGCGATCGCCGCGATGTCGTCCATCGCCCCGGTCGAGGTGCTGCCCGAGGCGACGTGCACCATCACCGGCCGCAACCCGGCCTCCACGTCCTCGAGGACCGCGTCGCGCAGCGCGTCGACGTCCATCGCCTGGGTCGCCGGATCGACGTCGATCGTCCTCACGGCGTCCTCGCCGAGGCCGGCCATCATCGCCGCCTTCACCAGCGAGGAGTGGGCCTGTGAGGACCCGTAGACCCGCCACTGCTGGGATCCGAGGCCGTGGCGACGCACGTCGCCCCCACTGGCGCGGTGCAGGGCGGAGAGCAGCGCGGTGAAGGTCGCGGTCGAGGCCGTGTCCTGGATGACGCCGCCTCCCGGACCGTCGCTGCGGAACGCCTGCGGCAGGCCCAGCGCCTCGGCGAGCCAGTCCATGACGACCTGCTCGACCTCGGTCACCGCCGGGCTGGTCGCCCAGATCATCCCCTGCGCGCCGATGCCGCTGGAGAGGAGGTCACCGAGGATGGCGGCCGGTGAGGAGTTGGCCGGGAAGTAGGCGAAGAACCGCGGGTGCTGCCAGTGCGTGAGTCCCGGCACGACGATGCGGTCGAGGTCGGCGAGCAGGCCGTCGAACGACTCGCCGTCCTCGGGAGCCGAGTCGGGGAGGAGTCGTCGTACGTCTCCGGGGGCGACCTGGGAGCGCACCGGGAGGTCGTCGAGCGAGGCCCAGTAGTCGGCGATCCAGTCGATCGCGGCGTGGCCCTGGCGGCGGAACTCCTCGGGCGACATGTGGCCCGTCGCGTCATCTGGCATGGCCCGAACGTACCGGGGCGGTTGGGTCGTCGTACTCAGAGGGGATCAGGTACGTCGGCGGGTCCGGCACCACCGCGCAGGCCCCACGGTTGACCCATGACGAACACGACGCCCACCAAGAACACCAACGCCTTCTTCCTGCAGGCAGGCATCTCCTTCGCCGTCGCCCTGCTGACCATGATCTTCGCGATCTTCTACCTGCCGGTCGACCCGTGGATCCGCGCCTTCCTGGGCCTCGGGACCATGTTCTTGACCACCTCGAGCTTCACCCTCGCCAAGTGCGTCCGCGATGCCCAGGACGACAACTACGTGGTGACCCGTCTCGACCAGGCTCGCGTCGACAAGATCCTCTCCGACCACGATCCCTTCAAGAACATCGCCTGACCACGGCACCGAGCCCCTCCCGGATCGTCCGGGAGGGGCTCGGTCGCGTGCGGGTCGGGCTACTTCAGCTGGGAGCTGCTCAGCCCGAGGATCCGGCGCGCCACGATCAGCTGCTGGATCTGCTGGGTGCCCTCGAAGATGTCGAGGATCTTGGAGTCGCGCGCCCACTTCTCCAGCAGCTCGACCTCGCTGTAGCCGAGCGTGCCGCACAGCTGCACGCACGACAGGGTCACGTCGGACCCGACACGGCCGGCCTTCGCCTGGGCCATCGAGGCCTCGAGCGAGTTGGGCCTGCGGTTGTCGGCCATCCACGCGGACTGCATCATCAGCAGCTGCGCGCCCTCCCAGTCGGCCTCGAGCTGGAGGAACTTCGCCGCCGCCGCGCTCTGGTTCTGCGCGGGACGGTCGTAGTCGAGGCGGGTGCCGGCCTGCTCGAGCAGGTCGCGGGTGAGGTCGAGCGAGGCCCGCGCACACCCCACCGCCATCGCGGCGACCAGCGGTCGGGTGTTGTCGAAGGTCGCCATCGCGCCGGCGAAGCCGGACGAGGCGTCGATCTCGGGCGAGCCGAGCAGGTCCTCGGCCGACACGCGGCAGTCGGTGAAGGTGATCGCCGCGGTGTCGGAGGCACGGATGCCGAGCTTGTGCTCGAGCCGCTCGACCGTGAGCCCGGGATTGTCCTTGCGGACCAGGAAGGACTTGATCGCGGCGCGGCCGAGGTCCTTGTCGAGCGTCGCCCACACCACCACGCTGTCCGCGCGGTCACCGGAGGTGACGTAGATCTTCTCGCCGTTGATGACGTACTCGTCGCCGTCCCGGACCGCCGTGGTGGCGATGTTGGCCGAGTCCGAGCCGGTGCCGGGCTCGGTGATCGCCATCGCCGCCCACGTGCCGCGGTAGCGCTCGAGCTGCTCCTCGTTGGCGACCGATGCGATGGCGGCGTTGCCGAGACCCTGGCGCGGCATCGACAGCAGCAGCGCGGTGTCGCCCCAGCACATCTCCGCGACGGACAGGACCGAGGCCAGGTTCGCGCCGTTGCGCACCCTGCCGGGGTCCTCCGACGCCGGGTCACCGCGCCGCACGCCCCCGGCTCCCGCACCACCGGTGGCGCCGGTCTCCGCCACGCCGTCGATCAGCGCGGCGAGCATGTCGAGCTCCTTGGGGTAGTCGTGCTCGGCGCGGTCGTAGGTGCGCGAGATCGGGCGCAGCATGTTCATCGCCAGCTGGTGGGCCTGGTCGATCAGCGCGGCGTGCTTCCGGGGGGTCTCCAGATTGATCATCAGACCAGCACCGCACCTTCCATGACGCCGACGGCACGCAGGTCGCGGTACCACCGTTCGACCGGGTGCTCCTTGACGAAGCCATGACCACCGAGCAGCTGGACGCCGTCGAGGCCGATCCTCATGCCCTTCTCGGCGCAGAGCTGGCGGGCCAGCCCCACCTCACGGGTGAAGTCCTCTCCCCGGGTGGCGCGGGAGGCCGCCTTCCAGGTCAGCAGCCGCATGGCCTGGAGCTCGATCGCGATGTCGGCGACCATGAAGGCGACGGACTGCCGGTGGCTGATCGGCTCGCCGAAGGCCTGCCGCTCGTTGACGTAGTCCGTGACGTGGTCGAGCACCGCCTGGCCCGTACCGACCGCGAGGGCGCACCAGGCGAGTCGCGAGAGCCGGACGCACTCGGTGTAGGCCACACCGTCGGTGCCGCCGAGCAGTGCGTCGGCGCCGACGCGTACGCCGGTGAGGTGCAGGCGGGACAGACCGGCCGCGCGCAGCCCCATCGACGGATCGGCCTCGGCCTCGAGCCCTTCGGTGCCGGACGCGACGAGGAACAGCGCGGGGGTGCCGTCGAGCTGGGCTGCCACGACGAAGAGCTCGGCCTCGGCCCCCCGCACGACCCCGGACTTCACTCCGTCGAGGACGAAGCCGTCACCGTCGGGGACGGCCGTGGTCGCCAGCGTGAAGGCGTCGAAGAGGACGGTCGGCTCGGCGATGGTCAGCGCGGCCACCGGCACGTCGGTGCCGGTGAAGGCCGGGAGGAAGGTCTGCTGCTGCTCCTCGGTGCCCCAGAGCCCGATCGCGGTGGCCACGGCGCCCGGAGCGAGGGTCGCGACGGCAAGCCCCATGTCGCCCTCGGCGAGAGCCTCGGCCACGAGCGTGCCGGCCATCGCGGAGCGTTCCTCCATGATGCCGCCGAGCGCCTCGGGCACGCCCAGCCCGGGCAGGCCGAGCTCCTGGGCGGCGGCGAGCACCTCCGGCGGTGCCGTGCAGGCTTCGTTGGCCTCGGCTGCGGCGGGGCGGAGCAGGTCGGCGGCGAGCTCGCGCACCACGTCGACCAGCATCCTCTCGTCCTCGGTGGGGGTGAGGTCGAAGACGCCGCTCGACGCCGCGTGGGCCGGGCGCTCCCCTGCCGTGCGCCGACCCGTCCTGGCGAAGGTGCGGGAGGCTGCGGTGGCCGCACGGAACCCGTTGCGGGTGGTCGCGTAGACGGCCTTCTCGGTCTGCTTGCGCAGCCCCACACGGTCGATCAGGTCGCTCTGCGCCAGTCGGTTGACGGCGGCGACAGCCAGG
This sequence comes from Propionibacteriales bacterium, assembly GCA_038259535.1. Classification (GTDB taxonomy): domain Bacteria; phylum Actinomycetota; class Actinomycetes; order Propionibacteriales; family Nocardioidaceae; genus Nocardioides. The sequence continues at coordinate 11,420 of JBBSOR010000052.1, read as the reverse complement.
CCGATGGGGTCGCGGGTCTCGCGGGAGGACAGCCCGTGCCGACCCCCGGGTCGGAGGCTGTTCAGGAAGGACATGACTCAAATGTAACTGTGAGTTACATCTTTGACCATAGCCACCTCCGTGGTGCCGGTCACGGCCACCCCGCTGGTTAGGATCCTCCCCATGCCAGCCGACCAGCCGACCGACGACGAACCCGACCTGCGGGCGCCGCACGGTCCGCTCCCCGACGGGGGCACGGCCCGCGCGATCACCCGGTGGGGCACGCCGGTCATGCACCGGGCGCAGCAGGCTGTGACGACGTACGACGCCGCGCTCAGGTCGCTCGCGGCCGACATGGTGGCGACGATGTACGCCGCCGACGGGGTGGGCCTGGCCGCCTGCCAGATCGGCGAGGACGCGGCGATGTTCGTCTTCGACTGCCCCGATGACGAGGGCGTGCGCACCGTGGGCGTGGTGTGCAACCCCGTGCTGACTCTTCCCGAGGGCCGCGATCGCCGGCTCGAGGACGAGGACGAGGGCTGCCTCTCCTTCCCAGGCTCCTTCGAGCCCTGCCCGCGCCCCGACCGGGCCCGCGTCGACGGCCAGGGCCTGTCCGGCGAGCCGGTGCGGTTCGAGGGCGACGGCCTGCTCGCCCGCTGCCTGCAGCACGAGACCGACCACACGCTCGGCACGGTCTTCGGCGACCGCCTCTCGGCCAAGTCGCGCAAGCGGCTGGGCAAGAAGCACGACGCGTCGGCCGAGGACTACCCCCTCACCTGGCCGGCGGGTGAGCCGTCGTGACGGACCACGCTGCCAGGCCCGACCTCCGCATCACCCGGGAGAACGCACGCTTCCAGCAGTGGGAGGCGCTGCTGACCAACCGCTCCAAGCGGCACCGCAACCGCGAGTTCCTCGTGCAGGGCGTACGGCCGATCACGCGGGCCGTCGAGGAGGGCTGGACAGTGCGGGCGCTGCTGCGCTCGGACCGGACGGCCTCCAGCTGGGCGGACGCGCTGTGGACCACCACCCACGCCGAGCGCGTCGTCGTCTCCCCCGAGCTGCACGCACGGCTGAGCGGCAAGGAGGAGGGCGCCGAGCTGGTGGCGGTCGTCGAGCTGCCCGACGACGGCGTGGAACGCCTGGCCGACAGTCGACGACCGCACGGTCCGGTCGTGGTCTTCGACCGGCCGACCAGCCCCGGCAACATCGGCACGCTGGCCCGCTCGGCGGACGCCTTCGGCGCCTCGGCCCTGGTCGTGACCGGCCACGCCGCGGACCCCTACGACCCGCAGGCCATCAGGGCCAGCACCGGGTCGCTCTTCGCCCTCACGGTGCTGCGGGTGCACGGCCCACCACCGGTCGTGGAATGGGCCCAGGCCCACGGCTACCGGATCGTCGGCACCGACGAGCACGGCAGCCGCCTCTGCGACGTGTCCCTCGGCGGGCGCGTCGTGGTGGTCGTCGGCAACGAGACCTCTGGCCTCTCGTCCGGTTGGCGCGCAGCGTGCGACGACGTCGTCAGCATCGCGATGGTCGGCACCGCGTCGTCGCTCAACGCGTCGGTGGCCGGCTCGATCGTGCTGCACGAGGCGTTGCGCCAGCGGGACTGAGGCTGCCGCCGCCCCGCCAACTCGTCAGTTGGCGCGCCAACTCGCCAGTTGGCGACCTGGGGGCCTGTGGAGCCGCCCCAGACTTACCCGAACCACCAACTCGTCAGTTGGCGTCTTGGGGGTCTGTGGAGCCGTCCCGGACCTACCCAAACCACCAACTCGCCAGTTGGCCAGCCAACTCGTGAGTTGGCGACGCCGCGCGGCACACCTGCGGGGACGCTCAGCGGCGCGCGGCGGCGTAGCAGGCCACAGCACTCGCGGCGGCGACGTTGAGCGAGTCGATGCCGGCCCGCATGGGGATGATCGCCCGACGATCTGCAGAGACCTCCCACCGCGACGACAGCCCGTGGCCCTCGGAGCCCAGCACCAACGCGAGCCGGTCGACGCCGGCGACGGCCTCCTCGATCGGCACGGAGTCGGCGGACAGGGTGAGGGCGATCGTGGTGAACCCGCGGCGCGAGAGGTCCGGGAGGGCGTCGTACCAGTCGGGGAGCCGGGTCCACGGCATGGTGAACACCGCGCCCATGCCTACCTTGATCGAGCGTCGGTAGAGCGGGTCCGCGCAGCGGGGGGCGAGAAGCACGGCGTCGAACCCCAGCGCCGCGCCCGAGCGGAAGACGGCACCCACGTTGGTGTGATCGACCAGGTCCTCCAGCACCAGCACCGACCGGGCACCGGCCAGCACCGCGTCGACGTCGGGCAGGGCGCGACGGTGCAGCGAGGCCAGCGCACCACGGTGGACGTGGAAGCCGGTGACCTGCTCGATCAGTGCCTCGGACAGCACGTAGCAGGGCCCTGTGCTGCGGGCGAGCACGTCGTCGAGCCCGTCCAGCCAGCGCGGCGCCATCAGGAAGGAGCGCGCCTCGTAGCCCGCCTCGACCGAGCGGCGGACGACCTTCTCGCCCTCGGCGAGGAAGAGACCGTGCTCGGCCTCGAGGTTCTTGCGCAGCTCCACGTCACGCAGGTCGCGGTAGTCGGCCAGACGGGGATCGTCGGGCTCGGAGATCTCGACCAGCTCAGCCACGGCCCTGCCCTCGCTGTGCGTAGTGCGCCGGACGCGCCACCGCGACCACGTCCCCGACCACGATGATGGCCGGTGGGACGACCTCGTGGGCAGCCAGGTCCGCACCCAGCGAGTCGAGCGTGGTGAGCACGGTGCGCTCGGTGGGCATGGTGCCGTCGACGATCACGGCCACCGGTGTCGAGGCCGGTCGGCCACCCGCGAGCAGCGCGTCGGCGATCGCGGGGGCGTTGTCGACGGCCATCAGCAGGACCAGGGTGCCGCGCAGGGCGGCCGCCGCCTCCCAGACGACCAGCGAGTCGGGGTGACCGGGTGGGAGGTGCCCGGAGATGACCGTGAACTCGTGAGCCACCCCGCGATGCGTGACCGGGATGCCGACCCGCGCCGGCACGGCGATGGCCGAGGTGAGGCCGGGTACGACGGTGACGGGGACGCCGGCGGCCGCGCAGGCCAGCAGCTCCTCGAAGCCACGACCGAAGACGAAGTTGTCCCCGCCCTTGAAGCGCACCACCCGCTTGCCTGCCAAGGCCCGGGCGACGATGACCTCGTTGATGCGGTCCTGGGAGGCCGATCGCCCGCGCGGCAGCTTGGCCACGTCGATCAGCTCCACGTGGGGCCCGAGCTCGTCGAGCAGCTCGCGCGGAGCCAGGCGATCGGCCACGACCACGTCCGCCGAGGCCAGCGCGTGGCGGGCCGCGACGGTGACGAGCTCCGGCTCCCCCGGACCGCCGCCGACGAGGACCACGCCCGGCGTGCGGTCGTGGGCGTCCGACGCGGTCAGCTGCCCGTCTCGCAAGGCAGTGACGATGTCGTCGCGCAGGGCCGCGGACTTGCGGGGCTCGCGGTTGCCGAGCACGCCGACCGTGACGCTCCCGTGGTGCCCCACCGCGGGGGTCCACGCCGATCCGCCGCGCGCGTCGTCGGCACGGACGCAGAAGGTGTGCCTGCTCTCGGCCGCGGCGGCCACCCGGGCGTTGACCTCCGGGTCGTCGGTCGCGGCGACGACGTACCACGCCCCGTCGAGGTCGGACTCGGTGAAGTCGCGCAGCACGAGGGTCAGCTCGCCGCCCAACCCCTCGAGCGCCGGGGTCACCTCCGGGCTCACCACGGTCACGACCCCCCCGGCGGCGAGAAAGGTCGGGACCCGGCGCTGGGCGACGTGCCCACCGCCGACCACGACCACCGGGCGACCGGCCAGGACGAGCCCGGCCAGGTAGGGGTGCGGCTCGGGTGCGGGATCGGTGGAACCGCGGTCGCTCATGCTCCATTGTCACTGGCTCGCGCGTGGCGCCGGTGGCTAGGTTCGAGGAATGAGCACCGGCATCGAACGACCCGTGGCACCCAATCCCTACGACCTCCTCCCGGCGACCCAGTCCTTCAGCGTCACCAGCGACGACGTCATCGACGGCGCGCCCCTCAAGGACGACCAGGTGGCCGCCCTCGGCAACACCTCACCGCAGCTGAGCTGGTCCGGCGCCCCCGAGGGGACCCGGTCCTACGTCGTCACCTGCTTCGACCCCGACGCCCCGACGCCGAGCGGCTTCTGGCACTGGTGCCTCGTCGACATCCCGGCGGACGTCACCTCCCTCGACACCGGTGCGGCCGCGGGCACCCTTCCGGGTCGCGCCTTCCACGTCCGCAACGACGGCGGCGAGTCCGGCTTCATGGGCGCGGCCCCGCCCGAGGGCGACCAGCCGCACCGCTACTTCTTCGTGGTGCACGCGGTGACGGATGGCGCCCTGGGGGTCGATCCCGATGCCTCCAACGCGGTCGTCTCCTTCAACCTCGCCTTCAAGACGCTGGGGCGCGCGATCCTGCACGGCACCTACCAGTTCTGACCTCCTCCCCGAGCCGAGAGGCCCAGCAGTCCGGACCCACGCGGTCCAGACCACTGGGCCTCTTTTTTCGCATTCGTGTCATGCAGAAACGGTCAAGGCGTTTTGATCTGCGTGAGGCAGTTCACAGAACTGCCTCAGAATGTTGACGTGTTCTAGGTGATTCGTAGGAACTAGCGGCTGAAATTTGCCCGCGAGCCCATCCCGGGGGCTACTCTCGGGACGAATCCCTAAGATTCCGTCAAGATTCGCTCAACCCCCGAATGCGGATCTTCCTTGGAGGAACCACCGTGCGTACCCACACCCTCACCCGTTGGGCGACCGTGGCCGTCGCGGCTGCCCTCACGACGGCGATGCCCGTCGCGGCCCAGGCGAAGACGTGGTCCGTGCCCACGTCCGTCGCGGTCAAGGACGCCACCAGCGTGACCACCAACGACCTCGAGGACTCCTTGATGGTCGAGATCAACAGTGCCCGCGCTGCCAACGGTCTGCGCAAGATCTGGAACTTCGACGTCTGCACCGACAAGCTCGCCGAGCGCTGGGGTGCCCGCATCGCCCGCACCGGCCGCTTCGAGCACCGTGACCAGAACGACGTCATCCGCAAGTGCCACAACTCCTGGGCCGGCGAGACGCTCGTGCGCGGGACCGGCCTGACCCCGGCAGGCATGGTCGAGCTGTGGCTCAACTCCCCCGGTCACCGGGAGATCCTGCTCAGCCCCCGCGCGCGTCGAGCCGGCGTGGCGGTCACCGAGGACCCCCAGGGCCGCACCATCGGCGTCGTCAACCTGGTCCGCCACAACTGAGCGAAGCTCCCCGGGGCCGTGTGTGCCCGGTGCGCCCCCGCTGAAGGTGTGAGACGATCCCCGGCCCCTCGTGGGTGGGCCGGGGATCGAACTCATGAAGGGGGGAGCGGATGCTGCACGTCGCCATCGCGACCCGAGCGTTCCGTCGCTACTCCACCTATCGCGCCGCCACTCTCGCCGGGATCTTCACCAACTCGGTCTTCGGGATCATCTACTCCTACGCCTATCTCGCGGTGTGGGACGCCAACCCGACAGCGGGTGGGTACGACGCACAGGACGCGGTGACCTACGTCTGGCTGGGCCAGGCGTTGCTGATGACCATCGCCCTGTGGGGCGGGGGCACGACCGACGACCTGGCCGAGCGGATCCGCACTGGTGACGTCGCGATCGACCTCTACCGCCCCGTCGGGATCATCGGGTGGTACCTCGCCAGCGACCTGGGCCGTGCCGCCTACCACCTCCTCACCCGCGGCTTCGGACCGACGCTGATCGGCCTGGTCATCTTCCACATCTCACTCCCCCCGTCGTTCTCGACGGCCGGTGCCTTCGCGGTGTCGCTGGTCCTCGCGGGGGTGGTGAGCTTCGCGATCCGCTTCCTCGTCGCGAGCACGGCGTTCTGGCTGCTCGACCAGTCGGGGGTCAAGGTGATGAGCGGGGCGTTCGCGATCTTCTTCAGCGGCATGATGCTGCCCCTGGTGCTCTTCCCCGGCTGGCTCGGCACCGTGGCCAACGCGCTGCCGTGGGCGTCCTACGTCCAGGTTCCGGCCGACATCTGGCTGGGCAAGCACACGGGCGTGGACCTCGTGGCAGCGCTGGGCTTCCAGCTGGTGTGGGCCGCGGTGCTGCTGACCGCCTGCCAGGGCGTCCTGCGCCTGGCGACGCGCAAGGTGGTGGTCCAGGGTGGCTGAGGCTGTTCGCGCACAGCACCTGCGCACCTACGGCCAGATCGCCTGGCTCTGGATCCGCGCCGCCTGGCAGTACCCCACCTCGTTCGTGCTGCTCGCGGTCGGCAACGGCCTGATCACCGGCCTGGACTTCGTGGGCCTGTGGATCATGTTCGCCCACCTGGACAACCTCGCGGGCTTCTCGCTCCACGAGGTGGCCCTGCTCTACGGCAGCGCGTCCCTGGCGCTCGGGATCGCGGACACTGCCATCGGCAGCGTGGAGCGCATCGGCACCTACATCCGCACCGGACGGCTGGACCAGATGCTGACCAAGCCGGTGCCGCTGCTGGTGCAGGTGTGCGCCGACCAGTTCACCCTGCGCCGCCTCGGACGGCTCACCCAGGCGAGCATCGTCTTCGGCTGGGCCTGCACCTACGTCGACTGGACGCCGCTGAAGCTCGTGGTCGCGGTATCCATGCTCGTCAGCGGCGGCCTCGTGTTCTTCGGCCTGTTCGTCGGCTTCTCCTGCGTCCAGTTCTGGACGCAGGACGCGACCGAGTTCGCCAACGCCTTCACCTACGGCGGCGCGACCATCACCCAGTATCCGCTCAACATCTTCCCCCGCGAGCTGTTGGTCGGCTTGACCTTCGTGATCCCGGTCGCGTTCGTCAACTGGTACCCCTGCCTCTACCTCCTCGGCCGCAGCGACCCGACCGGGATGCCCGACGCGCTCCGGTTCGCCTCCCCGCTCGCCGGGTTGGTGACGATGGCCGCGGCCCTGATCGTGTGGCGCTCCGGCGTCCGCCACTACACCTCCACCGGGAGCTGAGCCATGCCTTCGCACCACTCCACCGAGCAGCCACTCATCCAGGTGCGCGACCTCCAGCGCACCTTCGACGTGCGGCGCCGGGTCGAGGGGCGCCGCCGCCGCGTGCGGGAGGAGGTCCTGGCCGTCCACGACCTGACCTTCTCCGTCGAGGCCGGCGAGATGGTCGGCTACATCGGGCCCAACGGCGCCGGGAAGTCCACGACCGTCAAGATGCTGACCGGCATCCTCGTCCCCACCGGCGGGGAGGTGCGGGTGGTGGGCCTCGACCCGAGCCGCAACCGGGTCGAGCTGGCACGACGGATCGGCGTCGTGTTCGGCCAGCGCTCGACGCTGTGGTGGGACCTGCCGCTGATCGACTCCTTCGAGCTGCTCCAGAAGATGTATCGCATCCCGCCCGCGCGCTATCGGCAGAACCTCGACCGGTTCGTCGAGATCCTCGACCTCGGCAAGCAGCTCGACACGCCGGTGCGCCAGCTGAGCCTGGGGCAGCGGATGCGCGGCGACATCACCGCCGCCCTCCTCCACGACCCGGAGGTGCTCTACCTCGACGAGCCCACGATCGGCCTGGACGTGGTCAGCAAGGGGCGGCTGCGCGAGTTCCTGCGCTCGCTCAACTCCGAGCGCAACACCACCTTGATGCTCACCACCCACGACCTCCAGGACATCGAGGCCCTCTGCGAGCGCGTCATCGTCATCGACCACGGCACGAGCGTGTACGACGGCTCGCTCGCCGGCCTGCATGCGCAGGGCGGGTCCCGCCGGACCCTGGTGGTCGACCTGGTCGACGAAGCCCCGCCCATCGACGTACCGGGCGCCGAGGTCCGCAAGGTCGAGGGTCCCCGCCAGTGGCTGTCCTTCCCCTCCGACGCCAGCGCCGCACCGATCGTGGCCGCGGTCGCCGCTGCGTACGACGTCGCGGACCTGTCGATCCAGGAACCGGACATCGAGGACGTCATCCGCGACCTCTACGCGCGGGGAGCCTGAACGGGGCCGCTCAGGCGCCGAGGCCCCGGAAGCGCTCGGAGTCGCGCTCCGGCGAGGTCAGGGGCTGGCGCTCCAGCACCAGGATCGCGCGGTCGTCGTCCCCGCGTGGGACCTTGTGGAGGACCCGCTGGGGCATGCCGGAGAACCCACGCGTGTCGATGGCCCGCAGGGCCACCTCGCGCAGCCAGTCGATGCCGTCGTCGAGGTCGCGGTCGCTCGTCTCGATCACACCGTCGGTGTAGAACATGAGCGCCTCGCCGGGCTGGAGACGACCTCGGCTCGGGGTGAAGTCGGCCTCGGCAATCACGCCGAGCGCCATGCCACGTGCGTTGTCGATCGTCCAACCGCGCTCGCCCAGGTGCCAGTGGAGCGCCGGCGGGTGGCCGGCACTGGTGATGGTGTAGTCGCCGGTGACGAGGTCGCACTTGACGTGGACCGCCGTGGCCAGGGACTCGTCGGACTCCTGGCGCAGCAAGAACATGTTGGCCGCGGACATCAGCTCGGCCGGTGGCAGCGCCCCGATGAGGCCGCCGAGGGCGCCGGCGAACTGCAGTGCCTGCGGACCGACCGCGGTGCCCTTGCCGCACACGTCGACCAGGGCCATCTCCAGCCAACGACCGTCGCGGAGGTCGGCGACGAGGAAGTCCCCGGCATAGCTGGGGCCGTTGGCGGTGATGGTCGCCGACTGCGAACGCCACCCGTTGGGCAGTGGCGGCACGACTCCCTGTCGCTGGAGCCGGTCGCGCAGCTGGGCGAGCACCGCCTCACTCAGCGCCATCGGCAGACCCGAGCGCTGGCGGCTGGACTGGAAGAGAGCCAGGACGCCGCCGAGCGAGAGGATCAGCAGACCCAGCGTCGCCCTCTGGCCCACCAGACCGACCTCGCGCGAGGCCCACACGGCTGCTGCGACCACGACCAGCGTCAGGATGAGCAGCGGCACGAACCGGAGCAGCATGAGCCCGACCATCAAGAACAGGAACCACAGGGTCACGGGCAGCGTGGCGTCGGCCACGAGCACCGGCAGCAGGGCCAGGCCGACGAGCGCGACCAGGATGCCCAGCAGGAAGGACTGGCTGCCCCTCGATCCGGTGCGCCATGCATCGATGTGCTGGCGGACGTAGGCAGAGAGCCAGCGCAGCAGCACCCTCCACGCATTCGACACTGCTGAAGATTAGAGCGTCGCTGCCGTGCCCGCGGTCGAACCACAAAAGTCCCACGCGTCTCGATAGGCTCAGCGCCATGCCTTCCGTCCCGCCGCACGTCGACGTGCTCGGACCCGACTACCGGGTGGAGACGATCTCGCTGCCGCCCGACAGCGAAGGCTCCGTCGTCGCGACGCTCGTGACCCTCGAGCCGGCGCATCCCAACGGGCGGGCCGTCCTCCATGTCCACGGCTTCGCCGACTACTTCTTCCACACCGAGTTCGCCGAGTGGTGGACCGCCCGGGGCTACACGTTCTACGCCCTCGACCTGCGCAAGTACGGGCGGTCGCTGCGTGAGCACCAGACGCCCCACTACGTCGCCGACCTGAGGGAGTACTACGCCGAGGTCGACCTGGCCTGGTGGCGGATCACCCAGCGTGACGGACACCGGAGGGTCATCCTCTCCGGGCACTCCACCGGCGGCCTGACCGTGCCGCTGTGGGCCCATGAACGTCGTCCCGACGAACTCATGGCGATGGTGCTGAACTCGCCGTGGTTCGACATGCAGGGGTCCGCGTGGCTGCGCAGCCCCGCGGCCCGCGTGGCGATCGAGCGTCTGGGGGTGAGCCGTCCCATGCAGGCGATCCCTCGCAAGATCAACGGAGTCTCCGGTCGCGCCCTGCATCGCGAGCACGGCGGCGAGTGGGACTACGACCTCGACTGGAAGCCGCTGGAGTCCCGCCCGATCTACGTCGGGTGGCTGCGCGCCGTACGCCGCGGCCACGCGCAGCTGCACGCCGGCCTCGACGTCGAGTGCCCGACGCTGGTGCTGTCCTCGGCCCACTCCTACTTCGGTCCCCAGCTGGACGACCACGCCCGCACGCACGACATCGTGCTGGACGTCGAGCAGATCCGGCGCTGGGCGTCGTCGGTCGGTCGGCACGTCACCTCGATCGCCGTCGAGGGCGCGATCCACGACATCGTGCTCTCGCGCCCGGACGTGCGGGCGCGGGCCTACGGCGAGATCGACACCTGGCTGCGCGCCTGGGTGGAGCCGGCCCCGGATCCAGCGACCGAGCAGGCAGGGTCACACGAGCAGGACCACCAGGGCGGTCAACCCGACCACCGCGATCACCGCGCGTAGCAGCCCCGGTGCGAGCCGGCGCCCCACGGTGGCGCCCACCTGGCCGCCGATCACCGACCCGAGGGCGATCAGCCCGGCCACCGTCCAGTCGATGTCGGCGACGGCGATGAACACGACGGCCGCGACGGCGTTGACGATCAGGGCCAGCACGTTCTTGGTCGCGGTGTGGCGCTGCATCGAGTCGGCCACGCCGATGCCCAGGACCGCCATCAGCAGGACTCCCTGCGCGGCGCCGACGTAGCCGCCGTACACACCGGTGACGACCACGGCGGGCCACACCCACCACACGCCGTGGTCGGGGATGCCGCCGCGCGCCGCGGCGCGGGTCGCGACGACTCGCTGGATCCGGGGTCCCAGGATCACCAGGAGCACACCGAGCAGGATCAGGACCGGCACGATGGCGTCGAAGGCCGCGGACGGCAGCACCAGCAGGAGCACGGCCCCCACCACGCCTCCGACGAGGGAGGCCGAGCCCAGCCGCAGCACGCGCGAGCGCTGGCCGGCGAGCTCACGCCGGTAGCCGAAGACCCCTGACATGCTGCCCGGGACCAGGCCGACGGTGTTGCTGACGTTGGCCGTCACCGGGGGTACGCCGAAGGCCAGCAGGGTCGGGAACGTGATCAACGTTCCCGACCCCACCACGGTGTTGATGGTGCCGGCCGCCACCCCGGCAAGGGCGACGAGCACGGCTTCGAGCGGACTCACTCCTGGGCGGGGCCACCCTCAGCGGGAGGCTCGAAGGGAGGCGGCGTCGAACGGGTGGGCGTCTGGGCGACGGACTCGGCCTCGGCGATGGCCTCCTCGACGGCCTTGCTGGTCGCGCCACCGCCCGAGGGCTGCGGCAGCTGAGGTTCGGACGGACCCATGTCGACGCGGGTGCGGGGCGTGGCGTCGCGCGGGATCCCGGCGATCTCGTGGATCGACGAGCCGAGGCCCTCCATCGCCTTGGTGATCTCCGAGGGGATGACCCACACCTTGTTGGCGCTGCCCTCGGCGATCTTCGGCATCATCTGGAGGTACTGGTAGGCGAGCAGCGACTGGTCGGGCTGTCCGTCGTGGATGGCCTGGAAGACCGTCTGGATGGCCTGGCCCTCACCCTGCGCTCGCAGGATCGCGGCCTCGCGGTCGGCCTGGGCCCGCAGGATCTGCGACTCACGGTCACCCTCAGCATTGAGGATCTGCGACTGCT
>JBBSOR010000051.1:0-28300 GCA_038259535.1 Propionibacteriales bacterium | reverse complement strand
GGGCGACCACGTCGAGGTCGGTCTCCAGGTCGAGCAGGGCCGCCAGGGCGCCCCGCACGAGGGCCTGGTCGTCGGCGAGCAGCAGCCTGATCACGGCAGAGCCACGTCCACCCGGGTCCCGTGGGCCGGCGCGGTCGTGGTGATGTCGAGCACGCCGCCCGCGCCCGAGACGCGCTCGCGCATGCCGCGCAGGCCGTTGCCCTCCGTGCCGGCCCATCCGTTGCCGTCGTCGGAGACGGTGATGCCGCGTGGCCCCAGCTCGATCACCACGGACGTCGCCCGCGCATGGCGTACGACGTTGGTCACCGACTCGCGCAGGACCCAGGCCAGCAGGGCCCGGTGGCGGGGGTCGGTGTCGGCGACGACCCCGGTGACCGTGGTCGCCACGTCGACGTCGGCGAGCACCCGCGGTGCTGCGGCGAGCTCCGCCTCGAGGTTGCCGGCCCGCAGTCCTCCCACGGTGGCGCGCACCTCCGCGAGCGCCTGACGGGCGGTGGCCTGGATGGACTCGAGCTCCTCCTTCGCGCGGGCCGGGTCGACGTCGACGAGCCGGGCCGCGAGCTCCGCCTTCACCGACAGCGCGGTGAGCGAGTGTCCCAGGACGTCGTGGACGTCGCGGGCCACGCGTTCGCGCTCGGCGACCACCGCGAGCTGGTGCTGGGCCGCGTGGGCCACCCGCTCGCGCTCGCCGAAGAGCCGGATCAACGCGCCGCCGAGCATCACCGGCCACACCGTCAAGAAGAAGTAGGACGGGAAGCCGTCGATGTCGAGCAGCGCGACCAGCGGCGTGGCGGCCCAGAAGCCCACCGCCACTTCCAGGCCGGGGCCGGCAGCGCCAGGGCCGACAGCATGGCGAGGTAGGGCGTGTAGGAGATCACCCCGATGCCGATGACCGGCAACGTGGCCAGGGCGAAGCCGACCATCACCGCGAGAAACAGCCACGGGTTCCCCCGCCTGCCGTAGCCGAGCACGTTGGCGACGGCGAAGCCGACGATGCACGCGAAGCCGGCGATCTTCACCGCCGTCGCGACGTCGGCCTCGGCGACCGCGATCACCGGATAGATCAGGAAGACCAGCCAGATGGCCGCGAACGCCCAGCCCCACTTCTCCCAGGGGTTCGTCGGCGCGGTGGCGGTCGTCACGTGCGCGCCCGGCTGCGGCGGACGCCCCAGAGCGCCAGGAGGGAGAAGATCATGGTCCACGCGAGCACGTTAGCGACCGGCAGCCACAGCGGGTCGCGCCCGCCCAGGGGCAACCACCCCTCGGTGAGCGGATAGCGGGCGAGCGCGGCGTAGCCGTAGAGCGGAGTCAGGCGCCCGATCTCGAGCATGAGGCCGGTCATCGGGGTGAACACGTTGCCGAGGAAGGCCAGCACCACGATCATCCCGGACGCGATGCCGGGCGCACTGGTGCCGCGGAAGGTGAGGCAGATCGCCAGGCCGTAGATCGCGAACAGGGCTGAGCCGAGCCACGCGAGCCCGCCGGCCAGCACCCAGTCGGTCCAGTCGCCGCGCGCACCGGTGGCGGCACCGATCGCGAAGATCAGCGCGATGGGGACCGCGGCCACCGACATCGCGACCGCGGCCTTGGCGACCACGAATGCCAGCGGACGCATCGGCGTGAGCCCGAGCTGGCGACCCCAGCCCATCACCTGCTCGGTCGCGGCGCTGCCGGCGACGCTCGTGGTCGCACCGACCGCGCCGTAGGCGGCCATCGAGATCATGACGTACATCGCGACGTTGCCGCTGCCGACCTGCTCCTGGGACCCGAGGCCGAAGACGAGATACATGAAGGTCGGCAGGCCGACCACGAAGAACATCCCGAAGCGATCACGGAGCTGGCGGCGCAGGTCGAGGCGGGCGAAGGTCACCATCTCCGGCCTCGGCGTGGGACGCCCGACCCGGGCGGTGGTCGCGGTGCTCGTGGTGGCGCTCATCGGAGGGCTCCTTCCAGCTCGGGCGAGCTGACGTCAGGAGTGGTGGTCAGTGCAAGGAAGGCGGCCTCCAGGCTGGCGGCCGAGACCTCCAGGTCGCTCACCCCGAGCGGCTCGAGGGCCCGTTGCGCGCGCGCCAGCCAGGTGGGGTCGATGCCGGATGGGTCGACGGCGTACGCCGGTGGTCGGAAGGTCACGGTGCGCCCGCCGTAGGCCGCTCGCACGTCGGTCGTGGCGGCGTCGTGCACGATCCGGCCGTGGTTCATCAGGACGGTCCGCTCGGCGAACTCGTCGGCCTCGGCCAGGTAGTGAGTGGCGAAGACGATGGTGCGCCCGAGCGCGGCGTCGGCGCGCGTGGCCTGCCAGAAATCCTGCCGTGAGCCCACGTCCATGCCGGTGGTGGGCTCGTCGAGGATCACCAGGTCAGGGTCGGGGACCAGGGCCAGCGCGAACTTCAACCGCTGCTGCTCACCACCGGAGCACGCCTCCACCCGGCGTCCGGCAAGAGGGCTCAGGCGCGCCCGGTCGAGCACGACCTCGACGCGGTCGGTCCGACCGTGCAGCGCAGCGATCGCGCGGACGGTCTCCCCCACGGTGAAGTCGTTGAGCAGCCCCCCGGACTGCATCACGGCGGAGACCCGGCCCGCCCGCACCGCGGCGCCCGGCTCCAGGCCGTACACCTCGACGGTCCCCGCGTCGGGGCGCGTCAGGCCCAGCAGCATGTCGACGGTCGTCGTCTTGCCGGCACCGTTGGGGCCGAGGAAGGCGACGATCTCGCCGGATCGGACGGTCAGGTCGACGTCGTCGACCGCGTGGACAGTGGTGCCGTCGGTGGACCGGAAGGACTTGCGGAGCCCGGTGGCCCGGATCGCGGGCCCGTCAGCTGGTGGCGTCATGGCCCCAGCCTGTCGGCGTACGCCCTCGCGCCCCGGGTGGAGTTGTCACGAGCTGTCCGTGACACCTGTCATCGGCCGGGCGTGCGTGAGCCCCCAACGCTGTAACGCCGGGTTAGGTGCTGTACCCACCCCCATGCAACAGGGTGGGTACACCCGCTAACCCGGCGTTACAGCGGCCGTACGACCTCAGCGGAAGGTCAGAAGGACGCCTCGTCGAGGTCCATCAGGTCGAGGTCGATCGCCTCGGCGATGGCGCGCTCGGCGCTGATCTTCGGCAGGTTGGTCTGGGCGAAGAACTGCGCGGCCGCGACCTTGCCGGCGTAGAACGTCCGGTCCTTGTCGGACACCTCGCCGCCCAGCTTGCCCAGGGCCACCTCGGCCTGGCGCAGCAGCAGCCAGGCGCACACCACGTCGCCGAGCACCATCAGCAGGCGGGAGGTGTTGAGGCCCACCTTGTAGATGTTGCGCAGCTCGTCGGCCGACGACATCAGGTCGTTGATCATGTGGCCGACGATCGCGTTGGCGTCCTCGAGCGCGGTGGACAGCAGGGCGCGCTCGTTCTTGAGGCGACCGTTGCCGGCCTCGGAGGCGATGAAGGTCTCGATCTGCTTCGCCAGGTGACCCAGGGCCTTGCCCTGGTCCTTGACGATCTTGCGGAAGAAGAAGTCCTGGCCCTGGATCGCGGTCGTGCCCTCGTAGAGGGTGTCGATCTTGGCGTCGCGCACGTACTGCTCGATGGGGTACTCCTGCAGGAAGCCGGAGCCGCCGAAGGTCTGGAGCGACTCAGTGCCCAGGAGCACCCACGAGCGCTCCGAGCCGTAGCCCTTCACGATCGGCAGGAGCAGGTCGTTGACGGCTGCAGCCAGGCGCGCCTCGTCGGTGTCCACGGTGCCCTCGTGCTCGGCCACCATCACCTGGTCCTGCCAGGTGGCGGTGTAGAGCACCAGCGCGCGCATGGCCTCGGCGAACGACTTCTGCGTCATCAGCGAGCGGCGTACGTCGGGGTGGTGGGTGATGGTCACGCGCGGGGCGGTCTTGTCGGCGGCCTGGGTGAGGTCGGCGCCCTGGACGCGCTCCTTGGCGTAGTCGAGGGCGTTGAGATAGCCGGTCGACAGCGTGGCGATGGCCTTGGTGCCGACCATCATCCGGGCGTTCTCGATGACCTGGAACATCTGCGCGATGCCGTCGTGGACCTCGCCGAGCAGCCAGCCCTTGGCCGGCTCGCCACCGCCGACCTGCGGGTCGCCGAAGGTGACCTCGCAGGTGTTGGAGACCTTGATGCCCATCTTGTGCTCGACGTTGGTGACGTAGACGCCGTTGCGCTCGCCGGTCGGCTCGCCGGTCCCGAGGTCGAAGTGCTGCTCGGGCATCCAGAAGAGCGAGAGGCCCTTGGTGCCCGGGCCGCCCACGCCCTCGACGCCTTCGGGGCGCGCGAGGACGAGGTGCATGATGTTCTCGCTCATGTCGTGCGTCGCGCTGGTGATGAAGCGCTTGACGCCCGTGATGTTCCACGAGCCGTCGTCGTTGGCGACGGCCTTGGCGCGGCCGGCGCCCACGTCGGAGCCGGCGTCGGGCTCGGTGAGCACCATGGTGCAGCCCCACTGCCGGTCGACCATGAACTGGGCGACCTGCTTGTCGCGGTCGTTGCCGTTGCGGTGCACGACGTTGGCGAAGGCGGGACCGGCGGCGTACATCCAGACGGGGGCGTTGGCGCCGAGCACCATCTCGCCGATCGCCCAGATGAGCGACGACGGTGCGGGCGTGCCGCCCATCTCCTCGAAGACCTGCAGTCGCCAGAACTCGGAGTCCATCCACGCCTGGTAGGAGGCCTTGAAGGCCGGGCTCACCGGCGCGGTGTGCGTCGTCGGGTCGAAGACCGGCGGGTTGCGGTCGCTCTCCTCGTAGGACGAGGCGATGTCCTCGCGGGAGAGGCGCTCGACCTCGCGCAGGATCTCGCGGGCGCTGTCGCTGTCGATCTCACCGAACGGGCCGGTGCCGAGCACCTCGTCCCGGCCGAGCACCTCGAAGAGGTTGAACTCGATGTCGCGAAGGTTGGTCTTGTAGTGGCTCACGGCTTCCACCTGTTCGGTTGCGGGTCTGGGGGCGAGGGCTACGGCTACTCACCAGTAACAAATGATGCCTCGCGACCGGCTCTCGCGCAACACGAACCCGGATGTCGCCGGTCACAGCCAGGTCGGGCCGGACTGTGGGGTGCCGCGCACCTGATCGAGATCGCGGTGCGCTCCGAGGGCACGGCCGTGGGTGCCGAGCTGCTCGGCCGGGGCCAGGGCATTCCCCACGGCTTCCTGCAGGCGATCCTCGCCGACCTCCGTCGTGCCGACATCGTGGTGTCGCAGCGTGGCCAGTCGGGCGGCGGGCGCTTCGCGCGCACGCCGGAGACGATCACCGTCGCCGACGTGATCCGCGCGGTCGACGGCCCCCTGGTGTCGGTCTACGACCTGCGCCCGGAGGCGGTCGAGTACGACGACTCTGCGCAGGTCCTCCAGCACGTCTGGATCGCCGCACTGAGCCGACTCAGGCGGCCAGCCTCCGGTTGACCTGCTTGCGCCGCTTGCCGATCTTCGCCAGCCGCTTGTCCAGGCGCGCCTCCTCCTCCATCAGTGCGATGCGGGCGACCTGAGCCGCGAGCTGCGCGTCGGGCAGGCGCGAGGGCAGCACGTGCGTACGGCTGTCCTTGACCAGCGACAGCCACGCCGCCGGCGGCTCGGCCTCGAAGCCGGTCGTGAGGACGAGCACGACCTTGAAGCCGGCGAGCTGGTCGAGCGCGAGCGCCGCCTGCTCCGAGGTGGCGCCGAAGAAGTCGGGCACGCTCACGAAGCAGTCGGACCTCGCCTTGTGGGCCCGTCGGCAGACCGTGGCCCAGGCACCCTCGACCTGCCCGCGCTCGAGTCCCGCGGCCTTGTGGGCGCGGCGGATCTCGATGCCGGCCCTCGCGAAGGTGTCGGCGTCGGCGTCGGGGACGGCGATCCGCCCCAGTGCCAGGGCCCCGGTCATCGCCGAGAGGTCGACCGGTTCGGGGCCGATGTGGAGGAGGAACAGTCTCTTCGCCATGGCGCCAGCCTCGTCGGGGCGGACGTCAGGCGCGTGAACAGCGGGCGACCTGGCCCGGAATCTTCTCCCGGGCGTGTGACGTCACGGGTGGTTGAGTGCGTCCCAGCAGGTGACGCCGACGCACGACAACCAGGGAGAGACATGCCCCGCACGCCCGAGGAGTTCGAGGAGTTCGCCGTCGCGCGGACGCCCCAGCTCTATCGCGCCGCGTGGCTGATGTGCGGCGATGCGCACCGCGCCGAGGACCTCGTCCAGGACACGCTGGCCAAGGTCTACGTGCGGTGGCACCGTCGCCTGGGCGCACCGATCGAGCACCCGGTCGCCTACGCACACACGACGCTGGCCCGCACCTACATCAGTGCCCAGCGTCGACGGAGCAACCACGAGAGACCGACCGAGCACCTGCCTGAGCGGGTCGAGCCAGACGGGGACGCCGCCACCAGGCTCGCACTGCGCGCAGCGCTCGACCAGCTGGCACCGATGGACCGCGCCGTCCTGGTCCTGCGCTATCTCGAGGACGTCTCCGTGGCCGAGACGGCGGATGCGCTGGGGGTCAGCCCCGGTGCCGTCCGCAACCGCACGCTCCGTGCGCTCGAGCGCCTCCGCGCTGTGCTGGGTCCGTCCCTCCGCGACCTGCTGGAAACCTAGGAGAACCCCATGTCCCCGAGCTCAGACGGCGTCACCGAGCTGCTCCGCCGCGCCAGTGACGACCTCGCCCCCGACATCGACCGTCTCGTCGGTGGCGGCATCACCCGCGGACGCTCCCGCCAGCGCCGCGCCCGGATCGGTACGACGGTCGCCTCGCTCGCCGTGATCGGCGTCATCGGTGGGCTGGCGGCCGTCGTACCCCACATCGGCGGAGCCGACTCGGCCCGCGACCCCGGCATCGCCGACGGGGGTGGGGTGGTCGCGACGGAGGTGCCGACGCCTGAGGCTCCCGCCTCGCCCGATCCCGACGTCGCGCCGCCGGCGGACATGCTGCGCACGCTCGTCCCACCGGCACGGATGGAGCAGCTGCTCGCGGAGACCACGGGGGCCTCGCAGGTGGTCGACGTAGAGGTCGACCAGTCGGGGAAGGACCTGGCCCGGCTCTACTACGCGACGGTCGACGGTGCGCAGGTCTCCTTCCGGATCCGGTGGTACAACAACCCGCTCGTCGTCGAGGACGGCGGTGAGCCGCTCGCCCCCAGCCACATCTGCGAGCCGGCGGTCGAAGATGACTGCACGACGTTGCCCGACGGGTCGCGGCTGCTGCGCGAGGAGGCGCGCCCCGGGGGTGGGACCGGAGTGCCCGAGACCTTCCTGGAGCGCTCGCTCACCCTGGCGACGTACGACGGGTGGCAGATCGACGTCATCGCGCGCAACACCACCGACGAGAAGCAGGGCGACGTGGTCGCCGCCGATCCGGTGCTCACGATGGCGCAGATGGAGGCGCTGGCCACCAGCGTCGACTGGTTCGCCTGAGCACTCAGTCGAGCGCGCGCAGCCAGCTGACGAGCGGGCGCAGGGTCTTCCAGTCCTCGCGGACCCGGTCGAGGAGGCCGGCGTCGATGGCGTCGGACTCGAAGCCGTAGGACTTGTCGGCGATGAGCTGCTTGCAGCGCAGCAGGTGGATCCGCGGGTGGTCGGCGTCGTAGCCGCGCGGCGAGGTCTTGAGCCGGTCTCCGCCGATCTCGAAGCCGTCCTTCTCGAGCCGCCTCAACAGCCTCTCCAGCGCCTTGCCCGACTTCTCGTCGGCCATGGCCTCGCGGATCGCGGCCAGGCGCGGTCCGTCGGCGTCGTAGAACCCCGCCCCGACGCGGGTGCCGCGCGCGGAGATCTCGACGTACCACCCGGTCGACGGTCCGGCGCCGACGTAGGCCCCCGGGTGGGTCTTGTAGGGCGTCTTGTCCTGGGCGAAACGCACGTCGCGGTAGGGGCGGAACACCTTGGCCGCGCCGAACTCCGGCTCCAGCGCCGCCACGAGGGCCTTCATCGGCGCCTCGACCGACTCCTTCCAGACAGGCTTGTTGGCCTCCCAGAAGGACTTGGTGTTGTCCATCTCGAGGTCGTCGTAGAAGTCGAGCGCGGCGACGGGGAATCCGGTGAAGCTCACGTCAACCGACGTTAGCCCACACCAGCTCGTCGCCCTGCTCCCCGAAGGAGGAGAGGGTCAGTACGCCGCCCCCGCAGGCGGGTTCGCCGAGGAACGCCTCGCCGACGGAGGCGGACTCGTAGGCCACCTCGAGGGTGTGGCGCGGGGTCCAGCGCATCAGGCGCGCGGGCTGGTCGTCACCCTGCGGGTCGCGAACGAAGAAGACCGAGTCGCCGCAGGGGAGTGCGGTGCCGGTGGCGCCGGCCCCGAGGTCGAAGTAGGTGCCGCCGGCGGAGGCGTAGAAGTGCGCCTCCTCCTGGCGCCGCGGCTTGGGCACGTCGGACCAGAGAGCGCCGTCGGCGGTCGCCGCGACGTCCCAGGCCGTGCAGTCCGCCGGGCCCTCGACCGGTTGGGGCAGGCCGCTGCCGTCGAGGAGGTTGACCGTGCGGCAGGCCACCGGGCGGGCGTCGTCGAAGGTCAGGATGCCGACACCGTCCTCGCTGGCGGTGAGACCGGAGAAGCCCGAGCGGGCCGGCGCGCACCAGCCGTCCTCACCGTTGCTGTCCGCCAGGGCGCTGGTCGCGAGGCAGTAGGCGTCGTCGTCGCCGTACGTCGGGTAGTAGAGGTCGCCGTCGGTGAGAGCCCAGGAGCCGCCACTCGCCGGAGGCGGTCCCGCGAGCCGGGACTGCTCGCCGGTCGCGAGGTCGACCACCGCGACCTCGCTGGGCTCGGTCTCGGCCTTGTCCTGCTGCACCGCCACCCCCCACTGCGTGCTCAGCAGGACCTCAGAGATGGTGCGGCCCGGTCCGGCGTCGATGCCGATCTCGATGCCGCTCCGGGTGAAGTCGACAGTGCTGTTGTCGCTGTTGGCCAGGGCCCTCCACTCGGGGCCCCGGACGTAGCGGGCGCCGGCCTCGGCGCCCGTGTCGTTCCACTCGAGCAGGCCGGGGGTGGGCTCGGCGGCCACCGGCGCGTCGATCGTGCCGCCGGTGGGCGCACCGGTGCTGCTGCTCGACGGGGTCGCCGTGTCCGGTGCCGGGTCGTCGTCGCCCCCGCCGCACCCGGCGAGCGTGACCAGCAGTGCGAGCGCGATCGTCGCAGGCACTCGCACCTCAGACGCCCACGTTGTGCTGGAAGTGCACGAGGTTGGCGCGGTAGGACCTGTAGGCGTTGCGCCACTGGACGCGCCCGATTGCCGGCTCGCTCGGGTCGAAGCGCGACTGGTCCCACGGCTCGAAGTAGCCGATCTTGCGGTTGCCGCCGGCGCCCTGGTCGAAGCCGCGGCCCACCTGGAAGTGCCCGGAGGCGTCGTCGTCGAGGTAGGGGTAGAACTGCTTGAGCAGCACCGGGTGCAGCACGACGGGCGCCTCGTAGTCGTGGATGTGCCGCATCATCAGGCGGTACCACTGCTTGAAGGTGAAGTCGCTGATGTCGAGCACGATGTAGGGGCCGGCGTGGGCCGCATCGTCGTAGTCGGTCTGGTTGTTGACCACTCGCACCATGTCGGTGATCGCCGTGCCGGCGGAGGTGGTGTCGAGCCGCCGTGCCCAGTAGGACTGGTTCTTGCGCTTCTGCGCCGAGCCCCAGCCGATGGCCTGCATGGCCGTCGGTCCGCACCACCAGGTCTTGTTCTGGGACATGGCCTGCGACTCGTCCATGATGGCGAACTTCTCCGGATACGTGGCGCCGAACCCGCCACGTGCATCGACGTCCGTCACGGTGACCTCGGGGTGGGCCTCGGCGAAGCCGGTCGGGAGCTCGACGCCCTGGATCTCGTGGCGCAGCATCCACACCTTGCCGACGGACTGCGCGGCCATGGTGAGCTCGGCGCGCTCGGAGTCCGTACGGGCGGCGGTGCTCCGGTTGCTGGCACGCGCGAGGAGGCCGTCGGCGTCGAGGTCGCCGGTGCGCTCGGTGCTCCGGAAGGTCGGGCGGGTCTCGAGGCGAGCGGCGAGGCTCTCGCGGGTCTGGTTGGTCCAGCCGAAGCCGAGGCAGTAGCGCTGGCCGTCGAAGCGCGCGCACCGGACCGCGGCCCGGGCCAGCGCCGTACGTCCCTGGGCGCGGCCCAGGCTCGTACCCTCGGCCAGCACGCGGTCGATCTCGGCCTGCATCGCGGGCGTGATCGTGCCGCGACCGCTGGCGCTGCCGGGGGCGGACGTCCGGTCGGCGGACGGGGCGATCGAGCCCTGGCCGTCATCGCCGTCGGGCAGCAGCGGAACGGCGCCGAGGGTGAGCGCGAGCGCCGCCGCCGCGATCGTCGCGGGGTGGCGCCACAACGGGCGGGAGGTGTCGTCGCGAGTGATGCGGGAGGCGAGCAGACGGGGAAACGATGGCATGGGGAAGGAACCTCGATCCGAGATGACGGTCGCCCCACTGTCCTCTCTGGTCCCAGAAGGCGCAAGTCTTCCCACTGGTCCCATGGTTGACACGCACCCTGTCCCGAACGAGTGACGGTCCGCATCGGTGGCTCCCCGGAATCACTGCCAGAGGAGCTTTCTGATGCGGACTGTCGCGGGGATGGATGGAGCGGATGACGAGATTCGAACTCGCGACATCGACCTTGGGAAGGTCGCGCTCTACCAGCTGAGCTACATCCGCATGCCGCCCGAGGAGCGGCGCGCCGAATGCTACCTGACGCTCGACAGGCCGGGTCGCTTCGGGGAGACGGTGTCCCCCGAGGACCGGCCGGTGACCCGGCGGTGCACCCACGGCACCAGGAAGTCGCGCGCCCACTGGGCGTTGGCGGCCCACTGCTGGTGACGGGGGAGCAGCGGCAGCGGCGGCACCGCCACCGGCTCGAGGCTGTGCTCGACGCCGATCGCCTCGAGGACGGCATGGGCCATGTGGGTGTGCCCGTGGCGGTTGAGGTGCATCCGGTCGGTGTCCATGACGCCGGCGATCTCGATGTCCCGCATCCGCCACATGTCGACGACGGTGGCGTCGTGGCGGTCGGCGATCTCGCGGACCCACTCGTTGAAGATCGCCATCCGGCCCCGCACCGGGCCGTAGATCCCCTTGCCGCCCGGGTCGAAGATCGTGAACATCACGACCCTGGCGCCGGTGGCCGACAGGCGCGCGATGGCGTCGTCGTAGGTCCGGGCGAGGGCGTCGAGGTCGACGCGCGGGCGGAGCACGTCGTTGCCACCGCCGTGGATCGTGACCAGGTCGGGCTCGAGCGCGACGGCGGCGCCGACCTGCTCGGCGACGATGGGAGCGAGCTTGCGGCCGCGGATGGCGAGGTTGGCGTAGCCGAAGTCGTCGGTCTGCTGGGCGAGCACGTCGGCGACGCGGTCGGCCCAGCCGCGCAGGCCGTTGGGACGCGCGGGGTCGGGGTCGCCGACGCCCTCGGTGAAGGAGTCGCCCAGGGCGACGTAACGGTGGAAGGTCACGGATCCATTGTGGGCACCCGCTCCCCAGAGCCGAAAACGGAGGCTAGGTTGGCGCCGTGCTGCTCTCCGATCGTGACATCGCCCACGAGATCGACCTCGGCCGGATCGCCCTCGATCCATGGGATCCGCAGATGATGCAGCCCTCCAGCGTGGACGTCCGTCTGGACCGGTTCTTCCGGGTCTTCGAGAACCACCGCTACCCCCACATCGACCCTGCGGCCGACCAGTCGGAGCTGACCCGCGAGGTCGAGCCGGAGGGTGCGGAGCCGTTCATCCTGCACCCGGGCGAGTTCGTCCTGGGGTCGACCTACGAGGCCGTCACGCTCCCCGACGACGTGGCCGCGCGGGTGGAGGGCAAGTCGTCCCTGGGGCGGCTCGGCCTGCTGACGCACGCGACCGCCGGCTTCGTCGACCCCGGCTTCTCCGGGCACGTGACGCTCGAGCTGGCCAACGTCGCGACGCTGCCGATCAAGCTCTACCCCGGCATGAAGATCGGCCAGTTCTGCTTCTTCCGGCTCTCCTCGCCCAGCCAGCACCCCTACGGCTCGGAGAAGTACGGCTCGCGCTACCAGGGCCAGCGCGGCCCGACGCCGAGCCGGTCGTTCCAGAGCTTCCACCGCACGTCGATCTGAGCGATGCGGGAGGGCGCCCCCCGCGGTGTCGTGGCGTACGGCTCAGCGACGCTTGGGTGCGCGCGGGGAGTAGCGCACGCGTTCGGCGATGCGGTGACGAGCGATCAGCTCGATGTCGGTGAACGAGTCATGCATGGTCGTGCTCCTTTCGTGTGGAGTGGGGATCAGCTCTGGTGGAGGGTGACGTCGCCCGAGGCCGTGGTGGCGCGGACCTCGAGGAAGGGTTCGTCGGCCGCCGGCTCGCCGGTGGCGGGGAGGGTGGAGCCGAGGCGGCCGCTCGAGGTGCGTACGTCGGTCCAGACCGGGGTCCCGGCGCGGACACCGATGCTGATGTCACCGCTCGCTGTCTTGGCGGTCACGCGGCCGGGGGCGGCCTCGTTGATCACCAGGTCGCCCGATCCGGCAGTGAAGACCACCTCCCCGGACAAGGACCCCACCTGGGCGTCGCCCGACCCGGTCTTGATGGCCAGCCCGCCGTGGGCGGCACCGATGCGTACGTCGCCGCTTCCGGTCGTGACCAGGAGGTCCGAGCCGGCCCGGTCGACGCGGACGTCACCTGAGCCGGACTTGATCCGGGCGTCGCCCAGGAGGTGCCCGGCGACCACGTCACCGGAACCTGATTGCACGATCGTCGAGCCGTCGACCACGTCGAGCGAGACGTCGCCCGATCCGCTGTCGACGTGGGTGTCGGAGAACTGGCCATGGGCGAGGACGTCGCTGCTGCCCACCTTGGCCCTCAGGCTGCTCGCGACCGGCACCTCGACGACGATCTCGGCGCGCGGGTCGCGGCCGAAGAAGCCGGCCGAACCTCTGGGCGCGATGATCGCGATGCGGTGGCCCTGGTGCTCGTCGGCCAGGTCTCGTACGTCGTACTCCCCGGCGCGCTCGCCGGTGATGCGCACGGTGGTCTCGGTGGTCTCGGTGGCGGTCACGTCGACGCGGCCTCTGCCGTTCTCGACGTAGAGCTCGATCGGCTCGGGGGTGTCGAAGGCCAGGTCCAGCTGGTTGTTCATCGGTGTCTCCCAGGTCGGTTCGGGGTGTGTTCGTCCGACGGGCCGGCGCGTGCCGGTCCGCTGTGGAGCGGTGGGGGGAGGGGCTGGGTCAGCCCCGCTCGGTCACAGCCAGCCGGTCATCCGGCGGTTGCCGCCCTGCTTGCGGTTGGCGGCGAAGGGGTCGTAGCCCACGAAGGGCACGCTGCTCAGGTCAATGTCGACGTTGATCGCGTGCTCGTTGGTGGCACTGCGCACGAGGCCGACCATCCAGGTGTTGAGGCTCTGCCCGGCCGCAGCGGCCTTCTCCTCGGCCCGGGCCTTGACGGCCTCCGGGATGCGGAGGGTGATCCGGGCCAGGTCGCCGTCCTCCTCCTCGAGCGCCGGCGGGGCCGGCGGCGGGGGCGGGGCCGGCGCGGCCGCCGGAGGCGCGATCTCGACCACGAAGTCGAGCTCGCGCCCGACGAGCCGGACGTCGACGCTGCCCTCCGGCAGCTCGGCGGTGATCTCGGCGGCAGCGTGGGAGATGGCCTCCATCAGCGCCAGTCGGGCACTCGGGTCGAGCGCATAGGACAGTCGCTCAGCCGCCTGCTTCAGCTCGTCGCCGCCGGCCTCTGCCGCTGCAAGCAGATCCCGACGGAGGGTGTCGACGTAGGGGGTGATGTCCATGGGCACCACTCTGACATCACGATGATGTCATGTCAACGGTCCGGTGACATCAGGATGCGGCGGGGTGATGTCACCCGTGCTGTTCGCCTGGTGTTTTTCGCATCAAAAAGCCGGTTGTGAGCGTCTTGAGCTCAAGGGGCTTCTGCTGCGGACCATCCCGGAGGAGCAGTGAGGTCAGAGGTCGAAGAGCGAGTCGGATCCGCTGATGTCGACGTCCGTACGCGGGGTGTGGCCGGGCTTGTCCGAGGAGTCGGGCTCGGCAGCAGGCTCGACCTGAGCCGCTTCCGGCTCGGACTCGGTCTCGGGCTTGGCCGTGGCTTCCGGCTCCTGCTCCGGCTCCGGCTCCGGCTCGGTCTTCGCTGCAGGCTCAGACGCGGACCCTGGTTCGGGATCGGCGAAGATCGCGGACTGACTCAGATCCGCACCGCTCGGCGGGGCACTCGCGGCCGCCGGTGTCACGTCCTCTTCGGCCTCAGGCTCCTCGGCCACGGGCTGCTCGCGCTCGGGCTGCTCGGGCTCGGCAGGGGCGTGTGACGAATCGGTCGCCGGGGCGGCCGCTTCGTCGGACGTTGCGGGGGCGGGTAGGTCGAACAGTGATCCCAGGCCCCCGAGGTCGACATCGGTCGCCGGGGTGGACGTCGTACCGCTGGTGGACGGTGCCCCGGCGCCCGTGTCGGCGGCCGGCTCGCTGTTCGTTGCGGCCTCCGGCTCGGGATCCGGCTGCGGCTCGGGCTCCGGGTGGGAGTCCGTCTCGGGCTCGGGCTCGTCGTCAGCGTCAGCGTCCGGGACCGTTTCCGTGGCCTTGGCGTCGGGCTCGGGCTCCGCGTCGGGCTCGGCCTCGGCCTCCGCTGCGGGCTCTGGTGCCGCGGCAACCGGCGCCGGCTCCGTGGCCGGGGCCTCGAGGTCGAACAGCGAGCCGAGGCTCGACAGGTCGGCGTCGGTCGTCGGCTGGGAGGTCGTCCCACTGGCAGCGGGGGCGGGTTCGGCCTGGGCCGCCTCATCGGCTGGCGGCTCAACCTCGGCCTCGACCTCGGCTTCGGCAGGCGCTGCCTCGGCGGCGGGCTCGGGCTCCGTGTGGGCCTCAGGCTCGACGGCAGGTGCGGCCTCAGGCTCGGCGGCAGGTGCGGCGGCCTTCGGTGTGGTGGCCGGGGCGGCGATGTCGAAGAGCGATCCACCACTGCCGAGGTCGGTCGCGGGAGCTACGTCCGCGGCCGTGCCGTCGTCGGATCCGGTCGGGGAGCCCGCGGCCGGCTCCTCCGCCGACTCGGGGGTGGGCGCAGCCTCCGGTTCGCCCGGCGTGCCGAGGTCGAAGAGCGATCCGCCGGCGCCCAGGTCACCGGACGGACTCGCTGCGGCCTTCTCCGGCTGGGCCGGCTTCGCGGATTCGGCGGGCTGCTCGGTCGCGGCGGCTTCGGGCTCAGGCTCGGACGTCGCCTCCGGCTGCGGCGCTGGGGTGTCGAAGAGTGATCCGCCGGCGGACTGGCCGGTGGCAGGCTCGGGGGCCGGGGTGTCGAACAGCGACGACCCGCCGGATGCCTTGGCGGCCGGGCCGGCGTCGGCGGTCTCGGTGACGGTGTGCTCCGTGACCGTGACGTCACCGGCCTCGGGCTCGTCCTTGGTCGCGACGTCAGAGGTGACCTCAGAGGTGACGTCGTGGTCGGCGCCCGCGACAGCGGCGGGCGCGGCAGCAACGGGCGCGGCGGCGGAGGAGGATCCGGGGGCGGCCTTGGTGGCCTGCTCGCCCTTCACCGAGGCGAGCAGCATCTGGGCGACGTCGAGCACCTCGACCTCCTCGCGGGCCTCGCCCGAGGCCTGCTGGGCGGTCAGTCCGTCGGAGAGCATGATGCGGCAGAAGGGGCAGCCGACGGCGATCTGGTCCGCGCCGGTGCCGACAGCCTCCTTGGTGCGGTTGAGGTTGATCCGCTCGCCGGTGTTCTCCTCCATCCACAGGCGCGCGCCACCGGCGCCGCAGCAGAAGGACCGCTCGGAGTTGCGCTCCATCTCGATGACCTCGGCGCCGGGCAGCACCTGGAGCAGCTCGCGCGGCGGTGAGTAGACCTCGTTGTGCCGCCCGAGGTAGCACGGGTCGTGGTAGGTGATCGAGCGCTTCGCGGCGCCTGCGCCGTCCTTGACCGGCGTCAGCCGGCCCTCGCGCACCAAGCGGTTGAGCAGCTGCGTGTGGTGCACGACCTCGAGCTCGATGCCGAAGTCCTTGTACTCGTTCTTGAGGGTGTTGAAGCAGTGCGCACAGGTCGAGACGACCTTCTTGACCTTGAACTCCTTGAACGTCTCGACGTTCTGCTGGGCCAGGCCCTGGAAGACGAACTCGTTGCCGGCGCGGCGGGCCGGGTCGCCGGTGCAGGTCTCGCCGTTGCCGAGGACGCCGAAGGAGATGTCGGCGAGGTTGAGCAGCTCGGCGACGGCTCGCGTGGTCTTCTTCGCGCGATCCTCGTAGGCCCCCGCGCAGCCGACCCAGAACAGCCAGTCGACGGAGTCGAGGGACTCCAGGTCCTCGCCGACGACCGGGACGTCGAAGTCGAGGCCCTTGGCCCAGTCCATCCGGGCGGTCGTGGACATGTTCCACGGGTTGCCCTTGTTCTCCAGGCCCTTGAAGAGCTGGTTGAGCTCGGCGGGGAAGTTGGACTCCACCAGCACCTGGTGCCGGCGCATGTCCATGATGTGGTCGACGTGCTCGATGTCGACGGGGCACTGCTGCACGCAGGCGCCGCACGACGTGCAGTTCCACAGCACGTCCTCGTCGATGACGAACGGTGCGTCGTGGGGGTTGTAGAAGTAGTCGAGGACGTCGGCGCCGGCCGTGCCGCCGCTCTCGCCCTTGGTGCCGGAGCCGATCAGCGCCCGCTCGGCGTGCGCCTCGTCACCGTCGGCCTTGGCGTAGGCGTGGTCGCGCAGCGCCGTGATCAGCAGCTTGGGCGACAGCGGCTTCTCGGTGTTCCAGGCCGGGCACTGCGACTGGCAGCGGCCGCACTCGGTGCAGGTCGTGAAGTCGAGAATGCCCTTCCAGGAGAAGTCCTCGACCTTGCCGACGCCGAGCGCCGAGTCCTCGTCGAGGTCGTCGATGTCGTCGAGGGTGATCGCCTTGCCCGCCGACGTGAGGGGCTTCATCGCGCCCAGCGCGGTGCTGCCGTCGGCCTCGCGCTTGAAGAAGATGTTGAACCACGCCGTGAAGCGGTGCCAGGCGATGCCCATCGTGATGTTGCGGGCGATGACCATCAGCCAGATCATCGCCAACGCGATCTTGAAGGAGGCGATGGCGTAGATGAGGTTGTCGAGGGAGGACTCGGTGCTCGGGTAGAGCGCGTCGCCGATCCACGACGAGATCGGGTAGTGCGACCGGCCCGCCTCCTCGTCCAGCTTCCACTCCGCGCCGCGGACGAACAGGATCGCGGCACCCTCGAGCAGCGCGAGCGCCTCCACGAAGTAGGCCTGCCAGAAGTTGGACCCGAAGAAGCGGCTTCGCCGACCGTCGGAGCGCGGGTGGTGCAGCTGGCGGTAGACGATCAGGAAGACGATGCCGACCGTGCTGAGCAGGCCGATGAGCTCGCTGAACCACTCGAAGGGATACCAGTGGCCCACGACCGGCCAGGCGAAGTCGGGCGTGAAGAGCTGGAAGTACGCCGCCAGCACCGCCGTGCTGAGGAAGAGGAAGGCCGCGTAGACGAACCAGTGCATGATCCCGACCCAGTGCCACTGCAGCATCCGGGTGTGGAGGAAGGTCTCCTGGAGCATCGTCACGGCGCGAGCGCCGGGGTGGTCGCTGCGACCCGGTGCGGCCTGGCCCCCACGGATCACTCGCAGCATGCGGCGCACGGCCGGAACCAGCAGGGCGACGGCGGCGACGGTCAGGGCGAACGAGACGACGATCGCGAACATCTGCATGAAGGGGCTGCTCCTCGGTCGGGGCGTACGAACCGGAGCATATGGCCGCCATGCATGCCGGCGGCAGCGCTCCCGCGAGTGAGAAGGATCCTACCCGCAGGTAACTTCACCCGTCGGGGTGGTCGCGATCAGTTCACGATCGCGACGTTCTCGACCTCGATCTCGCGGGCGTCCTCGCGGTGGGCGCCGAGGGCGGACCGCACCTGGTCCAGGGCGTCGGTGAGGGTCTTCACCCCGTCGCGCAGCCTCTGCTGGTAGTCGAGGTGGGCCAGGTGCGACTCGCTCGTCTCGTCCCAGCCCGGGGTCAAGCTCTCCGCCTGCTCGAGCAACGCGTCGATCTGCTCGGTGATCGACGTCGTGGCGTCGCCGAGCGCCGTCTCCATCGTCGACAGGGCCTCCTGGTGCACGACGAGTCCGCGCTCGCTCATCGGGGCCCCCCGCCGAGGCGGTCGGTCAGCTGGCCGGCGCGGGTGGCCTGCTCGACGTCGTTGGTCGCATGCTCCTGGGCGACGTACATCAGGTTCTGGGAGTAGCCCTCGAGGATCGGTCCGAGGGTGATCGCGACGTCGAACCACTCGTTGATCGCCTCACCGAAGCCCGCGGCCGCCTGGCCCTTGAAGCCCCGGCCGGCCTCGGTCTCGATGGTGGCGGCGAGGTCGCGCAGCGTCTGCTGCAGCGGCTCCACCGCGTCGGCGGCGGCCTGGGCTGCTGCCTGCATCTCGGAGTAGACAAGTCCGACGGCCACGGCCGTCCTCCTCTCTTCGATCGATGGAGCATCGGGTCGGTCGAGGGCTCCCTACCCCGGCGGGGACGCCTTCACACGCTCCGGGCTGCGCGAGTTCGGCAGGGTTTGAGGCACCCCCGCCTGGGGAAGTCAGATGCCATGCCGTCCTACGACTACGAAGTCGACCTCGAGAGCATGGGCAAGGCCGCCCAGGGCCTCAACGACACCGTCAAGCTCTTCAAGGACAAGGACGTCGAGGACCTGGTGCCCACCAAGGGCGATGTCGGCAGCGATGTCGTGTGGGACGCGCTCGACGAGTTCAAGAACCGCTGGGAGGAGGGCGTCAACAACCTCTGCCAGGACGTCGAGGAGATGTCCGGGCGGCTCGGCAAGATCGCGATGAACTACTTCGAGACCGACAAGGCCGGCTACGACGCGCACCACGCGCTGATCGGCACCATCGCCGCCGTCAAGGTCATGTGAGATGCCCGACTTCGAGATCGAGGGCAACCCTGCCAACATCCGGGCCAAGGCGCTCGTCATGGAGCAGAAGGGCCAGCTCTTCTACGACACCGGCGACGCGCTCTCCAGGATCGATGTCGGCGGCTGGACCGGGCGCGCGGCCGACGAGTTCCGCGAGGCCCACGACCTCGAGCCGGAGCGCTGGATCAAGTCCGGCAACGGCTTCGCGAGGGCGGCCGGGGGCCTCAGGACGTACGCCGGTGAGCTGGAGAGCGCGCAGTCGCGAGCCGACTGGGCGCGCGAGGAGTACGCCCGTGGTGAGCGTGAGTCGGAGAGCGCCCGCAACCAGTACGGCTCCTACATGGACCGGATGCGCTCCTACTGGAGCACCGGCGGCACCGACCAGGCGCAACCGTTCACCGACTGGGGCGACCCGATCCAGCAGGACGCGCTGACGGAGCTCAACGCCGCCAAGGCCGACCTGGACAACGCCGCGCACGCCTGCGCGGGCGAGGTGAGGGCCGGTTGCGCCGACGCACCGGAGGAGCCCAACTGGTTCGAGTCCGGCCTCCGCTTCGTCGGCGGCATCCTCGAGGGCGCGGGCGAGGCCGTCTGGGACCTGTTGACGATGGTGCCGTTCAGCCCCGTCAACATGGTCATCGACGCCTACAAGCTCGCCACGGGCGACCTCACGCCCGAGGAGCTGATGAAGAAGTACGAGCTGTCCGCGGAGGGCGCGTGGGACATGGCGCAGGGCATCTACACGGGCCTGACCACCGACCCGATCGGCTTCGGCAAGGAGCTCGGCAAGAGCCTGCTCGACTGGGACACCTGGGCCGACGACCCGGCGCGTGCGATCGGCCACCTCGTGCCCGACGCCATCGTGGCCGTCGCCACCGCCGGCTCCGGAGCCCTCGCCACCCGGGGCGCCAAGGGAGGGGTGGACGTCCTCGACGGGCTCTCCGACCTCAACAAGCTCGACAACCTGTCCGACCTCAACAAGCTCGACGACCTGAGCGACCTCAACAAGCTCGACAACCTCGACGACCTGTCCGACCTCAACAAGCTCGACAACCTCGACGCGGGCGACGCCAGGGCCATCGACGACTACACCGGAAACACCTACTACGAGGACCTCAATGCCCACCTGCGTGGGCTTCCCACCTCCGGTCAGCACTCCGCGGCGGAGCTGGACCGGCTCTCCTCCGAGGTCACGGGCGCCCTCGACAAGCTGCCCGCCCACGACGGGCCCACCCTGCGGGGCACCAACCTGCCCGACAGCGTCCTGGACAACATCGAGCCCGGGCGCCCCTACTCGGACGGAGCCTTCTCCAGCTCCACGCTGTCCGAGCAGACCGCGCAGCAGTTCCGCGGCGACGGCAACACCATGTTCCACATCGACGGCCACTCGGGTCGCGACGTCCAGCAGTACTCCCACTACGGAAGTGGCGAGTCGGAGATCCTGTTCGACAAGGGCACCGAGTTCCAGGTGACGCGCAAGGAATGGAATCCTGACGGCTACTGGGACATCTGGTTGGAGGAGTGACGAGCATGAGCAACGCATCGTCGGAGGATCTCGATCGCAAGGTCGCGTCCCTGCTGACCGCACTGGAGAAGGTTCCGCCGCACCGTGGGGTCAGCTTCCGCGGACGATCACTCGACTCGACCTACGGCCGGGAGGGGCAGCTGATCGTGACGCGCGAGCTGACCGCCACCTCGCGCTCGGTGGCGGTGGCCACCGAGAACTTCTCGGTTCCGGCGCTCTACGTCGTCCTGGGTCGCACCGGTCGGGCGATCGAGAGCCTGTCGCAGCACCCCGAGGAGCACGAGGTCGTGTTCTTGCCGGCCTCGATGTTCACGGTGGTCAAGTCCGCCCGCATCGACGACCTGCCGGTGACGATCGTCGAGCAGCTGAACCCCGAGATCGAGGAGCTCGACGAGCCGCTGGGGACCCTCGAGGAGATCGCCGCCTTCGCGGTGCAGCGGGTCGGGGAGGCCCGCGAGGCGGGTCCGGTGGTCGTCAGCACCCCGGGCAAGTTCGCCGGCGACATCGCATGATCGCGGCCTGAGACCGTGTCGGCTCCCGCCGCCCAGGCCCGCGCCGATCGCGTGGCCGGCGTGCTGCTGGCGTCGGCGTGCGGCGACGCCCTGGGCGTGCCCTACGAGTTCGGCTCGGCCCCGCTGTCCCCGTCCGAGGCGCCGCGGATGATCGGTGGGGGCCTGGGCCCCTACGCCCCCGGCGAGTGGAGCGACGACACCCAGATGGCCGTCGTCGTCGCCCGCGCGGCGGCGGCCCGCACCCTCGCCGAGGAGGCGACTCTCGACGACGTCGTCGAGGGATGGGTCGCCTGGCTCGGCGAGGGGGCCTCCGACGTCGGCACCAAGACCCGCCACGTCCTCGGGGTGGTGGCCGCAGGACACGGGTCGGCAGGGTCGGCGGCCCGCGCCCGGCAGGCGGCGCAGGAGCTGCACCGACGCACCGGGCACACCGCCGGCAACGGATCGCTGATGCGTACGGCGCCGGTGGCGCTGGCCTTCCTCGACGACCCGGTCGGTCTCACGGTGCACGCCCGGGCCGTCTCGGACCTCACCCACGCGGACCCGCTCGCGGGGGACGCGTGCGTGCTGTGGTGCCACGCGATCCGCGTCGCCGTGGTCGAGGGCTCGATGCCCGACCTGGTCGACCTGGTCGCCGAGCTCCCGGCCGCACGGCGTGACCAGTGGGCCGGCTGGGTGGCGGAGGCCGGTCGTCGTCCTCCCGGGGACTTCGCGCCCAACGGGTTCGTCGTCGCTGCCCTGCAGGCGGCCTGGTCCGCCATCCGCCATCCCGCCGACGAGCTCTCGCCGATCGTCGGATCGCTCTCGGCGGCCGTGCATGCGGGGGACGACACCGACACGGTCGCCGCGATCGCAGGTGCTCTGCTCGGTGCGGCCTGGGGCGCGTCCGCCCTGCCCGGAGACTGGCTGGACGTGGTGCACGGATGGCCCGGACTGCGCCAGGCGGAGCTGCGCGACCTCGCCCGACGAGTGGCGAGCCGGTGATGCGCAGGTGGTGGGTGGTCGTGGTGGCGATCGCGGCCCTGCTCGCCGCGGCGCCCGCTGACGCCCGCCCGCCGGAGAGCGACGCGCGGACCGCCGGGCTCGGGCGGCTCTCGGTCCCGGGGATCGGCGTCGACGCGGCGATCATCCCGGTCGGCGTCACCCGGGCCGGTGCGCTCGCGGTCGGTGGCAGCGTCCGCGACGTCTACCGCTGGCGTCACGGGGTGCTCCCCGGCCAGCGCGGCAGCGCCGTTCTGGCCGGCCACACCTGGTCGAGGGGGCGCGGGGTCTTCGACGGCCTCGGCAGGCTGCGACCGGGGGGCCGGATCGCCGTCGGCACGCACCGCTTCGAGGTGACGCGCGTGCGCCGGGTGACCCGCATGTCGCGCGGCGCCGTCGCCCAGCTGTTCTCCGACCGTGGCAGGGCGCGCCTGGTGCTGATCACGTGCGGCGACCGAGACCGACGCACCGGGGCCTACCGCACCCGGATCATCGTCAACGCGCTGCTGCTGCCGCGCCGCTGACCCGCCGCGTGAGCCGGGTGGCCGTCGCGGTCACCGCGGTCGCGATCGCGGCGACGTCCGCGGCCGTGTCGCTCGGGAACGTCACCGCGACTCCGGCCACCGGGTGTGCATTGTGGTCGAGCACCGCCGCCGCGACGCTCTGCAGGCCCGGTGTCACCTCACCGTCCTCGGTGGCGTGCCCGCGCTGCCGGGTCGCGGACAGCAGGGTGCGCAGCGCACTGAGCGAGGCCGGCCCCTTGCCGTGACGGTCCACGAACGCGTCGCGATCGGGATAGAGCGCACGCACCTGGCTGGCCGGCAGCGCCGCCAGGATGGTGCGACCCGAGGCCGTCAGGTGCGCCGGCAGGCGTACGCCGACGTCGGTGACCAGCGGCGGCCGACCGGGCGCGCGCTCCTCGATCACGTAGAGCACGTCGCGGCCGTGCAGCACCGCGAGGTGGGCGCCGTGTCCGGTGCGGTCGACCAGCTCGGCGAGCGGGCGCCGCGCGAGCCGGGCGAGCGGTTCCTGCCGGGTGTAGCCACTGCCCACCTCGAAGGCCGCCACCCCGAGACCGTAGCGGCGCTCGTCGGGCAGGTGCACGACGAAGCCCTCGTCGATCATCGTGTTGAGCAGGTGGTAGGCCGTGCTGCGCGGCAGGTCGCATGCGCGCACGATCCGGTCCAGCGGCACAGGATCGGCCTGGGTCGCCAGGAACCGCAGCACCCGCAGGGTGCGCGTCGCGGCGGGGACCTGGCTCACGAGGCAGATGGTGGCACGCCTCAGGTCGGGTCGGAGTCCTTGCGGGTGAACCATCCGCCGCTCGCGCCGTCGCTCTCGATCGGCTTGCCCGGCATCTCGTGGGTGCCGGGGCTGCGGCGCGGCAGGAGCGGGGTGCCGTCGGCCTCGGGCTCGGGCTCGGCCCCGGGCTCGGCCACGGCCTCGGCCTCGGCCTCGGGCTCGCGGTTGGCCTCGGACGGCGGCGTCGGCTGCTGGTCGACGGATCCGCCGACCTGGGGGGAGTAGCCGTCAGCCTTGTGGTTGACGCGGGGGTCGAGCCGGTCGGCGGCGCGCACCTGCGCCTCGTGATCGGCCTCCGCCTGGGACGCGGCGACGCGGGCCTCCTCCGCCTCGGCCTGCGCCCGCTCGGCGGCGGCGCGCGCCTCCTCGGCCCTCGCCTCGGCCTCGACCGCTCGGTCCTGGGCCGGCGGCAGCGTCGACTGCGCGCGGGTGGCCGCGTGCGTCCGCAGGTCGTCGGCGCGCGCGATGTTGGCCCGGCGGTTCCGCTGGCGGATCACATAGCCCGCGACGGCGAGCACGACCAGGACGATGACTGCGATGACGATGAACGTGGTCACGAGATTCCTCTTTCGATGAGCAGGGGATGCGGGCAGTCTTCCAGCCCACCCCCCCCAGAGGTTCCCAGTGTCCCGGGCGGGCGGGTCCACATCATCAGATCCCCCGCCCGGTCGCCACCCTCAGCGCAGCTCCCGCAGGTCTCGGATCCGAGACGCCGCGTCTCGCACGGCAGTGGTCAGGGCGGGTCCGCAGGAGTTGGATGAGTCCCATGCACACCATTCAGGTCGGGGTCGGCCCCGTCTCGTTCCAGGACCTCATCCACGTCGCCCGCGCGGGCGCCCCGGTCACCCTGACCGACGAGGCGCTCGCCGCGATCGACCGCGCGCGGTCCGTCATCGAGACCCTCGCCGCGGCCGAGACGCCGACCTACGGCGTCAGCACCGGCTTCGGTGCCCTCGCCACCCGGCACATCCCGACCGAGATGCGTGCCCAGCTCCAGCGCTCGCTCGTCCGCTCCCACGCCGCCGGCTCCGGACCCGAGGTGGAGCGCGAGGTGGTGCGTGCCCTCATGCTGCTGCGGCTCTCGACGCTCGCGACCGGGCGCACCGGCGTACGACGCGGGACGGCGCAGCTCATGGCCGACCTGCTCACGCACGGCATCACGCCGGTGGTGCGCGAGTACGGCTCGTTGGGCTGCTCGGGCGACCTGGCGCCCCTGTCCCACTGCGCGCTCGCGTTGATCGGGGAGGGCGAGGTGCGCGACGCCGCGGGGACGCTCATGTCGGCCGCCGAGGCACTCGCCGCGGCGGGACTCTCGCCGGTGGAGCTCGTGGCCAAGGAGGGCCTGGCCCTCATCAACGGCACCGACGGCATGCTCGGCATGCTGGTCATGGCGATCACCGACCTGCGGATGCTGCTGCGCACGGCCGACATCGCCGCGGCCATGAGCGTCGAGGGCCAGCTCGGCACCGACCGGCCCTTCTCCCCCGAGCTGCAGGCCATCCGTCCGCACCCGGGACAGGCGCTGTCCGCGGCCAACCTCATCGCCGTGATGGCCGACTCCGCCGTGGTCGCCTCCCACCGCACCGGTCCCGACAACACTGTGGAGTGCAACCGGGTGCAGTACGCCTACTCGCTCCGCTGCTCGCCCCAGGTGCACGGTGCCGCCCGCGACACCGTCGAGCACGCGGCCGCCGTCGCGGGCCGCGAGCTGGCCAGCGCGATCGACAACCCGGTCGTGCTGGCCGGACCTGATGGGCAGGGAAGCGTCGAGTCCAACGGCAACGTCCACGGGGCCCCCGTCGGCGACGTGCTCGACTTCCTCGCCATCGTCGCCGCCGACGTGGCCTCGATCAGCGAGCGGCGCACGGACCGGTTCCTCGACAAGGCCCGCAACAACGGACTGCCGCCGTTCCTGGCCGACGACCCCGGTGTCGACAGCGGCCACATGATCGCGCAATACACCCAGGCCTCGATCGTCTCCGAGCTCAAGCGGCTCGCGGTCCCGGCGTCCGTGGACTCGATCCCCTCCAGCGCGATGCAGGAGGACCACGTCTCGATGGGCTGGAACGCCGCGCGCAAGCTGCGCCGCTCGGTCGACGGCCTGTCGCGGGTGGTCGCCGTCGAGGTGCTGACCGCGGCCCGCGCCCTCGACCTGCGCGCCCCACTGACCCCGTCGCCCGCCACCGCTGCGGTCGTCGCGCTGCTGCGGGAGTCGGGCATCCAGGGGCCCGGGCCCGACCGCCACCTCTCGCCCGAGATCGAGGCCGCGGTGGCCCTCGTCCAGTCCGGCGCCGTCCTCGGCGCCGTCCAGTCCGTGATCGGAGACCTGAAGTGAGCCCAGACAACCCCCGCCTCCCCATCCACGCCGCCCACGGCACCGAGCTGAGCGCGAAGTCATGGCAGACCGAGGCGCCGCTGCGCATGCTGATGAACAACCTCGATCCCGACAACGCCGAGCGCCCCGAGGACCTCGTGGTCTACGGCGGCACCGGCAAGGCGGCCCGCAGCTGGGAGGCCTACGACGCCATCGTGCGCACCCTGCGCGACCTCGAGGACGACGAGACGCTGCTCGTGCAGTCGGGGAAGCCGGTCGGTGTGATGCGCACCCACGCGTGGGCGCCGCGCGTGCTGATCGCCAACTCCAACCTCGTCGGCGACTGGGCCAGCTGGGAGGAGTTCCGCCGCCTCGAGGACCTCGGTCTCACCATGTATGGGCAGATGACCGCCGGGTCGTGGATCTACATCGGCACCCAGGGCATCCTCCAGGGCACCTTCGAGACCTTCGCCGCGATCGCCGACAAGAGGTTCGGTGGCACCCTCGCCGGCACCATCACCGTCACCGCCGGCCTCGGCGGCATGGGCGGCGCGCAGCCGCTGGCCGTCACCATGAACGACGGCGTCGTGATCTGCATCGACTGCGACCAGCACCGCATCGAGCGCCGTCTGGAGACGCGCTACCTCGATGTGCAG
Source organism: Propionibacteriales bacterium (assembly GCA_038259535.1). Classification (GTDB taxonomy): domain Bacteria; phylum Actinomycetota; class Actinomycetes; order Propionibacteriales; family Nocardioidaceae; genus Nocardioides. The sequence continues at coordinate 2,249 of JBBSOR010000051.1, read as the reverse complement.
GCGCGCGACCTCGACCACGCCGTCGAGCTGGCGCTCGAGGCCCGCGAGGAACGCCGCGGCCTGTCGATCGGGGTGCTCGGCAACGCCGCCGAGCTGCTGCCCGAGCTGCTGGAGCGCCACCTCGACCGCGCGGAGAAGGGGGAGGGACCCCTGGTGGACATCGTGACCGACCAGACGTCGGCGCACGACCCGCTGTTCTACCTCCCCGCCGGCACGTCGTACGACGACTGGGAGCGCGAGCGCACGGAGGACCCGCGTGGCTTCACCAAGCGCAGCCAGGAGTCGATGGCGCGCCACGTCCGGGCGATGGTGGAGTTCCAGGACGCCGGCGCCGAGGTCTTCGACTACGGCAACTCGATCCGCGACGAGGCCCGCCAGGGCGGCTACGACCGGGCCTTCGAGTTCCCCGGCTTCGTGCCGGCCTACATCCGTCCCCTCTTCTGCGAGGGCAAGGGTCCGTTCCGCTGGGCCGCGCTCTCCGGCGACCCGGAGGACATCTATGCCACCGACCGCGCCATCAAGGAGCTCTTCCCGGCCGATGAGAAGCCGGAGTACGCCCGGCTGCACGCGTGGCTCGACATGGCCCGCGAGCGGGTGCAGTTCCAGGGTCTCCCCGCGCGCATCTGCTGGCTCGGCTACGGCGACCGCGCGAAGGCGGGCGCGAAGTTCAACGAGATGGTCGCCAGCGGCGAGCTGAAGGCGCCGCTGGTGATCGGCCGCGACCACCTCGACTGTGGCTCCGTCGCCTCGCCCTACCGCGAGACCGAGGCGATGCTCGACGGCTCCGACGCCATCGCCGACTGGGCGATCCTCAACGCACTGGTCAACACCGCGTCCGGGGCCACGTGGGTGTCCTTCCACCACGGCGGCGGCGTCGGCATCGGTCGTTCGCTCCACGCGGGCCAGGTCACGGTCGCCGACGGCACCGCACTGGCCGCGGAGAAGTTGGAGCGCGTGCTCACCAACGACCCCGGAATGGGTGTCATCCGCCACGTCGATGCGGGCTACGACCGCGCGATCGAGGTCGCGGAGGAGAGCGGCGTGCCGATCCCGATGCGCCAGTACTGAGCCGAAAGCAGGACAGCCTTGACGGCATGGGGCAGGATTCCGCCATGGCTACGGGGGACAAGAAGCCGGCGCGCTCGCGCGTCGTGCTGACGGACATCAGCTCGCGGGCGTGGGAGCACCCCGCCGACAAGGGCGCGCTGGTGGCGCTGCGCAAGCTCAAGGGCTTCGACGTGCTGCTCAAGACGATGTCGGGCGTGTTCCGTGAGCGGGCCTGGCGGCTGACGCTGCTCGGCTCCGCGGTGCGGGTGGACGAGAGGCAGTTCGTCAGGCTGCACCACCTGCTGGCCGAGGTGGGGCGCAGCCTCGACGTGAGCGACCTGCCGGAGCTCTACGTGCAGGCCGACCCGACACTGAGCGCCCAGACGATCGGGATGGAGAAGCCGATCATCGTGCTGTCCTCCGCCCTGGTGCATCACCTCGACGACGACGAGCTGCGCTTCGTGATCGGTCACGAGCTGGGACACGCGATCAGTGGTCACGCCGTCTACCGCACCCTGCTCCTGCGGCTGCTCGGCCTCGGCGGACTCCTCAACGCCATCCCGGGCGGCGCGCTCGCCATCCGGATGGTCACCGTCGGGCTGCTGGAGTGGTCGCGCAAGGCCGAGCTGTCCGCGGACCGCGCCGGACTGCTCGCGAGCCAGGACCCGACGGCCGCGCTGCGCACCCACATGAAGCTCGCCAGTGGCGGCACGCTGGATGAGCTCGACGTGACCTCGTTCCTCACCCAGGGTGCGGAGTACGACGAGGGCGGCGACGTGCGCGAGTCGCTCATCAAGCTCTCGCTCCTCCAGCAGCAGACGCACCCGTTCGCGGTCGTCCGCGCGACCGAGCTGCGGCGCTGGATCGACTCGGGCGCCTACACCGTGATCCTCGGCGGGGACTACCCGCGCCGCGTCGACGACGACGGGGCGTCGGTCAGTGAGGCGGCCCAGGAGGCGGCCGCGAGCTATGCCGTCGCCTTCGAGCAGACGCAGGACACGCTGGGCCGGCTCGTCCACGACCTCGCGGGCTGGATGGGTCAGGCGAGCAGCTGGGTCAACGACCGCTTCCGGCGCGGCGGCGAGTCCGCCTGATCCGTCCGCGTCTCCTCGCGCCACCGATGCGAGGGATCAGCGATCGGGCCCCGGACACCGTGAGGTGTCCGGGGCCCGTCGACCCCGCGTGCTGCTGCGTCGCCGCTG
>JBBSOR010000050.1:0-28845 GCA_038259535.1 Propionibacteriales bacterium | reverse complement strand
GGTGAGGACCGGGGTCTCCCCGTGCACCACTACCCGCTCGAGCAGACCGCCCACGCGCATGCCGCGGTCGAGGACGGCATCGTCGGGAAGGTCCTCATCGATGTGACCGACGGGTGAGGGAGAGGGGCGACGAGATTTCGACGACTTGCAATCAGTGGGTGTCCCGGGACTCGATCCCTGAACGAATGGACTGGGTCCACACAAAAGTCAACTCGAAGGTCGGGATCCGCATCGCTCGTGCGGTGGCCGGCGTGATCGAACGTGATCGGCCGGGCCGGAGATGGGAGCGACCAGCCTCCTGCCAGACTCGCCCGCATGCAGCAGCGAACCCTGGGACGTACTGACCGCGCGGTCTCCGCGGTGGGCCTCGGCACCTGGCAGCTCGGCGCCGACTGGGGCGAGGTGAGCGAGAGCGACGCCCGCGCGGTCCTCGAGGCCTCTGCCGAGGCGGGCGTGCGGTTCTACGACACCGCCGATGTCTACGGCGACGGCCGCAGCGAGCAGCTCGTGGGCCGCTTCGTCGCCGCGCACCCCGACGCCGGCTTCACGGTCGCGACCAAGATGGGCCGCCGCGCCGACCAGGTCCCGGAGAACTGCTCCGAGGCCAACTTCCGTGCCTGGCTCGACCGCTCGCGCCGCAACCTCGGTGTCGACACGATCGACCTCGTCCAGCTGCACTGCCCGCCCAGCGCGGTCATCGACGACGACGCGACGTACGACGTCCTCGACCGCCTGGTCGACGAGCAGGTCGTCGCGGCCTACGGCGTCAGCGTCGAGACCGCCGCACAGGCGCTCGGCGCCATCGCACGCCCGCACGTCGCGAGCGTGCAGATCATCCTCAACGCCTTCCGGATGAAGCCGCTCGACGAGGTCCTGCCCGCGGCCCAGGCGGCCGGCGTCGGCATCATCGCCCGGGTGCCGCTCGCCTCGGGGCTGCTGTCGGGGAAGTACGCCCTCGACACCACGTTCGCGGCCGACGACCACCGCACCTACAACCGTGACGGCAGCGCCTTCGACGTGGGGGAGACGTTCTCCGGCGTCGACTACGGCACCGGCGTCGAGGCGGCACGGGAGTTCGCCCGCCTGGTCAGGGACAGCGGTCTCGCTGCCACCCCGGCCCAGGTCGCCATCGCCTGGGCCTGGCAGCAGCCGGGGGTCTCGACCGTCATCCCAGGTGCGCGCAGCGTCGCCCAGGCGCAGGCCAACGCGGCTGCGGGCGAGGTCGGGCCGCTCCCGGTCGCGCTGCTCGACGCCATCAGCGACCTCTACGACGGCCGCATCCGAGCCGAGGTCCACGACCGCTGGTGAGGGGGCGCCGGGCTAGCCTCGTCGCCATGGCACCCACGACCGCGACCAACACCGACGTCGGCCTCGACGAGCTGCTCGACTTCGTGCGCCCTCGGCACCACATGGTGCTGATCACGAGCCGGGCCGACGGGTCACCGCAGTCCTCGCCCGTGGCCGGCGGTGTCGACGACAGCGGCCGGATCGTCATCGCGTCCTATCCGCAGCGGGCCAAGACCAAGAACGCCCGCAAGCACCCGGACGTCTCCGTGCTGGTGCTCTCCGAGGAGTGGGACGACGCCTGGGTCCAGGTCGACGGGACCTGTGAGGTGCTCGACGCGACCGACGGACCCGAGGCGCTCGACGGATTCGTGGAGTACTTCCGCGCCATTGCCGGCGAGCACTCCGACTGGGACGAGTACCGCGAGGCGATGGTCAAGCAGGGCAAGTCGCTGCTGCGCATCACGCCGAGGCGCTGGGGCCCGGTGGCCACGGGCGGCTTCCCGCCCCAGGGCGTCTGACCAGGCCGGAGGCCGTCAGGCCATCTCGGTGACCGACACGTCCAGGTGCTCGCGCAGGAGCCGGAGGGCGTTGCGGATGCGGGTCTTGGTGGTGCCCAACGGCGCCTGCATCAGCCGGGCGACGTCGGCGTAGGTGTAGCCGCCGTAGTAGGCCAGCTCGATCGCGCGCCGCTGCAGGGGCGGCAGTTGCGTGAGGGCGGTGAAGATCGAGCGGGTGTGGAGGTGGGCGCTGGCCTCGTCGAAGGTCGTGTCCGCGATGTCGGCCTCGCTGCGGGGCGCATGCCACGAGGTGTCCCGCCTGCGTGCGGACTCACTGGCGCGGACGCGGTCCACCGAGCGGTGGTGGGCGATGGTCATGATCCAGGAGCTGGCCGATCCGCGGGCGGGGTCGAAGCGGGCCGACTTGCGCCAGGCCTCGACCATCGCCTCCTGCGCGACCTCCTCCGCCTGGTGGGGATCGCCGAGGACGCGCAGCGCGATGCCGTACACCCGATCCGCGACCTCGTCGTAGACCGCGGCGAAGGCGTCGGCGTCGCCATTGGCCGCCTCGAGGAGGCTCTGGGTGAGCGCGTCGGGGTGGCGTGGGGGACGGTCGTGGACCGGTTGTGGAGGCATTGTGGATCTCCGTTGCTCAGAAGCCCGCATACGCCTTGCGCACAAGTAACTTGCTGACAAGGTATCGGAGTTTCGTGCGAGAATGCACGACATGGCCGAGATCGACGCCCCTCCTTTGGCGGACCAGCTGTGCTTTGACCTCTACGCCGCGTCGCGTGCGGTCACCTCGGCCTACCGGCCGGTCCTCGCCGACCTCGGCATCACCTACCCGCAATACCTCGTGCTGATCGTGCTCTGGGAGCGCGAGAGCTGCACCGTGCGCGACATCGCCGACACGCTGCGGCTCGACCACGGCACGCTCACGCCGTTGCTGCGCCGGATGGAGCAGGCCGGCCTCGTGGCGCGCCACCGCGACCACAGCGACGAGCGGTTCGTGGTGGTGTCGCTGAGCGAGAAGGGGAGCGCGCTCCGCGTGCACGCCAGCCGCATCCACTGCGACATGAAGGACGCCCTTGCTCTCTCCGAGGAGCAGTTCGCAGCCCTCCAGGGCACGCTGCGCACCCTGACCGCTCGGGTCAGCTGAAGGACCAGCGGCGCGCCCCTTTCACCACGTTTGTCACCATGAAGGGCATGCAGACCGCGACCCGCGAACCCGCCTGGCGACAGGCGACGATGCTCACCGCCGGGTTCGTGGCGCTGCTGTGGGTGCTCGAGATCGTCGACGCCTCGATGACCGGGCACCCGCTCGACGCGTACGGCGTCCAGCCCCGCTCCGAGGACGGCCTCGTCGGCATCGCTGCCGCTCCGCTCCTGCACTTCGGCTTCGACCACCTGGTCAGCAACACGGTCCCGGTCCTGGTCCTGGGCTTCCTGACCCTCGCCACGGGGATCGCGCGCGGGCTCGCCGCCACTGCGATCATCTGGGTCGTCGGCGGGCTCGGGGTGTGGCTCTTCGCCCAGTCCGGCAGCAACCACGCCGGCGCGTCGGTGCTGATCTTCGGCTGGATCGTCTTCCTGGTCGTGCGCGGATTCCTCAACCGGCGCTCGAGCGAGATCCTCATCGGAGTCGCGGTGTTCCTGCTCTACAGCAGTGCGCTGCTCGGCGTCCTGCCCGGCCAGCCCGGCATCTCCTGGCAGGGGCACCTCTTCGGGGCTGTCGGCGGGTTCCTCGCCGCACGCGTCCTGACGCCCCGGGCGCGCAGTGAGTCGAGCATCACCTACTGATCGACAACGATCGCCGGACGGAGTCCGGGCACGGCTCCTAGCGTGCTCCCCATGCGCGCCCTCGCCCTGACCCTGGTCCTGCTCGCTCCCGCACTTGCTGCCTGCTCCGGGGGTGCCGCCGCCCCCGACAAGCAGGCGGAGGTGGTCGCCCAGCAGCAGGACCCGAAGGTCGCCGAGTGGCGCACGGCAGTCGAGAACGAGCTCGGCACGGACAGCTTCGACTTCGCGACGATCGAGCAGAAAGCCGCCGTCGACTGTCGCCGGACGACCTCGCGGTCGTGGACCGTCGACCTCGCGCTGAGCGGGGACGTGGCGACCTCCTCGATGACGCGGATCGGCCTCGAGCACGCCTGCCCCGACGTCCTGCCCGCCTTCGACGCGGCGATCGAGGTGGTCGACAACGCCCCCGATCCGCTCGACCTGGTGTGCGGTCCGACCGTGGAGCTCGACTCGCAGGACGCGCTCAAGGCCGACCTGGTCTGCGCCCGGCGCTGACGTCCCCGGCGACTCAGCTCACGTCGGTGGCCGGCCCGGACGGGGTCGCGCCGCCCTCGGAGGTCCAGCCCTCGTCCTCCCCGGCGTCATGTGCGGGATCGTCCTCGGCATCGCTGCGCGGGTTGCCGGCGAGGTCCGTCTCAGGGTCGTTGACCGGGTCGGTGTCGAGGTGGGTCTGGGGATCGGACTGCGGGTCGGGGGTGCTGTCGGGGGTGCTCATGGGGTCTCCTCCACGGGTGCTGTTCACGGACTCCTCCGTTGTACCCACCCTGCGACAAAGAAGTCGCGGCGCATGCATGAGTCGGCTGACGATGGGTACTCGTGTCTCACGTCGAGGTCGCCTCGCCGCGACCTCGACGGCCAGCCACGAGATCCGTCGGAACCCCGGTGCCGTACGCCGTGCACGGTCTCCGGCGGATCTCGTCCGGACTCAGGACGCCTGGCGGCCCCGGGCGTGGGCGCGCTGCCTGTGGACTCGCTGCTGCGCGTCCGCACGCCCGGGCGGGTGTGGTGGCTGCGCGGCGCCGGGGGGACCATCGAGATGTCGGAGATCCCAACGCACGCCGAGGGGGCCACGCCATGGAACTGCTGCCCCAGAGCAGAGAAGCACTGGACGAGTACGTCACGCCGTCGGTCGACGACGTGGAGGGCCTGCTGCGGGTGATCGAGGGCTGGGCCGTCCGGGCCGTGCCGGAGTGCGTGGCGCTGAGCGTCACCCTGCTCGACGACGACCTGACCTTCACGCTGCTCGACGTCGCCGCACGCGGCGCGCAGTCGCGTTCGCGTTCGGGGCGCGGCGGTGCTCACCGATCGAGCGGGAGCCAGGATGAGTCCGCCCACGCGCTCGACGAGGGCGGTTGGGCCGACATGGCACGCGAGCGCGCCTTCGACGGCATCGCCAGCACCGTGTGCCTGCCCGTCGTCGAGGACGGACGCGCCGTGCTCAACATCGACCTCTACGCCTCCACCGCCCACGCCTTCCACGACCGGGTCGACGGTCTGGTCGAGGCGCTGGGTGCCTGGCAGGCAGGCGCGGTGACCAACGCCGACCTGGGTTTCGACACCCTCCGCCGGGCCGAAGCCGCACCCGGGCGCCTCCGGGAGCAGCGCCTCGTGGATGTCGCGGTCGGGCTCGTCGCCGCCACGGTCGGCGTGACCACCGACGCCGCACTCACGCTGCTGCGCGACTCCGCCGACCTCGCCGGGATCGCCGAGTCGCAGGCTGCCGACGTGGCGCGTCACCTGCTGGGGTGACGAGCCCGGCGGCATCGGAACGTATGGCCCCCGCCCATCGGGGTACTGCGAGCCATGGACCGAATCAATGCTTCCGCTGCCCGGCACGTCAAGGTGGCGATCATGGACGAGAGCGAGCTCGTCGTGCAGGGCATCCGCGCGATGCTCGAGCCCCACGCCGCCTTCGTCACCCTGGTGCCCCACCGCGCCGAAGGGGCCGCCGCCCTCTGCGACCTCACCCTCTACGAGCCCTCCGCCCACCGGCGTTCGACGAGCGCGCGTGCCGTGCCGCAGCGCTTCCCCACCCGCATGGTCGCCTTCGGCTGGGACTGCAGCCCGCAGGCGGTCTCGACCGAGATGTCCCGCGGAGCCGCGGGCTTCGTGAGCAAGTGGCTCCCGGCCCGTCGACTCGTGTGGAACCTGCTCCAGATCTCCGAGGGCCGCGTCGTCGTCGACGCATGGTCCGGTCAGACGGAGACGACCAAGCCGGCCGTGGAGAAGTGGCCGCTGACGCAACGTGAGACCGAGGTCCTGTCGATGATCGCGTCCGGTCGAGCCAACCGGGAGATCGCGGAGGACACCAACCTCAGCATCAACTCGGTGAAGTCCTACATCCGCGGCGCCTACGCCAAGATCGAGGTCTCCTCGCGCTCCCAGGCCGTCCTCTGGGCCATCCAGCACGGTCTCCTGCTGTCGGACGAGGCCGAGGCGACGAGCCACCGCGTGTCCGCCCAGCCCGTGCGCGTCTGACCCCGACCGCGACTCACGCCCGGGGTCAGTCGCCGTACTCGGGGTCGCCCTCGACGTCGGCCGGACGGGCTTCGTGGCCCTCACGGCCGCGGGTGCGCCGCAGCTCCTTCATCTCGGCCTCGAAGACGTGGCGCTGACCGTCGACGAGCTCGTCGAGGGCGCGCTGGTGGAGGTCCTTGGCGCGGGTGTAGAAGCCGTCGTCGAAGGCCTCGACCATCTGGAACGACCACATGCCCGGGAGCGGGTTGCTGCCGAGCACATCGCGGTCGAGTGCCTCGGCGAGATCACCGTGACCGGCGCCGCGCACCAGGTCGGTCGCCTCCTCCATCGTGCTCTCGGCGCTGCCCATGAGTCGGTGGAAGGCGAAGAGGTGGCCGCGGGCGTCCTCGATGTGGTCGAGGGCGGCGGAGAGCTTGCCGAGGGCCTCGACGGTCGCGTCGCTGACGCCGTCGGGTCGTCGGTGCTCAGGAGCGGGCCGGTCTGCGGTGGTGTGCTCGTCCATGGCTCGAGCCTCACACGTGGTTCCGGTGCGGCACCACGTTCGAAGGGAGGATCGCCCACGGCCGGCGCGCATGGACGACACCGCCGGGGGGAACTGGTGGGCATGAACACCTTTCCCACCCACCGGACCGTCTCGTGAGGATGCCCAAGCCGCGCGGTCGGCTGAGCGAGTGGATCCCGGGCCTGCTCGTGGGCCAGCCGCGGGGGTCTGCGCCGGCGGCCGACTCCTGGGACGATGAGGCGCTCAGTCTGTGGACCCTCCAGGAGCTGTCCTACCGCGGCTTCGAGGATGCGTCCGACCACGCGGAGTGGGACCCCCGCGCCCTCGTCGTGCGTTACGAGCTCGAGGTGGCGCTCGAGGCGCGGCTCCGCGCGCGGTGGGCCGACCACGAGCCCCGCGCCGCGGTTCCCGTGCCCGCCGACCTGCCCGCCGCGCTCGAGGCGCTCGTGGCCGCGGACGACGGACCCTCGCTCGCCGACCACGTGCGCCGACGTGCGGACCTCGACCAGGTCCTCGAGCTGCTGCGCCAGCGGTCGGTCTACCAGCTCAAGGAGGCCGACCCGACGACGTGGGTCGTGCCCCGGCTGCCGACCCGGGCCAAGGCCGCCCTGATGGAGCTCCAGTTCGACGAGTACGGCAACGGCAACCCCAACCGGCTCCACGCCCACCTCTTCGCCCGCGGCATGGAGGCGGTGGGTCTGCGTCCCGAGTACGGCGCCTACGTGGACGACGCGCTGCCCGAGACCCTCGAGCTCAACACCACGCTCTCCATGTTCGGCCTGCACCGACGCCTGCGCGGCGCCGCGATGGGACACCTCGCGGCCTTCGAGATGAGCAGCTCGATCCCGGCCCGCAAGATCGTCCAGGGGCTGGGTCGGCTCGGCCTGGACGGCGCGATGGTCGGCTACTACGACGAGCACGTGGAGGCGGACGCGATCCACGAGCAGGTGGCTGCCCATGCCATCTGCGGGACCCTCGCCGAGGACGAGCCCGACCAGGCGGCCGAGATCCTCTTCGGTGCCTTCACCTGCCTGGACCTCGAGGCCAGGGTGGCCCGGACCCTCCTCGACGCATGGGGCGTGGACCGGTGAGCGCGCCCGACTTCGACCACCCGGACGTGGTCATCCACCCTCATGGCCCGATGCTCGTGCGCGGGGCCTCCTCGGTCCAGGACGCGGACGGCACCGTGCATCGCGTGGAACGGGCGGTGGTGGCCCTCTGCCGGTGCGACAAGTCGAGCCGGCTGCCGTGGTGCGACGGCACCCACAAGGTCATCCCGCGACGCTAGGCCGTGGGCGCGGACCGTCGGCGGGGAACGGCTCGGGTGCGGTGTCGCCAGAGGGCGGCCCGGGCCGCGTTTGCTCCCGCGGCGCCGTGCACGCCGCCGCCGGGATGGGCGGCGGCCGAGCCGAGGAAGAGACCGTCGATGCCGGTCGACGCCCGTCCGTGCATCGAGGGGACGGGGCGGAACACCAGCTCCTGGTGGAGCTGCGAGGTGCCACCGTTGACGGCTCCCCCGATGAGGTTGGCGTTGCGTGCCTCCAGCTCGTGGGGCCCGAGCACGCGACGCGCCATGACGACGTCGCCGAATCCCGGGGCCCGGGCCTCGATGCGCGCCTGCATGCGGTCCGCAAAGCGCTCGCAGTCGTCGTGGTCCCAGCGGCCGCTGATCTCCTCGCCGGCATCACCCCGGGTGGCTGACGGCTGCGGGACGTGTGTGTAGGCCCAGAAGGACTCGGTGCCCGCCGGGGAGCGCGACGGGTCGCTGGTGGTCATCTGGCCGGTGAGGAGGAAGGGCCGGGCGGGCACCACACCGGAGGACACCTGGGCCAGCGACCGGGTCATCTCCTCGACCGAGTCGGCAACGTGGACGGTGCCCGGCATGTCGGTCGGCGGGTTGGTCCAGGGCACCGGCCCGGACAGCGCCCAGTCGACCTTGACGGTCCCCGGGTCGAGCTCGAAGGCGCGCATGCCCCGCGCCAGCCGTGCGGGCAGGTCCTCGACGTCGACCAGCCCGCCGAACAGGTGCGGTGCCGCGACGTCGGCGACCACCGTGCGTGCGGCGTAGGTCTCGCCGTCCCGGGTCTCCACGCCGCTCACGCGTCCCGCTCGTACGACGACCCGCGTCACCTCCGCGTCGAGGACGAGCTCACCACCGAGGCTCGTGAAGCGTGCGACCAGCGCGTCGGTGAGCGACTGGGCGCCCCCGCGCGGGACGGGGAAGCCGACCGTCTGCCCGAGCATCGTCATCAGCACGCCGAAGACACCCGAGCCGGGCGAGGTGAGCGGGAAGTCTGCGTGTCCCGCGTTGCCGGCCAGCAGCAACCCGCCCGCCTCACCGCCGAACAGCTCGCGTCCGAGCGAGGAGACCGGGGCCGCCAGTAGGCGCACCGTGTCCAGGCCGCCCGCCCGCGCGAGTGCAGGGAGGAGCCGCGCGCCCGCGCGCACCGGCGGGAACGGGGTCGTCAGACCGTCGATCAGGGCGGGGCCGATGCTGTCCCACGTGCGGCACAGCTCCAGCCACGCGTCGCTGTCGCCCGGGTGCAGGGCCTCCAGCCCGGCACCCGTCGCAGCCCGGTCGCGGTGCAGCACGGCCCACTGGCCGTCGCCGAACGGGTGCCCGAGGACGGCCGGCGCGTGCGACCAGGCGAGGCCGTGGTCCTCGAGCCGCAGCGACCTGATGGCCTGCGAGGCGACGGCGAGTGGGTAGAACGCACTGAAGGTGTCGTGGACGAAGTCGGGGTGGATCTCCCCGTCGCTCCGTACGGCGCCTCCCGCGGTGGGCTGCGCCTCGAGCACGAGGACCCTCCAGCCGGCGTCGGCCAGGACGTTGGCCGCCACCAGGCCGTTGGGCCCGGCGCCGATCACCAGAGCGTCGTAGGTCCGACCCGGCGCCGCGGTCACCTGCCGCGACCCTCCGCCACGAAGGCGAGGCGTCGCAGCGTCTCGATGTTGCGCACGTGCAGCTGGGCGTCCTGGATCGGCCCGGGGATCAGGGCCCCGGGCCCGGAGGTCGCCCGTTCGACGATCGTCACGACGCTCGACCCTGCACGGGGCTCGAGGGAGATCTGGACGTGTGCCTGGCCGGCCGGCCACGCCCGGGCGAGCAGCACGATCCGCCGGCCCTCGTCGACCTCGAGCACCTCCGTGGTGTCGTCGAGGAGGGCGGGCCAGGCGCCCACGCTGTGGTGCAGCCGGGACCCGACGGCCGGCCAGTCGGCGTCGACCTCCCGCATCCGGGAGGCTCCCACCACGAAGAGCGGGTAGAGCCAGCCGTCGGCCAGCACCGACCACACCTGGTCCGGGGGCGCCGCGATGGTCCGGGTCGTCGTGCTCATGGCGTGCTCGTCGTCTGCATCACCGTTCGTACCCCCGCGGGGTGACCTGCATGCGGACCACCGGAGCCGGCCTCACTCGGGGAGCGTGCCGTGCTCCAGCACGTGCTCGGCGACGACACCGATCTTCGTACGACGCCCCCGTGCGACGGTGCGCAGGGTGTTGAAGGCGGCGACGGGGTCGATCGACTCCTTGGCCATCAGGTAGCCGACCGCGCGCTCGATCACCACGCGGTAGTCGAGGGCGTACTGCAGCTGTCCGGCTAGCTCACCGGCCGTGTGTGCCTGCACGGCGGCGGACAGGGTGGTGGCGATGATCTCGGCATAGCGGACCAGGGCCGTGACCTCGCTGTCGTCCCAGTCGTGGGGGTGCTCCCGGTAGACGTCGAGGGTGCCGACCGGCACACCGCCGAGGCGCACCGGCGTGCCGAGGACCGCGCGGACGGGCTGCTGCGCCATCACCCGGGCGAGCACCGGCCACCGCTGCGTCTCGGCGGTGACGTCGCGGGTGGTCACCACGGTGGCCGTGACGAAGGCCTCGGTGCAGGGCCCCTGCGCGGCGTCGACCTCCGTCCTCTCCAGGATGCGGCCGGGGCCGTCCGTGGCCGCGACGTAGCGGAGCATGTCCTGCTCGTCAGCGACCAGCACTCCGGCGCCGTCGACTCCGAAGAGGTCGACGCAGGCCGTCAGCACCGCCTCGAGGGCCGAGATGACGCTGCCGTTGTCCTCCCGGGAGAGGGAGAGCCCACGAAGGCTCGTGGCCAGCGCCGCCTCGTCGATGCTCATGGAGCGCGATCATCCCCTGTCCGCCGCCCCGAGGGCCACCCCGAGGGAGGGAGGTGGGTCACGAACCGCTCCAGATGGGCGCGGGCCTCGGCGTCGGCCGACCCGTCGTGCGTGGTGACCAGGACGCGGGCGACGGTGCGGACCTTGGTGTTGCTGTCCTGCGAGATCCGCTGCATCGTGCGCCATGCCTGCTCGGTGCTGCACGCGAAGCGCGCCGACATCAGCCCGATGGCCATGCCGATGTCGCGTTGCGACTTCATCGCCTCGCGGAGGTGGGCCACCTCGTCGCGCAACGCCTCTGGGGCGCCTGCCGTCTCGGTCGCCCGGAGGGGGCGCGAGGGCTCGCCGGAGGGAGAGTGCTTGCCAGACATGCGCGTCACCTTTCAATGACGTCAGGTCCGCGGACACAGGGCGGAACGGTGATCGAACGGACTTCACTCTACAGGGCAGGCACCTCCTCCCTAGGGGTGTGCGGGAACCCGATCGTCTACGATCGACTGAGACTCGAGCCATGGGTCAGCCCCCTTCCCGTGCGGAGGTGAGCAGTGCCCCAGTCGCGCGCCCGGCGAGGACTCCCCGACACCTTCGCGTTCGAGGGTGTCGGCGACGATGCACGCGCGTGGCTCGATGCCGCCTTCGGCACCCGCCTGCGGTTGACCGGACCGCTGGGCCTGGTCCGGCACCAACGTGAGGACCACGGCAGCGTGGCCTTCGACCACATCAGGATCGACGCAGCGTTCGCCTTCGACTCCGACGCGATGCCGGCGCTGGTGGTGGCCGACATCCTGGGCGGCGTCACCGAATACACCCGGGGCGGTGTCACCGACCGGGTGCGCGACGGCGAATCGGCGCTCGTGTCCGGCTGGGAGATGCCCTTCACGGGCAGCGCCGACCACCAGGACATCCGCACCACGTCCTTGACGGCGGGTGCCCTCACGGCGGCCGTCGAGGGGGTCGCGCCCGACTACCCCTGGCAGCACATCACCTTCACGTCCTACGTCCCACGTTCGGCGGCAGCGGGTGCCCGCTGGCGTGCGACCGTCGACCAGCTGAGCTCGATGCTGCCCGCCGAGGCCACCCAGGAGCAGCAGGAGGCAGCGGCACTGCTGCTCGGCCACACGCTGCTGCAGACCTTCCCCAACAACGTCGTCGCGCGGGGGCGCGGGACCGCGAGGGAGTCGGACCCACAGGCCGCCGCGCCCTCGACCGTGCGGCGTGCGGTGCGCATCATCGAGTCGCACGTCCTCGAGGACCTCAGTCCCGGTGACCTCGCCCAGGAGTGCGGCGTCACGCCTCGTGCCCTGCAGTACGCCTTCCGCCGACACCTCGGCTGCACGCCCCAGGACTACCTGCGGCGGGTCCGCCTCGACCTGGCCCGCCAGTCCCTGCGCGACGGGACCACGGTGACGGTCAGCGACGTGGCGGCGAGGTACGGCTTCTTCAACCCCGGCCGGTTCGCCTCCGACTACCGCCAGGTCTTCAACGAGAACCCCCGGCAGACGCTGGAACGCACGGACGGGTGATCGGCAAGCGGTTCGCTTTGCGGCTGTCAAGGTGGACCAGACCGGGGCATAGTGGTCGTACTTGCTGGAGACCACGGTGAGCGCCCTGCCGCTGGAAGGAACCGTTCCGTGGTTCCCGTGTCCCTCGTTCCCCAGATCCCGTCCGCTCCGGTCTCGTCGGCCCCGCCCGCCGACGGCCAGGACCGGGCCCGTCGCACGGACGGCATCGTCGCCGACCTCCGACTCGTGCCGTCGGGCTCCACCCGTTCGCGCGGCCTCACCGACCGGTTGATCGAGACCAACGCCGGCGTGGCGCGCTCGATGGCCAGTCGCTACCGCAACCGCGGCATCGACTCCGACGACCTCGAGCAGGTGGCCCTGCTGGGCCTCACCAAGGCCGCGCAGCGATTCGACCCCGACGCCGGACACGACTTCCTGTCCTACGCCGTTCCCACCATCCGTGGCGAGCTGCGCCGGCACTTCCGAGACGCCGGCTGGATGGTGCGGCCGCCGCGCCGCGTGCAGGAGCTCCAGTCGCGCATCTCCCGCGCACAGCGTGACCTCGAGTCCCTGCTGCACCGCTCACCACGCCCGAGCGAGGTCGCCTCCCACCTCGGCGAGGAGCTGGAGGCCGTCCTCGAAGCGTTGACCGCCGACGGGTGCTTCCTGCCGACCTCGCTGGACGGACCGGTCGGCGACGGCACCTCCACCCTCGGTGACCTGCTCGGCCGGCACGATCGCGCGCTGGACTCGGCCGAGGCCAGGATCATGCTCGAGCCCGTCGTGGGTCGCCTCGCCGAGCGCGACCGGCTCGTGCTGCAGCTGCGCTTCGTCGAGGAGCGCACGCAGCAGGAGATCGCCGAGGCCGTCGGCCTCACGCAGGCGCAGGTCTCGCGGGTCCTCACCCGGATCCTGGGCCATCTCCGCTCGCAGCTCCAGGAGACCTCCTCCGTCGCCTGAGCAGGCTCAGGAGTCGAAGCCGAGCCCGGCCGCGTCGAGCGCCCGCAGGAAGGCGTTGCGCCGACCCTCGCGGTGGTCCGCCCGGTCGAGGGACCAGCGGGTCAGGTTGATCCCGACCGAGGCGAGTGGCTCGGGCGGGAAGGGCAGCGGACGCTCGCGCACCATCTGCAGCTCGGTGCGCTCCGTCGGCTCGCCCGCCAGCAGGTCGAGGAGGACCTCGCCGGCGAACCGGGTGGCTCCGACGCCGAGGCCGGTGAAGCCTGCGGCGTGCGCGACCCGCCCCCCGTGGGTCAGGCCGTAGAACGCGGTGAACCGGGTGCAGGTGTCGATCGGGCCGGCCCACCGGTGGGTGAACCGCACGTCCTCGAGCTGCGGGAAGGTCGCGAGGAAGTGGGACGCCAGGCGTGCGTGGCTCTCGGGCCGGTCCTCGTGGCGGACGCTCACCTTCCCGCCGGTGGGATAGACCGCGTCGTAGCCGCCCCAGAGGATGCGGTGGTCCGCGCTCAGACGGGAGTAGTGGAACTGCTCGGCGAGGTCACCCAGCCCTTCACGACCACGCCAGCCGATGGAGGCCAGCTGGTCGGCGGAGAGGGGCTCGGTCATCAGGACATAGTCGTAGACCGGAACGGTCATCAGCCGGTTGCGCCGCACCAGTGCGGGGAAGACGTTGGTGGCCAGCACGACGTGCCCGGAGGTCACCGTGGCGCGGTCGGTGTGCACCGGGACGGAGCCCGACGCCGGACGCCCCAGGCCGGTGACCGCCGAGTGCTCGTGGATCTCCACGCCGAGGTCGACCGCGACCCGTGCGAGCTCGAGCGCCAGCTTGGCGGGGTGGACGAGCGCACACCCGTCGCGGTGTCGTGCGCCGGCGAGGAAGAGCGGGCTGTCGATCTCGGCGCGGACCTGGGCCCGGTCGAGGAAGTGGGGCCCGCGCAGCCACTCGACCTGGTGCTCCTCCACGGCCGCCGACAACGTGCCCGTCCGCTCCCACTCGCAGTCCAGCCCGAGGTCGCGCACGTCGGCGTCGAAGGCATCGAGGTTGTCGCGGCCCAGCCGGTCCAGGACGTCGTACTCCTCGGGCCAACGGTTGCGGCCGTTGTCCTCGCCGTGGGTGAGGGAGGCCTCGCAGAAGCCGCCGTTGCGGCCCGACGCGGCCCACCCGATGGTGTGCGCCTCGAGGAGCACGACCCGGCGGCCGGGGTCGCGACGCTTGGCGTGCACCGCCGACCAGAGGCCGAGATAGCCCCCGCCGACGATCGTCAGGTCGGCCCGCGTGTGGGCGGTCAGCTCGGGGTGCCGCGTGCCCGCCCGGGCGTCGTCGAGCCAGAAGACCGCCTGCTCGCTGCTCGCGAGCGAGCGCTCGACCAGGCGCGGGTCGGGGGCGTGCCGCTCGTAGGCGGTGCGGTGGGCGGCCATGTCGCCAGGCCCCCGGGCTCAGCCGGCGGCCGCGGTGAGCGCGGCGTCGAGGATCGCCAGGCCCTCGCGGGCCTCGTCGTCGGTGGTGGTGAGCGGCGGCACGACGTGGATGCGGTTGACGTTGCTGAAAGGCAGCAGCCCGCGCTCCTGGCACCCCTTCACGATCGCCCCCATCTGCGGGCTCGACCCCCCGTAGGGCGCCAGCGGCTCGCGCGTCTCGCGGTCGCTGACCAGCTCGATCGCCCAGAAGGCGCCGGTGCCGCGGACCTCGCCGATCCACTCGTGTCGCTCCGCGAGGGCGTGCAGGCCGGGCCCGATGACGTCCTCGCCGAGCCGGGCGGCGCGGGCGACGATGTCGTCGTCCTCCATCGTGCGGATGGTGGCCACCGCGGCCGCACAGGCGAGGGGGTGCCCGGAGTAGGTGAGCCCGCCCGGGTAGGCGCGGTGCGCGAAGGTCGCATGGATCTCGTCACTGATCGCCACCCCGCCGAGCGGCACGTAGCCGGAGTTGACGCCCTTGGCGAAGGTGATCAGGTCCGGGGTGATGCCGCCGTGCTCGACCGCGAACCAGCGTCCGGCCCGGCCGAAGCCCGACATCACCTCGTCGGCGATCAGCACGATTCCGTGGCGATCGCAGATGGCGCGCACGCCGCGGAGATATCCCGGCGGCGGGACCATGATGCCGGCCGTGCCGGGGATCGCCTCGAGCACGATCGCCGCGATCGTGCCGGGGCCCTCGAGGGAGACGACCTGGTCGAGGTGCTCGAGCGCGCGCTGGCACTCCTCCGCCTCCGTGGTCGCGTGGAACGGGCTGCGGTAGAGGAAAGGTCCGAAGAAGTGGACGATGCCGGCCGAGCCGTGGTCGTTGGCCCAACGGCGGGGGTCGCCCGTCATGTTCACCGCGAGGTGGGTGCCGCCGTGATAGCTGCGGTAGGTCGTGAGCACCTTGTGCCGGCCGGTGTGCACCCGCGCCATGCGTACGGCGTGCTCGTTGGCGTCGGCCCCGCCGTTGGTGAAGAACACGTGGTCGAGGTCGCCGGGGGTGTGGCTCGCGATGAGCCGGGCGGCTTCCGAGCGGGTGCCGTTGGCGACGGCCGGGGCCACGGTGCACAGGTGCGCCGCCTGCTCCCGGATCGCGGCGACGATCCGCGGGTGCTGGTGGCCGAGGTTGGTGAAGACCAGCTGCGAGCTGAAGTCGAGGTAGCGCCGGTCGGCACCGTCCCACACGTGGCTGCCCTCGGCGCGGGTGATCACCATGGGCGAGATCTCGGCCTGGGCGGACCAGGAGTGGAAGACGTGCGCGCGGTCGAGCTCGTAGGCCCGCCCGGCGTCGTGCGTCCCCGCCAGATCACCCGCCAGATCACTCGCCAGGTCGGAGCGGGTCGTGGTCTCAGTCATTGCGCGGGAACCCCAGCTCGAGGCCGCCCTCGGGTCGGTTGGCGGGGTCGATCCACCGGGTGGTGACGACCTTGCCGCGGGTGTAGAAGTGGACCCCCTCGGTGCCGTGGGCGTGGGTGTCGCCGAAGAGCGAGCGTTTCCAGCCGCCGAAGGAGTAGTAGGCGACGGGCACCGGGACCGGGACGTTGACGCCGATCATGCCGACGGTGACGTCCGCCTCGAAGCGGCGCGCTGCGCCGCCGTCGTTGGTGAACACGGCCGTGCCGTTGCCGTAGTCGTTGGCGTTGACCAGTGCGACCGCCTCGTCGTAGGACGCGACCCGCACGACCGACAGCACGGGGCCGAAGATCTCCTCGCGGTAGATGTCCATGTCGGTGGTGACGTCGTCGAACAGCGTCGGACCGAGCCAGAAGCCCTCCTTGTCGCCGCGGGCGGAGACGTCGCGGCCGTCGACGACGACCTTGGCGCCGGCCGCCTCGCCGGAGTCGATGAGGGCGCTGACCCGGTCGCGGTGCGCCCTGGTCACCAGTGGGCCCATGTCGGCCTCCTTGCTCACACCGTCCGTGGACGTCGCGCCGAGGGAGCCGTCGCCGATGAGCAGGGTGCGGGTGCGGTCGGCGATCCGGGCGATGAGCTCGTCGCCGATCGGATCGACCGCGACGAGCACGCTGATCGCCATGCAACGCTCGCCGGCGCTGCCGTAGCCGGCATTGACCGCCGAGTCCGCGGCGAGGTCGAGGTCGGCGTCCGGGAGGACGACCATGTGGTTCTTGGCGCCGCCGAGCGCCTGGACACGCTTGCCGTGGCGGGTCGCGGTCTCGTAGACGTACTGCGCGATCGGGGTGGAGCCGACGAAGCTGATCGCCTGCACGTCGGGGCTCGTCAACAACGCGTCGACCGCGGTCTTGTCGCCGTGCAGGACGTTGAAGACGCCGTCGGGGAGGCCGGCCTCCTGCCACAGCGCGGCGATCCAGTTCGCCGCGCTGGGGTCCTTCTCGCTGGGCTTGAGGACGACGGTGTTGCCGGCGGCGATCGCGATCGGGAAGAACCACATCGGCACCATGGCCGGGAAGTTGAAGGGGCTGATGATGCCGACGACGCCGAGCGGCACCCGCTTGGAGTGGACGTCCACACCGGTCGAGGCCTGCTCGCTGTGGCCGCCCTTGAGCAGGTGGGAGATGCCGCAGGCGAACTCGACCACCTCGAGGCCGCGGGAGATCTCGCCGATCGCGTCGGAGTGCACCTTGCCGTGCTCGGCGGTGATGAGCGTGGCGAGCTCGTCCTTGCGGCTGTTGAGCAGCTCGCGGAAGGCGAAGAGCACCTGCGTACGCCGCGCGAGCGAGGTGGTGCCCCAGCCGCGGGCCGCTCGGGCGGCGGCGGCGATCACGTGGGCGGCGTCGGCCTCGCCGGCGAGCGCGACGCGGCCGGTGACGCGGCCGGTGGCGGGGTTGGTCACGTCGGCCCAGCCGGTGGGGGAACCGGTCAGCTCGGCGCCGTCGGCCCAGTGCACGATGTCAGTCATGCCCTCATCCTGCGCCGCACGGATCGTCCGTGTGGGTGTCGGAACGTCGCCATTGCGGGCGCAATCCTGACGATCCGTCGCCCCCTCCACGCGTAGGCTGCGCTGTCGTGGCCGAGATGACCCCGGGAGTGACGCTCGACGAGGCGCTGGGACTGCCCAGCTTCCGCCGTTCCGCGCCCGAGGTGGTCGCGGGTCGAGCGGGACTGGCCCGACCGATCCGCTGGGTGCACGCCACCGAGCGGCTCGACGTCGACCAGCTGCTGCGCGCCGGTGACCTGCTGCTCACCATGGGCACGGGTCTGCCGTCGGACGACGACCCCGCGGGGCTGGTGGCCTTCGTCGACGCGCTCGTCGACGTCGGCAGTGTCGGCCTGGTGGTGGAGCTCGGGCGTCGGTGGCGCTCCGGTCTCCCCGAGGCCCTCGTCGCCGCCTGCGAGCGGCACGGCCTGCCCCTGGTCGTGCTCGGGCAGGAGACGCGCTTCGCCGCCCTCGCCCAGGAGATCGGTGAGCGGGTCGTCGACCGGCAGCTCACCGAGCTGCGCGAGGCCCAGCGGGTGCACGAGACCTTCACCGAGCTCGGCAACAGCGCGGCCGGACCGGTCGAGATCCTGCAGGCGGTGCAGCGCCTGGCCGCCGGGCCGGTCGTGGTCGAGAACGCCCAGCACCGCCCGCTCGACTACTTCGCCGGCCCGGACGACGTCGGCGGCTTCCTCGACGGCTGGCCGGCCCGCTCGCGTCGGGTCGAGGTGGCCGGTCGCACCGGGTGGGACGCCGGCAACGGCTGGCTCGTCACCCGGCTCGGCACCACCGGACGGGCCTGGGGCCGGCTGGTCATCGGCTCGCCCGCCCCGCCGACCCAGCGGCTGATCGCCGTGGCCGAACGGGCGGCCGCGGCCCTCGCCCTGCACCGCCTGCACGACCGCGACCTCGGCACGCTCATGCGGCGGACGCATCTCGAGCTCGTCACCGGGCTGATGGACGACCCCGACTCCGAGGAGGTGCTGCGCCGCTGCGAGCTGGCCGGGTTCCCCGTGCGCCGACGGTCCTTCGTCGGGCTCGTGGTCCGTCCGCGGGTCGGTCCGTCCTCCCCGGCCGACCTGGACGAGGTCGCCGCCACGGTGGTCCGCGCCGCCCACGGCCTGCGGCTGCCTGCTCTGGTCTGCGAGGTCGAGCGCGACCTCCGGGTGCTGGTCTCGGTCGCCCCCTCGTCGGACGCCGACGACGTCGTCGACCGGGTGGCGGCGCGGGTGCACGCCCACCACGACGTGGCGGTCGCGGCGGGTCGGGCGGTGGGAGAGCGCTCCGGCATCGCGCGGACGGTGGCGGAGGCCGGGCAGGTGGCCGACGCGGCGCCGCA
The DNA here is from genome assembly GCA_038259535.1 of Propionibacteriales bacterium. Taxonomy (GTDB): domain Bacteria; phylum Actinomycetota; class Actinomycetes; order Propionibacteriales; family Nocardioidaceae; genus Nocardioides. The sequence continues at coordinate 10,005 of JBBSOR010000050.1, read as the reverse complement.
GGGACGTCGCGAGCAGGACCCTGACGTGCACCGGCTGGTCGACCTGCGCCTGCGCGGCCTGCTCGCGCTGCTCGGCGAGGACGACCGGGTGCGGCTCTTCGTCGAGCGCGAGCTCGCGCCGCTGAAGCAGCACGACCGCGCTGACGGCACCCGCACCGACCTCCTCGCCGCGCTGCGCGCGCTGGTGCTCCATCCGGCGAGCAAGACCCGGGCGGCCGCGAGCCTGCACCTGTCGCGGGCGGCCTTCTACGACCGGCTGGCCCGGATCGAGGCGATCCTCGACGCCGACCTCGACGACCCCGACGTACGAGTCTCGCTGCACGTGGCCCTGCTGGCCGATGAGCTGAGCGGCGAACTGTCGGGCCCGGCGACGAAGTGACGACAGATCGTCGGTCCGTGCGGGTCGCGTCGCCAGTGGACGATGGAGCCATGTTCCGTGTGCTCGACGTCGACGCAGCCGTGCCGACCACGCCCCTCGACCCGTCGACGGTCGTCGACGGTGCGCCCGAGGCCGGCTCGCGGGCCCTCGCCGCAGTGGCCGGGGTCGAGGTCGGCGTGTGGGAGATGAGCCCCGGCACGGCCACGGACGTCGAGGTCGACGAGGTGTTCGTCGTGCTCTCCGGCTCGGCGAGCGTGTCGTTCGAGGACGGGGAGTCGGTCGAGCTCCGAGCGGGCTCGGTGGTCCGGCTCCGCGCGGGCGAGCACACGACCTGGGTCGTCCGCGAGACCCTCCGCAAGATCTACGTCGCCTGAGAGGGCCCGACCAATGGAGAGATGGCCATGACCCACCCCGACGACCGGACGATCCGCAACTTCATCGACGGCGAGCTCGTCGAGTCGGCCACGACCGAGTTCATCGACCTCGTCGACCCCGTCACCGGTGAGGTCGACGGCCGCTCGCCGGTCTCCCTGCCGTCGGAGGTCGACGCGGCCTACGCCGCCGCCGAGAGCGCGTCGGCGTCGTGGAAGCGCCTCACCCCCGGACGTCGGCAGGCCTACCTCCTCGACCTGGCCACCGCGGTCGCCGAGCGCCGCGACGAGATCAGCGAGGTGCAGGCCCGCGACACCGGCCAGCCGGTGCGCTACATCGCCAGCGAGGAGGTCGACCAGGGGGTCGACCAGCTGCGCTTCTTCGCCGGCGCCGCCCGCCTGCTCGAGGGCAAGTCGGCGGGCGAGTACCTCGAGGGGCACACCTCCAGCATCCGCCGTGAACCCATCGGCGTCGTCGGCCAGGTGACGCCGTGGAACTACCCGTTCGCGATGGCCATCTGGAAGATCGCGCCCGCGCTCGCCGCCGGCAACACGATCGTGCTCAAGCCCAGCGACACCACGCCTCGCTCGACGGTGCTGCTCGCCGAGATCGCCGGCACGATCCTGCCTCCCGGTGTCCTCAACGTCGTCAACGGTGACGCCACGACCGGCCGGCACCTCGTCGAGCACCCGACCCCCGGGCTGGTCGCGATCACCGGCTCGGTGCGCGCCGGCATCGAGGTCGCCTCGTCGGCGGCCCGCAACCTCAAGCGCGCCCATCTCGAGCTCGGCGGCAAGGCCCCGGTGGTCGTGACGGCGGACGCCGACCTGCCGCGGGCGGCCGGACTGATCGCGGCCGCGGCCTACTTCAACTCCGGGCAGGACTGCACGGCCGCGACCCGCGTGATCGTGCACCGCAGTGTCCACGACGAGCTCGTCGACCTGCTGGTGGTGCAGGCCGAGGGCACCAGGCCGGGACCGCCCTCCGACACCGAGGCCGACTACGGACCACTCAACAACGGCGCCCACTTCGCCAAGGTGGAGGCGTTCCTGGGCGACCTGCCGGAGCACGCGAGCATCCGCACCGGTGGCTCGCGCCACGGCGACACCGGCTTCTTCTTCGCGCCGACCGTCGTCACCGGCGTCCGCCAGGACGACCGGATCGTGCAGGAGGAGGTCTTCGGGCCGGTGCTGACCGTGCAGGCCTTCGACGACGAGGCCGAGGCGATCGCGCTGGCCAACGGTGTGCCCTACGGTCTGGCCGCCAGCGTCTGGACCCGTGACCACGGCACCGCCGACCGGCTCACCCGCGAGCTCGACTTCGGGTGCGTGTGGGTCAACACCCACATCCCGTTCGTCTCCGAGATGCCGCACGGCGGGTTCGGCCACTCGGGCTACGGCAAGGACCTGTCGGGCTACGGCTTCGACGACTACACGCGCATCAAGCACGTGATGACCGCGCACTACTGAGGTGCCTCCTGCTGGGCCGGCCGCGGCCCCTCCGGGACACCGACGTCGTAGACGTCGAGCAGCTGCGCGAGCGTGCGGTAGTAGCCGACGAGGACCACGAGCTCGGTGATCGTGGTGGTCCCGAGGGCCTGCGCCAGGTCGGCGTACTCGCGGCCCGTGAGGCGGGATCGGTCGCGGAGCAGGCGCCGGCACAGGGCGTACGACACCTCCTCGACCGGGTCCGCCGACGAGTAGGTGCCGGCAGCGAGCGCGGACAGCTCGTCATCGGTGAGGCCGACCGCTCGCCCCACGCGCTCGTGGGCGTACTGCTCGAAGGCACTCCCGGTGTGCGCGGCGACGGCGAGGATCGCGATCTCGCGCACCCGGTCGGAGAGTCCGGTGCGGTAGCGGATCGCGCTGCCGAGCTCCTGGAGCGGGGCGCCCATCGCCGGCTCGTGCACCATCACGCCGAACGGCCCGGTGAGGGCGCCGTCGGCGTCGCTCAACGCGAAGTGCTGCGGCCCGGAGGAGCGGCGGCCCGAGGTGATCCGCTCGTGCAGCACGCGTTGCTCGTCGGTCATCGCGGCAGGGGTCAGGTCCGGCAGGCGCATGCGGCCAGCATGCCCGGTTTGGCATGCTGACCCCCATGCGCTTCACCGAGCACGAGCTGACCGTCGCCGTCACCGCCGCGGCCAGGGTCGTGGCCGGCGGCAGGGCGCGGCGACGCGACGACGCCGACGCGGCGTGGGACGCCATGAGCAAGATCGACCGCTACCACCTCCTCGAGGCCGTGGGCAGCCAGGTGCTTCCCGTCCTGCTGGCCCTCCCGGACGTCGAGGTGGCCGCGGGGACGCGCCCGACGTTCAGCGACGCGCAGATCGGCGCCGCCGTGGAGGAGACGCTCGGCGAGAGCGGCCTGGGCCGGTTGCGCCAGAAGGTGGCGGTGGCCGCGCGCCTCACCCTGGTGCGTACGGCGCTGGCGCAGCTGCCGGTGCGGCAGGACCCCGACGCGCTGATCGTGCCCGACGCCCTCTGAGCTGGCTCCGAGGAACCTGAGGAGCGCGCTCAGGTTGGGTGCGTACCGTCGTGGGCGATGAACCACACCACGCGAACCTCCCAGCGAACCCGCCAGCGAACCCGCGCCGTCCTCGGCCTCGTCACGGCTGCGGCACTGCTCAGCCTCTCCGCCTGCGGCGGCGGTGGCGGCAACGAGTCCGATGCCGACCAGGACGCGTCCGCCAGTGCGACGCCGAGCGAGAGTGACTCCGCGGACGCGTCGGCCGGTGCCGAGCCCGACCTCGCGGGCATCCCGGACGTCGTCGCCGAGGTCAACGGCGAGGAGGTGACCAAGGAGGAGTTCGTCCCGATCTATGTCTCGACCTTCCAGCAGGCCGCCGCGCAGGCGCAGGCCACCGGTCAGGCCCCCGACGAGGAGGCACTGAGGAAGCAGACCGTCGACGACCTCGTCTCCACCGAGCTTCTCGCCCAGGAGGCCGACGCCCGCGGCATCGAGGTGAGCGACGACGACATCGACGCCGAGCTGACGTCGCTGGCCGAGCAGAACCAGCTCGGGTCGGCGGAGGAGCTGCTGGCGGCGGTCGAGGAGCAGGGCGTGACCGAGGAGCAGGCGCGCTCGCAGGTCGAGACGCAGCTCATGGTCGAGGCCCTCGTCGTCGACGAGGACGGCCCGATCAAGCCGACCGAGAAGGAGCTGCGCACGGTCTATGCGCAGGCCAAGGCGCAGCAGGCGCAATCGGAGCAGTCGGGCCAGTCGGGCCAGGAGATCCCGCCGTTCGCGCAGGTCCGCGACCAGCTGGAGGAGCAGGCCACGCAGCAGCAGATCGGCGAGGTCGCCGGAGCGCTGGTCGAGGGCTTGCGCAAGGACGCCAAGATCACGATCAACCTCTGATTCAGAGGGAGGACGGGTGCTCGACCGGCCGATCGCGCTGTCGCCAGCACGTGTGGCCACCGGATCGGTGTCGGCTTCGGTGAATCGCGTCGTGTCGCGGGTGCTGCGGTGTTGCCCGCACGTGGGCCTTCGAGGCACTAGTGTGCGGCCCGTGTATCAGTCCTGTGTGAGTCGGCGCTCGGATCGCCGTCTCCGCTCCCGGGTCCGCGTGTGAACGCCCGTCCGGCGCTCCCGCTGCGGTGGGCGCTGGGATTCGCCGTCCTCTACGCCGTCCTGGCGTTCTTGGCGCGACTCACGACCGTGGACGGTCAGGCTGTGAGCCTCCTGTGGCCGGGCTCGGGCGTGGCCATGCTGTGGCTGCTCGCGGAGGCACCGCGCCGACAGCTCCGTGTGCTGGTGCCGCTGGCGGCGATCCACGCCGGTGTCGCGTGGGCCACGCACGCTCCCACGCCGGTGTTCGTCCTGGGCGCCGTGTCGATGGCGTGCCAGACCTGGATCACGGTGGCACTGCTCCGGCGCTGGTGCCCGACACTCCTCGGTGCCGGCGGCACCGAGAGCTTCCGCTCCCCCCGGACGCTGGCCTACACGTGCGCGGCCGCGGTCCTCGGCAGCGCTGCTGGTGCCCTGATCGGCACTTTCGGTGTCCGTGCTGCGGGTGCCGGCTGGGACGGGTGGGTGTTGCAGGCGTGGTTCAGCAGGCACCTCACCGGTCTGCTGGTGGTGGGGTGCATCGGACACCTGGCCTGGGAGTGGCGTACGCAGCGGATCGCTCCCCGGGCGCGGGGTGGGTCGCGGAGGGAGCTCGTCGTGCTGTGGGCGGTCTCCGTGCTGGTGGTCGCCGCGATCTTCCTCCAGCCGCTCCCGATCGTGTTCGTCGTCATGCCGCTGTGCGTGTGGTCCGCCGCCCGCTACCCGACCTTCGTGGCCGCGCTGCACGCGTTGGCGCTGGGGGTCGTGGCCCTGGTGCTCACCCTTGCCGGGCACGGGCCCTCCGCGATCGTGGGCGACCCGGTGCAGAAGGTCCTGGTGGGCCAGATCTTCCTGATCGCCGTTGTCCTCACCGGCCTCGCGGTCGGCACGCTGGGCGACCGCATCGACGAGCTCGTCGCGCGCACGGCGCGGGAGCGGGCCCGAGCTGCCGAGCAGGCCGAGCTGCTCGCCGAGATGACTGAGAACATGGACGAGGGCCTCGTCGTCCTTGATCGCGAGGGCAGGATCGAGCGCAGCAACGGTGCGAGTCGCCGCCTCGCCCGCCGGGTGCGGCCGGGAGCGCCCGACGCGGAAGCGCTGGCGGCCCTGGTGAGGCTGGTGCTCGACCCGACCTCCGACCACACCGGTGCCTCCCGGGCGGAGCTCGGCGTCGGAGACGTCCAGGTGCCACTGCCCTCGGGCGACGACCTCGTGGTCGCCGTGTCGCGTGCCGAGATCGCCCGGCGCGACGACGGCCGCTCCGGCGTCCTCCTGGTGCTCAGCGAGGTGACCGAGCACCGCGAGGGGATCCGCCCCCTCGCCGGCTTCGCGTCCACGGCCGCCCACGACCTGCGGGGGCCGCTGACGGCGATCCGGTCCTGGCTCGACCTCGCTGCCCTCGACCTCGAGGAGGACAGCGACACCCTGGCCTCGATCCGCCGCGCCGAGCGGGCGTCGGTCCAGATGGCCGAGCTCATCGACGACCTCCTGGCGCACGCGACAGCCCAGGCGGGGGATCTCGTCGCTCAAGATGTCTCCCTCTCCGGCGCGGGGGGCGCGCTCGTCAACGCCACGGCACTCCTGCGCCCCGACGACCTGCTCGACGTGCCGGCCGACGGCCTGCCCGTCGTGCACGGCGACGAGGTCGCGCTCAAGCAGCTCTTCGCCAACCTCGTCGGCAATGCCGTCAAGTACGCCCGCCCCGGTGTGCCGGCCCAGGTCCGGGTCGCCGCGCACTCGCGGGGCTCGCGGGTGGTCATCGACGTCGAGGACAACGGCGTCGGCGTCGACGAGCACGAGCGCACCCTCATCTTCCAGCGCTTCCACCGCAGCGACTCGGTGCGAGCCGGGTTCCGCGGCACCGGGATGGGGCTGTCAATCTGTCAGACCATCGTGCAGCGTCACGGCGGCACGATCGAGTGCCTGCCCGCCCCGTCGGGACAGGGATCGGTGTTCCGCTTCGACCTGCCCGCGGCCGCGTACGAACCCGTCAGCGTGCTGCCCGCGTCGAGCCCTGCGTCCGTGCCCCCCGAGGTCGACGACGAGCTGGCCACGGCCTAGGAGCGTCGGCCTACGGTCTCGCTCAGCCCTCCGCGAGGCTCAGACGTTGCGGCGGTACTGCCCGCCCACCTCGAAGAACGCCTCGGTGACCTGCTGGAGCGAGCAGACCCGGGCCGCGTCCATCAGCACCGCGAACACGTTGTCGCCACGGACCGCCGCGTCCTTGAGCCGGGCCAGGGCCTCGTGGGCCTCGGCGCCGTGGCTGGCCTGGAAGCCGCGCACCCGGGCGAGCTGCGACTCCTTCTCCGCCTCGGTCGCGCGAGCCAGCTCGATCTCCTTGGGCTGGGCGTCCGCTGCGCTCTCCTTGACGAAGGTGTTGACGCCGATGATCGGCAGCGACCCGTCGTGCTTGCGGTGCTCGTAGAGCATCGACTCGTCCTGGATCCGGCCACGCTGGTAGCCGGTCTCCATCGCGCCGAGCACGCCCCCCCGCTCGTTGATCGAGTCGAACTCGGCCAGCACTGCCGCCTCGACGAGGTCGGTCAGGTCGTCGATGACGAACGACCCCTGGAGCGGGTTCTCGTTCATCGCCAGGCCCCACTCGCGGTTGATGACCAGCTGGATCGCCAGCGCACGGCGTACGGAGTCCTCCGTCGGCGTCGTCACGGCCTCGTCGTAGGCGTTGGTGTGCAGGCTGTTGGCGTTGTCGTAGATCGCGATGAGCGCCTGCAGCGTGGTGCGGATGTCGTTGAAGTCCATCTCCTGCGCGTGCAGGGACCAGCCACTCGTCTGGACGTGGTACTTCAGCTTCTGCGAGCGCTCGGACGCGCCGTACTTCTCCTTCATCGTCACCGCCCAGATGCGGCGGGCGACCCGGCCGAGCACGGTGTACTCGGGGTCCATGCCGTTGGAGAAGAAGAAGCTCAGGTTGGGCGCGAAGTCGTCGATCGCCATGCCCCGCGCCAGGTAGGCCTCGACGTAGGTGAAACCGTTGGCGAGGGTGAAGGCGAGCTGGCTGATCGGGTTCGCACCGGCCTCGGCGATGTGGTAGCCGGAGATCGACACCGAGTAGAAGTTGCGCACCTGCTGCTCGATGAACCACTCCTGGATGTCGGCCATCATCCGCAGGCAGAACTCCGTGGAGAACAGTGCCGTGTTCTGGCCCTGGTCCTCCTTGAGGATGTCGGCCTGGACGGTGCCGCGCACGTTGGCCAGTGCGTAGGCCGCCAGCCGGGCGCGTTCGTCGGCGTCCGGCTCCCGTGACTCCCGCTCCACGAAGGCTTCGACCTGCTGGTCGATCGCGGTGTTGAGGAAGAACGCCAGCACGGTCGGGGCCGGGCCGTTGATCGTCAGCGACACCGACGTCGTGGGCGCGACGAGGTCGAAGCCGTCGAACAGCTCCTTCATGTCGTCGAGCGTGGCGACCGAGACGCCCGACGTGCCGACCTTGCCGTAGACGTCGGGGCGCGGGTCGGGGTCGCGGCCGTAGAGGGTGACGGAGTCGAAGGCCGTCGAGAGCCTAGTCGCGTCGTTGCCCGCGGACAGGATCTTGAAGCGGCGGTTGGTGCGCGCCGGGTCGCCCTCGCCGGCGAACATGCGGGCCGGGTCCTCGTTGTCGCGCTTGAAGGGGAAGACCCCGGCGGTGAAGGGGTAGTAGCCGGGGAGGTTCTCGTTGCGCCAGAAGCGGACAAGCTCACCGTGGTCGGTGAAGCGCGGCAGCGAGACGCGGGGGATGGCGTTGCCGCTCAGCGACTCCTTGGTCAGCTTGGTGTGGATCTCGCGGTCGCGCACCACCACGACCTGCTCGTCGCCGGAGTAGGACTCCACGACGGCCGGCCAGCCGGCGATCTGGTCGGCGACCTCGCGCGGCACGGCCGCGCGCGCCTGCGCGAGCAGCGCGGGCACGCCGCCCGCGTCGCCGTCGCCGAGCTGGTCGGCGACGTACTGCACCCGCTGGAGGTCGGCCGCCGCAGCGGCGAGCTCGGAGGTCTTCGCATGGTAGCCGCGGACGGTCTCGGTGATCTCGCTCAGGTAGCGGACGCGGTCGGCCGGCACGACCTGGCGGATGCCCGAGGAGTGGCGGACGTCGACGTGCGCGAGGGTGCCGTCGGTGACCGCCAGTCCGGCGCGGGCGAGCTCGTCGCGGAGGTGCTGGTAGAGCGCGGTGACGCCGTCGTCGTTGAAGGTCGCCGCGCTGGTGCCGAAGACCGGCATGTCGTGCGGCTGCTGGCCGAAGGCGTTGCGGTTGCGGACCAGCTGACGGCCGACGTCGCGGAGCGCGTCCTTGGCGCCACGGCGCTCGAACTTGTTGATCGCGACGCTGTCGGCGAAGTCGAGCATGTCGATCTTCTCCAGCTGCGAGGCGGCACCGAACTCCGGCGTCATGACGTAGAGCGAGTGGTCGACCAGCGGCACGATGCCGGCGTCGCCCTGGCCGATGCCGGGCGTCTCGACGATCACCAGGTCGTGGCCGGCGGCCTTCATCACGTCGATGACGTCGGCGAGGGCCTCGGGCACCTCGTGGGCGCCGCGGGTGGCGAGCGAGCGGAAGAACACGCGGTCGCCGTCGAGGGAGTTGGCACGGATCCGGTCGCCCAGCAGCGCGCCGCCGCCCTTGCGGCGGGTGGGGTCGATCGCGATGACCGCGATCCTCAGCTTGTCCTGCTGGTCGGTGCGGAAGCGGCGCACGATCTCGTCGGTGAGCGAGGACTTGCCCGAGCCGCCGGTGCCGGTGATGCCGAGCACGGGCACGACGCGGCGCGCGGCCGCCTGCCGGATCTCGGTGAGCATCCCCTCGTCGAGGTGGCCGCCCTCGGCGCCGGTGATGGCGCGGGCGACGGCGAAGCGGTCACCCGAGAGGACCTGCAGGGCAGTGACCGGGCCCTCGGACCACAGGTCGATGTCACAGTCGGCGACGACCGAGTTGATCATGCCGGCGAGGCCCATCTTCTGACCGTCCTCGGGGGAGAAGATCGTCACGCCCGACTCGCGGAGCCGGGTGATCTCCGACGGCACGATGACGCCGCCGCCACCGCCGACGACCCGCACGTGTCCCGCGCCCTGCGCGCGCAGCGACTCCACGAGGTACTCGAAGTACTCCACGTGCCCGCCCTGGTAGGACGACACCGCGACTCCCTGGGCGTCCTCCTCGAGCGCGGCGGTGACGACCTCCTGCACGGAGCGGTTGTGCCCGAGGTGGATCACCTCACAGCCCTGGCTCATGAAGATCCGCCGCATGATGTTGATCGAGGCGTCGTGGCCGTCGAACAGCGCCGAAGCGGTGACGAGGCGGATCGGGTTCTGCGGGGTGTGCAGCTCGGGGCGGGGGAGGTCGGCCATGGACCGATACTAGGACTTCCAAGTATTACTCGCGAGTCACCCAGTCCGAGCGCCGCTGTAACGCCGTGTTACAGGCTGTACCCACCCCGACGCATGGGGGTGGGTAGATGATGTAACACGGCGTTACAGCGGTGGGGCAGCCAGCTCAGAGCGACTCGCCGAGCCCCGTCCGCAGCGCGGTGAGTCGCTCGGTCAGCTCGCGTACGTCGCCCCCGGCCAGGCCGGGGGTCTCGAAGACCGCGCCGTTGAGAGCCGCCGTCGCCTCCTCGACCGCCTCGCGGCCGGTGTCGGTCAGCACCGCGCGCACCACGCGCCTGTCGGCGTCACCGCTCACGCGCTCGACGTAGCCCTGCGCCACGAGCCGGTCG
>JBBSOR010000049.1:0-28884 GCA_038259535.1 Propionibacteriales bacterium | reverse complement strand
AGACGTCGACGAACATCGCGTCGCCGCCGTACTCCTCGGGGATCAGGCCGTACTCGGTCAGCTGACCGCGGACCTTGGTGGAGTCGGCGTCCGGCTTGTCGATCTTGTTGACCGCGACCACGATCGGCACGTTGGCCGCCCGGGCGTGGTTGAGCGCCTCGACCGTCTGCGGCATGACGCCGTCGTCGGCCGCGACCACGAGGATCGCGATGTCGGTCGCCTGGGCACCACGAGCACGCATGGCGGTGAACGCCTCGTGACCGGGGGTGTCGATGAGGGTGATGCGACGGTCGGTGCCGTCGACCTCGGTGTGGACCTGGTAGGCACCGATGTGCTGGGTGATGCCACCGGCCTCCTTGTCGACCACGTTGGCGTCACGCAGCGCGTCGAGGAGCTTGGTCTTTCCGTGGTCGACGTGACCCATGACGGTCACGACCGGCGGACGGACCACCAGGTCGTCCTCGTCGCCCTCGTCGGCGCCGAACTCGAGGTCGAACGTCTCGAGCAGCTCGCGGTCCTCATCCTCCGGGGAGACGATCTGGACGATGTAGTTGAGCTCCTCGCCGATGAGCTCGAAGGTCTCGTCGCCGACCGACTGGGTCGAGGTGACCATCTCGCCGAGCGAGAACAGCATCTGGACCAGGGCGGCCGCGTCGACGTTGATCTTCTCCGCGAAGTCGGTCAGGGACGCACCACGCGGGAGACGGACGGTCTCGCCGTTGCCCTTGCGGACACGCACGCCGCCGATCGTCGGGGCCTCCATCGCCTCGAACTCCATGCGACGCGCACGCTTGGACTTGCGTCCTCGACGCGACGGGCCGCCGGCGCGCCCGAAGGCACCCTGGGTCTGGCCGCGCTGGCCGGGACGCTGCCCGGGACGACCGCTGGCCGGCGGGCCGAAGCCGCCGGGACGGTTCGGGGCACCGCCGGGCGCACCGCCGGGGCGACCCGGGGCACCACCGCGAGCGGGAGCACCGGGACGGCCGGGGCCGCCACCGGGGCCGCCACCGGGGCCGCCACGGGCAGGACGGGCACCGGGACCGTTGCCGAAGGCCGCCGGGGACTTCGGCATCATCGCCGGGTTGGGACGCGGCATGCCGGGACGGGCGTCGCCGCCACCAGCCGGCGGGCGCGGCGGACGGGTGTCGTCGCCGGGAGTCCGCGGGGCGGGGCGCGAGCCCATGCCCTGGCTGGGCGCGAACGGGTTGTTGCCCGGGCGCGGCGCGCCGGGGCGGCCGACCGGACGCGGCGCCGGGGACGGGGCCTGAGCGGCCGGGGCAGCGGGTGCCTCGGGCTCTGCCGGGGGCGCCTCGGGCTCGGCGGCCGGAGCCTTGGGACCGGGCTTCGGGCCGGGGCGGGCGGCCGGGGAGGCCTCCTCGACGGCGGCCGGAGCGGCGACCTCGGCGGGCGCCTCGGTCACCTCGGTCACCTCGGGCGCCTCGGTCGCGGCGGGCGCCGGTGCGGGCTTGGGACCGGGCTTGGGCGCGGCCTTCTTGGCCGGCGCCTCGGTCGCGGTGTCGGCGGCGGGAGCGGAGGCCGCAGAGGCCTTCAGCTCGTCGCCGTACTGCTTCTTGAAGCGCATCTCGACGGGGGGCTCGACAGTCGACGATGCCGACTTGACGAACTCACCCATCTCCTTGAGCTTCTCGAGAACGTACTTGCTCTCGACTCCGAACTCCTTGGCGAGTTCGTGGACTCGGGTCTTTGCCACGGTTGTTTACTACTCCTTCTGGTCCGTGACCCAGAAGGAGAGGGAAACGGAACAGCTAGTGGGTGTGCACACTCATTACGAGTTACTCATCGAGTGCTCATGAGCTGTGTGCTCCAGTTTCTGGTCGGTGCTGCGGTGATTCGGACTGGTCGTGCGGGTGCTGGTGCAGTGCGGCGAGGTAGTCCCCCACCGGTGCGTCTGCGAGCGTGCCGCCCGAGCGAAGTGCCCGGGAGAAAGCCCTACGTCGCACCGCGAACTGCCAACACTCCTGCGTGGGGTGCAGATGCGCCCCGCGCCCGGGTGCTCGGCGGTCCGGATCGGGCACCAGGGCTGGTCGGCCCTCGGCGTCCGAGCCTGCGACCACCCGCAGCAACTCGCTCGCAGTGGCCCTGCCACGACAACCCACACAGGTCCGGACGGGTCCGGGCACGGGTGTGTCAGAGGTGGTGGCCACTTCTGTCCACTCTACTGCGTCGGGCCAGTGGTTTACGAACTGGGAGCCGCGTCGGGATGTGGCGCCTCGTCCGAACGGATGTCGATGCGCCAGCCGGTGAGCCGGGCCGCGAGCCGGGCGTTCTGGCCCTCCTTGCCGATGGCGAGGGAGAGCTGGAAGTCCGGCACGACCACGCGCGCGGACCGCGCGGCCAGGTCGACGATCTCGACGGAGGTGACCCGCGCCGGCGAGAGGGCGTAGCCGACCAGCTCGGCGGGGTCCTCGGACCAGTCGACGATGTCGATCTTCTCGCCGTGCAGCTCGGCCATCACGTTGCGCACGCGTTGACCCATCGGGCCGATGCAGGCGCCCTTGGCGTTGACGCCCGCGACGGCGGAGTGGACGGCGATCTTGGTGCGATGGCCGGCTTCGCGGGCGATGCCGGCGATCTCGACGGTGCCGTCGGCGATCTCAGGCACCTCGAGCGCGAAGAGCTTCTTGACCAGCGTCGGGTGGGAGCGAGAAAGCGTGATCTGCGGGCCGCGCATACCCTTGCGGACCGAGATCACCAGGCACTTGATGCGCTCGCCGTGGACGTACTGCTCGCCCGGCACACGCTCGCTGATCGGCAGGATCGCCTCGAGCTTGCCGAGGTCGACCATCACGTCGTCGGGGTTGCGACCCTGCTGGATGACACCCGAGATGATGTCGCCCTCCTTGCCGGCGAACTCGCCGAACCTGATCTCGTCCTCGGCGTCGCGGAGGCGCTGCAGCATGACCTGCTTGGCCGTGGTGGCCGCGATCCGGCCGAATCCGGCGGGGGTGTCGTCGTACTCGGGACCGGCGACGCCGTCCTCGTCGCGCTCGCGGGCCCAGACGGTCACGTGGCCACTCGAGCGGTCCAGCTCGACCCGCGCGGGGTGCTGGGACTCGGTGGCGCGCTGGTAGGCGGTCAGGAGTGCCTGCTCGATGGCACCGGCGAGCACCTCGAAGGAGATCTCCTTCTCGCGCTCCAGCATCCGCAGGATGCTCAGGTCGATGTCCATCAGTCGTCCTTCGTGTCGGTCTTGCGGTTGAACTCGATCTGCACCAGCGCCTTGGCGACGTCGGCGTAGGCGACCTGCTGCTGCTCGCCGTCCACGTCGAGCGTGGCGGCGGCGTCGTCGGAGGCGAGGATGCGTCCGGTCACGATGGTGCCGTCGACCAGCGTGGCCTTGACCAGGCGGTCGGCGTTGCGGCGCCAGTGGCGCGGCAGGGTCAGCGGGCGGTCGACGCCCCGGGAGGTGACCTCGAGGGTGTACGGCATCTCGCCCATCACGTCCGACTCGTCGTCGAGCACGCGGGAGATCTCACGGGTGGCGTCGGCGACGTCGTCGAGGGTGACGCCGCCGTCCTTGTCGACGGCCACGCGCAGCACGCGGCGCTTGCCGGCCGGGGTGAGCTCGACGGCTTCGACGTCGATCTCCATCACTCTCAAGGGGTCGACCAGCTCCGCTTCGATGCGGTCCCGGGTGGCGTCCTGGTGGGGGGTGCTCATCGGTGACGACCTCCTTGTGCAGTTGTTGAGGGATCACGATAGCGGCCCCTCCCGCAGGACGGTCATCCCTGCCGACCGGTCCGGTCCGGCACGGACGGCCGTTAGGGTGCACGCGTGCCCGGCCGCCCGCTCTCCCGTCGTACGACGCTGGGTTCGGCGCTCGCGGCACCGCTCGTGCTGGCGGCGTGCGACATCGATCCACCGGTGCGCGAGAGCGGGGCCTCGCCCGGCACCCCGCCCCCTCCTCCGGACTCCGCCCTGGTCGCGGCGGTCGTGACCGAGCTCGTCCGGGCACGGACGGTCCTCGAGGCGGCGACCGTGGCGGTGCCGAGCCTGGCCGCCCGGCTGGAGCCCGTCACGGCTGCCCACGCTGGGCACCTCGAGGTCCTGGTCGGCGCGGTGCCCGAGGCCGACCTGCCCACCCCGGAGCCCGCGTCGGTCCCCTCTCGCATCCTGCCGGCCCTCGCGGTCGTCCGCCGATCGGAGCAGCGCCTGCTGCGCGCGGTGCGCGAGGGTTGCCTCGGCGCGGCGAGCGGCGACCTCGCCCGCGTGCTGGCGAGCGTCGCGGCCTCCACCTCGCAGCACGGGGCGGCGCTGGCCACGGAGGTGACGTCGTGAGCGCTGCAGTCCTCGACGCCCTGCAGGCCACGCTGGCCGAGGAACACGCCGCTCTCTACACCTACGGGGTGCTCGGCGCCCGTACGTCGCAGTCCGCGACGCCGGCGTTGTACGACGCGCTGACCGCCGCCTACCGCCGACACCGCTCGCGCCGCGACCAGCTGCGGACCCTCGTCGAGGAGGCGGACGGCACTCCCGTGGCCGCGGCCGTCGCATATGCACTGACCGGGCAGCCGACCTCGAGCATCCGGGTGCAGGCGACCGCGCTCGCGCTCGAGGTGGCGAGCGTGGAGACGCTCACCGCGCTGGTCGCCCGGTCGTCGGGCAGCGTCCGCGAGTGGGCACTCACCGAGGCGATCTGGTCGGCCACCTGGCAGCTCGAGCTGGGCGGCACGCCCCGGACGTGGCCGGGCGCTCCCGAGCTGGACTGAGCGCGACCGGAGGCTCGACCGGAGGCTTGAACGGTGGCTCGACGACTGCCACTCGCGCACCCCCGGAAACAGGGAAGCGGCCCGCGGCCTCAACCATTGGGAAAGTCCCGAGATCCTTCCCAATGGCCGAGGACGCGGACCGCTCTCTGGGGTTGGTCAGCATCACCCTGTGTGACCCCTCCTGTGGGGTGGCGGGGCCACATGCACAATCATGCATTCAATTCCACGCGGGGGTAACAGAAACGCACCTGCATGTTCTTGCAACGCACAAAGATGCAGCACTCCCCCTCGCTGTGCCCCACCCGCCAGGCAGGGATGGTGCTCAGGCGCAGGTGGATCGCGCGGGAGCCCGCTGCCGGGCGCCCCCCGGAGCCACGCCAGCGGCAGTCAGGCCCTGACGAGCTCCGCGACGTGGGCCGCCGCGTCGCCGACCGCCACGTCCTCGCGTGCGTCGGTGCGACGGTCGCGAACCTCGACGTTGCCGTCAGCGAGACCGCGACCGACCGTGATGATCGTCGGCACACCGATGAGTTCGGCGTCCTTGAACTTCACCCCGGGGCTGATCTTGCCGGCGCGGTCGTCGAGCAGGACGTCGAGGCCGCGGGCAGCCAGATCGGTGGCGAGCCGCGCAGCAGCCGCGTGGACCTCGGCCTCCTTGCCGGCGGCCACCACGTGGACGTCGGCGGGAGCGACGTTGCGCGGCCAGCACAGGCCGATGTCGTCGAGGGTGCCCTCGGCGATCGCCGCGACGGCACGCGACGGACCGATGCCGTAGGAGCCCATCGTGACGGTCACGAGCTTGCCGTTGTCGTCGAGCACCTTCAGGCCCAGCGCCTCGGCGTAGCTCCGGCCGAGCTGGAAGATGTGCCCCATCTCGATGCCGCGCGCCGACTCGAGCGTGCCCTCCTCACAGTTCGGGCAGGCGTCGCCGTCGCGCACGTCGGCGGCCTCGATGGTGCCGTCGGGCGTGAAGTCGCGACCGACGGTGAGGTCGATGATGTGCGAGCCGTGAACGTTGGCGCCGGTGACCCAGCGAGTGCCCTCGACGACGCGGGGGTCGACGAGGAAGCGGATGCCCGACCCCCCAGTGGTCACCGAGTTCTCCCCCAGTGCCTCGGGTCCGATGTAGCCCTTGACCAGCGCCGGGTGCTTCGCGAACTCGGCCTCGTCCATCGCCTCCACCTCGATGGGCTCGAGCTGGCCCTCGAGACGCTTCTGGTCGACCTCGCGGTCGCCGGGCAGGCCGATGGCGAGGGGCTCGCGGGTGCCGTCGGGGTGCTTGAGCACCACCATCACGTTCTTGAGGGTGTCGCCGGCCCCCCAGGGCCGGTCCTCGCGCGGGAACGCCGCGTTGAGGTGGGCCACCAGGGAGTCGATGGTGGGCGTGTCGGGGGTGTCCTCGGCGTGTGCCGCGGGAGCGCTGTCGTACGTGATCGCCTCGGGTGCGCGGACCGCCACGGCCTCGACGTTGGCGGCGTAGTCGCAGTGGGTGCAGCGGACATAGGTGTCCTCACCGACGGCGGCCTTGGCGAGGAACTCCTCGCTGGCCGAGCCGCCCATCGCCCCGGAGGTGGCCTTGACGATCACGTAGTCGAAGCCGAGCCGGTCGAAGATCCGGATGTAGGCCTCGCGGTGGAGCTGGTAGGAGCGCTCGAGACCGGCGTCGTCGATGTCGAAGGAGTAGGAGTCCTTCATCACGAACTCGCGCCCGCGCAGCAGCCCGGCGCGCGGGCGTGCCTCGTCGCGGTACTTGTTCTGGATCTGATAGATCGAGAGCGGCAGGTCCTTGTAGGAGGAGTAGAGGTCCTTCACGAGGAGGGTGAACATCTCCTCGTGCGTGGGGCCGAGGAGGTAGTCGGCGCCCTTGCGGTCCTGGAGCCGGAAGATGTTGGGGCCGTAGTCGGTCCAGCGGCCGGTCGCCTCGTAGGGCTCGCGGGGCAGGATCGCCGGGAACGACACCTCCTGGGCGCCCATGTCGTCCATCTCCTCGCGGATGATGGCCTCGATCCTGCGCAGCACGCGCAGGCCCAGCGGCAACCACGTGTAGACGCCCGGCGCGGCACGGCGGATGTAGCCCGCGCGGACCAGCAAGCGGTGGCTCGGGACCTCGGCGTCGTTGGGGTCGTCGCGCAGCGTGCGCACGAACAGGGACGACATGCGGAGGAGGCGGCCAGTCATGGGCGCAAGGATAGGTGCGGGGCAGTGGCACCGGCGAACCAGTTGACGCCCGGAGGCAACCGATCGCGGTTCCGCGGCGTCTCCTCCACGACACCGGCACCGCCCACGCCACTGATCTCGAGGGACACACCATGCGCCTCCACCGACCCGCCCGCGCCCTGCTGACCGTCCTGACGACCGTGCTCGCCACCGGCGCGGCGCTCGCCGTTCCCACGCAGGCGGCCGCACCCACCGTCGAGCTGCAGCCGCAGAAGCTGGTCCGTGGCGCCGACATCGCGATCCCGCACATCGAGGACGGCGACTTCGTCGACGGCGCCCGCCGCATCGAGCTCCCCGGCACCGTGGCGCGGGTCATCGGGCGGTCCGGAGGTGCCTGGCTGGTCGGCACCAACAACGTCGACCGCAACCGCAACCGGCGCGTCGTACGCGTCGAGCCGGACGGCACCGTGGTCGACGTGCTGCGCGACATCGACACCTCGAGCGTGGTCCTCTCCGACGACGGCAGCACCCTCGCCTGGCAGGCGTACGTCAGCAAGGGTCGCCAGGTGATCACCTACGCTGCCCGGGCGGCCGACCGGACGTCGCTCGGCACCAAGGGGCCGGGCCGCCCGGTCAGCCTGCTCGACGTCGACGCGACGAAGGTGGTGCTGTCGGGCAACACCCGGGTCTTCCAGTGGCGCCTCGCGAGCGGTCGCACCAGGACCCTGGTGAAGAAGCGCGGCGGGACGGCGAGCATCGAGCACGACCTGCTGAGCGTCTACACCAAGGATCCCTACCTCGGCGGCTGCACCCAGGTGGTCCGGCTCAGCAAGCCGCGGGTGAAGCGCTGGACGTCGTGCCGGGACCGCGTGGCGGCCTTCTCCCCCGACGGCACCCAGATGCTGACCTTCCACATCCTCACCGACGGCGTCGGCCCCGGCGCCCTCCACCTGCGCACGATCGCGGGCAAGAAGATGGCGACGTACACCACCAACTGGTTCAGCGGGTGGGAGTGGGAGTCGCCGGACGCCGTGCTGCTCGACGTCAACGGGAGGCGGAAGTTCGCCACGGTGCGCTGCACAGCAGCCACCTGCGACAACGCGACCGATCCCGTGAAGGTGACCGCGCCCTAGGCGTACCTAGGTCCCCAGGACCGTGAACGACGCGGCGGTGGCTGCCAGCACCGGATCCCCGACGGCCATCGTCCGCGCGGCCAGCAGGGCGTCTCCCAGTCCACCGCCCGCTCGCAGGCCGGTGTGCAGGGCCACCATCACCTCCACGGTGGCGGCGTCGTCAACCTCGGCAAGGCTCGAGACCACGCCGGCCGTGCCCATCGAGAGCAGGGCTGCCGCCAGGCCGAGCAGCTCCTGGTCGCCCACCGGCTGCATGACGCCCGACTCGCACGCCGACAGGACCACCCGGTGCGGGGGTCGCTCCAGACGCTGGAGGTCGTGGACGAGCAACGGCCCGTCGGTGAGAGTGAGCGAGGAGAACAGCGGGCTGTCCTCGCGGAAGTGTCCGTGGGCGGCGACGTGCGCCAGCGCGGCGCCGTCGAGAGCGGCGAGGGCGGCCGCGACCGTCGCGTCCGCCCCCTCGAGCACCTCGGCCCGCGGGTCCTGCGCGGCGACGGCCGAGACCTCGGCTCCGCCGCTGCCCAGGCCGGGGCCGACCAGCATCACCCGACGGTCAGGGTCAACCGGTCGCGCGGACCTCGCGCGCATCCACAGCCGCGCGGACGGCGTGCTGGTCACGGGCCGGTGCGTCAGGTCGGGCATCAGTCCCCACGGCACGCCCTGCAGCGCGCTGGTGCCGGACACGACGACGCGGGCCTCACCCACGTGGTCGAGCGCCGACCCGAGAAGGGCCCGCTGGAGCCGAGCGCCTGCGGCGTCGAGCTGGGCACGGCGGCCGCGTGCTGCCTGACGGAGCGAGAACAGGGCGAAGTCCACCGCCGTCGCGGCGTCCGCCGCGTTCCCGACCTCGAGTCGTCGGACCCGGCCGCGTCCGGCGACGAGCGCGTGCAGGCGCCCGTCGATCTCGACGAGCTCGATCAGGACCGTGTCGTCCTCGGCAAGGGCTTCGAGGAGGTGCCCCACGTCGAGCGACGACGGTGTCACGCCGGTGCCACGCAGGTGGAACATGCGCTGCCGCACGGACTGCTCGAGGCGGGTGACGCGAGCCTGGAGCCGCTCCGTCGGGGCCCCGTCGGCGCGAGCCTCCGCAAGGCGTCGATGCTGTGCTCGGAGCGCCGCCAGCTCGGCGGTGGTCGCGGGGTCGTGCTGGGCGACGGCCGACGGGATCGTGAGGGAGTTGGCGCGCCACCGCTCGGACCAGCGCAGCAGCCGACGAGCCTCGCCCGAAGCGAGCGCGGTCCGGGTCCCGAGCTCGGCCAGTCCAGCGCCATGCCCTGACGCGACGGCCCGGAGCTCCTGGCTCCCGAGCGTGGCCCGGTGCTCGTCGAGTGCCCTGAGCCCGAGGTCGCACGCCCGGAGCACGCCACCGGCGTCACCTTCGACGGCACGGCGTTGCGCCAGGGCGAGCCACCCGAGGACGCGGGTCCTGCCGTTCGCGTTGCTGCGGAAGCCTGCTGCCTCCTCCAGCCAGGCCTCCTTCAGCATGGACGCTCGTGGGGAGCGGACCTCGCGGGCGAGGCGGACCCCCAGCAACAGTGCCTGCGGCAGCTCGGCGACCCGGGCCTCACGGGCGCGAGTCACGAGACGCTCCGTTCGCCGGAGCAGGGGCGCCGCGGGCAGCCCGGCCTCGGTCCGGGCGGTGAGGGCGAGGAGGTCCGCCTGCAGCCGGTGGACGTGGCGCAGCTGCCTCCCCAGGAGACGACTGGCCTCGTCGGCCGCGGTCGTCGCTCGCGACCAGTCCCCCGCCGCGAGCGCCGCCTCCGCGACCGCCACCAGCAGGTCTGCCTGCTCGCGAGGCAGCAGCGGGCGTGCGGCGAGCGCGTGTTCGACGACCTCGAGCGCATCGCTCGCCAGGCCTGCGGCCAGGTAGGACAGGCACCGGTCGTGCACGAGATCAACGCTGGTCAGCCCGATCGCGTCGTAGCGGGCGCTGGCGTCGGCGTACCGCTCGAGGGCGAGCGGCAGGTCGCCCCGCACGAATCCCAGCCATCCGGCGTTGTGCTGGGCGAGGGCAGCGTCGTAGGCGTCGCCCACCGAGGAGGCCAGGTCCCCGAAGGCCGCGAATGCCCGCGCGGCAGAGTCGAGGTCACCCAGCTCGACAGCGACGAGCCCGTCGAGGTTGAGGGCGTGCTTCTCCCACACGTGGTCGCCCGCACCTGCGAACAGGCGCCTGGCCTCCCTCAGGTCGGCGGCACTCTCCTCGTAGCGGGCCAGGACGAAACCGCGCACCCACGCCCTGCGGTAGAGGAGTCGCCCGAGCGGCACCCCGGTGAGCTCGGTCGCTGCCTTGTCCATCTGGGCCAATCCCTCACGGGTGCGCCCCGCGGCGCCCGCCAGAGACGCGCCGAGCGTGGCTCGCGCATCGCCGATGCGTTCGAGATCGCCCGAACGGCGGGCGAGCGTGAGGGCTGTTCGCAGGCGCGCCAAGGCGTCGTCGATCTCGCCGCGGTCGCGCAGCACGATCCCGGTGATCTGGTGTCCGATCGAGGACACGGCCGGATCGGGGTCGGGGACGAGCTCGGCCTGGGCGCGGGCTCGCGCGGCCTCGGGACCTGAGAAGAGGGTGCGGAGCAGCTCCTCGGCCTCGCCCCTGGTCACCATGGTCGGCCCATCCTTGCCGACCGCCCACGCACTTGTCGCCAAAACCTCGCGTGCAGCGCCCCTGCGGCGCTAGCGTCGACTCATGAGCGACTGGAAGATCGGCAGCGACAAGCGGCGGCGTTCGACGGACCAGCTCCGCGACTTCCGCGAGGCCAACGACGGTCAGGTGGAGTGGGACACCGAGGCGCCCGCCGACTTCACCTTCGTCTACCACCCCGACCGGGTGCTGGTGCGCGCTGCGGATGCCGACGACTTCGACCGGTCGGTGGCCACCCTCGACCGGGAGATCTTCAAGGATCCGCCGCGCCGCGACGACGTACTCCTGCTGGACGGTGAGCTGGTGCGCTACCTGCTCCCTGAGCGCGCCGGAAGCGAGTCGGTCCCGGAGATCCTCGACCTGCTCGAATCGGGCGGCCTGCGTCGCGGTGCGGCGTCCCCCGACCACTGGGTGCACGTGAGCCCGGGCGGGCCGGGCGCCCTCTGTCCGGCCGTCGAGCCGGAGGAGACCGGCCTGACGGAGCCGTGGCCGCCGGTGACCCCGCAGAAGAAGAAGTCCTGCGACGTCAGCGTGGTGGTCGTCGACACCGGGTGGAACCCGCCGTCGGGCACCGATCCGCGGACGCCCTGGATGCACGACGTCGACGGCGACGACGAGCTCAACGGTCCCGAGCTGCGCCCCTACGCCGGGCACGGCACGTTCATCGCGGGCGTGGTGCGGTGCGTGGCTCCGGAGACGAGGATCTTCGTCGAGGGCTTCGCCATCGGCGGGGTCGGTGGCGGTGGCATCCTGGAGTCGGACCTGGTCGTGCAGCTCGAGGAGGCCCTCACCCACGACCCGCAGGTCATCAACCTGTCCGCCGGCTGCCGCACCCGTGACGACCTGCCCTCGATCGCGCTGGAGACGTTCCACCGCACCCGCCTCCGCAAGCGGGACTGCGTGCTCGTGGCCGCCGCCGGCAATGACTCCTGGGCCGCGCCGTTCTGGCCTGCCGCCTTCGACTGGTGCGTCGGCGTGGGCTCGCTCGACCGCGACGGACGGGTGTCGGACTTCTCCAACTTCGGCGTCTCCGCCGACGTCTACGCGCTGGGCCGCAACCATGTCAACGCGTTCCCCGACGGGACCTTCGTGTGCCACGAGAGCCCCGACAAGGGCGACGTCCGGGTCTTCAGCACCGGGATGGCCCGATGGAGCGGTACGTCGTTCGCCGCGCCTCTCGTGGCCGGGATGATCGCCCGCGAGATCTCTGAGACCGGCTCGTCGGCCCGCGACGCCCGTGACGCCGTGCTGGCCCGCGCGAGGTACGACTCCGACCCGATGGTGGGTCCACACCTCGAGCTGGACCTCATCGCGGAGTAGGGCCCTCGAGCAGGATCAGAGCTCGACCCAGTGGCTGCTGGAGACCGTCGGCCCGACGCGTACGACGAAACGGACCGACCCGGTGGGCTCGGCCCGGATCGCGAAGAAGCCGACCTCGTCGAGACCGCTCGTCCAGCTCTGGCCACCGGTGGTCTCCACCGTGACCTCGACGGACCCCATGTCACCGTCGAAGTCGAGCACCTGGCCGCGGACCTGGTCGCCGTCGACCTCCGCGTCGAGCGACCAGCCCTCGGGTGCGGTGAAGGAGAGCATCCGGGCGGTGGCGAGCCCGCGCACCTGCGCGACGGGCTCGTCCACGGAGTCACGGACCAGGACGAGCAGCTCCCACTCCTCGTCGAGGCCGGTCGCCGCGACGGCAGCGATCATCGCCGGCACCAGAGTTGGCGGCGGCGGATCGGCCTGCCACCACATGCCTCGCAGGTCGTCCAGGAGGCGGTTGTCCCCAGTCGTCATCGCTCGCCTCCTGTCAGTAGTGCAGCGCGTACCTTGGCCAGGCACCGTGCCCGCGTGGGCCCGATGCTCCCGACGGGCATGTCGAGGTCCTGGCTCAGGGAGTGGTAGTCGGGTCGGTCCATGAAGGCGACGACCCGCAGCAGCTTGCGACACCGTTCGTCAACGGACGCCACGGCTCCCCACAGCCGTGACGCCTCGTCGTCGAGCACCGCGATCGTCTCCGCCGACACCTCGTCGGGCAGGACGGCCGCGAGCGTCTCGTCCTCCACCGGGTCCGCACGACGTGCGTCCCTGGCGTGAGCGGCTGCGCCGCGCCTGGCCGATGTGATCAGCCAGGACGCGACCGCCTGTGGGTCCTCGATGGTCGAGTGAAGGCGCATGAACCCGAGCCACGTGGTCTGAATGACATCTTCAGCTGCCTCCCGGTCGTGTCCATAGGCCCTCACCACATGCCACAGCACCGGCGTCATCGCGGCGACCAGATCGTCCACGGCGGTGGCGTCCCCTGCACGCCACGCCGTAAACGCCCCCCTGGCCTTGTCCCACGGCGACTCTTCGAGCTGCCCCTCAGCTCTTCGGTCCTCTGACATGGTGACCATTGTCCCCATGTCTTCACAGGTGGGCGCACCCGCCGTGCTGATACATGTCGGCGCAATCTTTTTCTCGCCGGGCTCGTCTCCCCCGCGGAACACTCGGGACCAGAGGACCGGAGACCTCGATGGTGCGGTGCTCGGCGTCGCAGTGCGCGAATGCGTCCGACCTGACGCCGCTTGCCTAGAACACTTGCCTAGAACATCAGGGTCGCGAAGGTCGCCGTCTGCTCGAAACCCACGGCTGCGTACGCCGCGCGGGCGGGCGTGTTCCACTCGTTGACGTAGAGCGAGACGACCGGCGCCATGCCCGATCCCAGGACGTGCGCGACCACGGCGGCCATGCCGCTGACGCCGAGACCCTCGCCACGTCGGTCCGGACGCACCCACACACCCTGCACCTGGGCGGCGTAGGGCGTCACGCAGGCGATCTCGGCCTTGAACACGACCCCCTGGTCGTCGAAGCTCGCCAGGGACCAGCCGCGGCCGATCAGCTGCTGGATGCGCGCACGGTAGAGGTCGCCACCGCCGGCGTCGGTCTCCGGTGAGACACCGACCTCCTCGGTGTACATCGCGACACAGGCCGGATAGAGCGCGGCCAGGTCGGCCGGCGTGGTGAGTCGTACGTCGGGGGCGGGCGCGAGCGTCGAGAGGTGGTCCATCTCGAGGTGCGGCTGGCGCGAGCGGTATTCGCGCGGCCGCGACCACCTCGGCTGCACCACCTCCCACAGTGCGGCGACGACATCGCCGGGACCGACGATGGTGCCGACGGTGTGGCGGCGACGCAACGCCACGTCGGCGAAGGCGCCCACGTCGTCGGGGGTGCACTGGACCGGGACGAGGTTGGCGCCGAGGTGGCAGCCGGCGATCAGCTCCTCGCCCGCGAAGCGCCCCCACACCTGACCGCCGAGCCACCGCTCGTCGAGATTGGTGAGGCGGGCGCGGTAGTCGGCGAAGACGTTGATCACCGGATCCTGCTCCGCGAGCGCGACGAACAGGTCCCGGTCACCCGGGCCCAGCACACGCACCTGCTCGCGGCTCCTCAGCATGTTGCGAGCCTAGGGCTGGGCCGGTCGGCCAGACCAGCGACCCTCGGGCCGGGCCCGGTCAGCTGACGCTGACCGACGCCTCGGAGCCCTCGACGGGTTCCATGCCCTCGGCGAGGCGCATGGCCTCCTCGATGAGGGTCTCCACGATCTGCGACTCGGGGACGGTCTTGATGACCTCGCCCTTGACGAAGATCTGGCCCTTGCCGTTGCCGGAGGCGACACCGAGGTCGGCCTCGCGGGCCTCACCGGGGCCGTTGACGACGCAGCCCATGACGGCGACGCGCAGCGGCACCTCGAGCCCGTCGAGGCCGGCGGTGACCTCCTCGGCGAGCTTGTAGACGTCGACCTGGGCACGGCCGCAGGACGGGCAGGAGACGATCTCGAGACGGCGCGGCTTGAGGTTGAGCGACTCCAGGATCTGCAGGCCGACCTTGACCTCCTCGACCGGGGGCGCGCTCAGGGAGACGCGGATGGTGTCGCCGATGCCCTGGCCGAGCAGGTGCCCGAAGGCGACCGAGGACTTGATGGTGCCCTGGAAGGCGGGGCCGGCCTCGGTGACGCCGAGGTGCAGCGGCCAGTCGCCGGCCTCGGCGAGCAGCTCGTAGGCGCGCACCATGACGACGGGGTCGTTGTGCTTGACCGAGATCTTGAAGTCGTGGAAGCCGTGCTCCTCGAAGAGGCCGGCCTCCCAGACGGCCGACTCGACGAGCGCCTCCGGGGTGGCCTTGCCGTACTTGTCCATGATCCGCTTGTCGAGCGACCCGGCGTTGACGCCGATCCGGATCGAGGTGCCGCGGTCCTTGGCGGCCTTGGCGATCTCCTTGACCTGGTCGTCGAACTTGCGGATGTTGCCGGGGTTGACCCGCACGGCCGCACAGCCTGCGTCGATCGCCGCGAAGACGTACTTGGGCTGGAAGTGGATGTCGGCGATGACCGGGATCTGCGAGTGCTGCGCGATCTCGGCGAGCGCATCGGCGTCGTCCTGGCTGGGGCACGCCACCCGGACGATGTCACAGCCGGTCGCGGTGAGCTCGGCGATCTGCTGGAGGGTGGAGTTGACGTCGGAGGTGAGCGTCGTGGTCATCGACTGCACCGAGATCGGCGAGTCGCTGCCCACGCCGACGGACCCCACCTTGATCTGGCGGGTCTTGCGGCGCGGGGACAGCACGGGCGGCGGAAGTGCGGGCATGCCGAGGCCGACAGACGTCATGGCGTCATCGTACGGGCCGGGGCGGCAGACGCCCGACTCGGCAAGCACCCACACACTGCAGGCTCGAACGGTGGCTGGACCACCGCTCGGCACAGCAACGGCGCTCAGCTGATGTGGAGCGGAACCACGAGGTCGGCCACGATCAGCACCACACCCATCACCAGCATCGCCAACCCGACGACGTAGGCGATCGGCAGCAACCTGGCGACGTCGACGTGACCCGGGTCCGGTCGACCGCGCAGGCGGGCGACGCCCCGCTTGAGCCCCTCGTAGAGCGCGCCGGCGATGTGACCGCCGTCGAGCGGGAGGAGCGGCACGAAGTTGAACATGCCGATGAAGAAGTTGAAGCTCGCGATCAAGAAGAGCAGGGTGACGAGCTTGTCGGCCAGCGGGAAGGCCTCGCTGGCCGCCGCCTCGCCTGCGAAGCGACCGCCGCCGACGATCGAGACGGGGCTCTGCGGGTCACGCTCCTGAAGTCCGACGATCGCACGGCCCACCTCGTAGACCTTGACGGGAAGCTGGCCGAGGGCGCGGGCCGTCTCGACGGTCATCGTCCCCATCTGCTGGCCGGTGTAGAGCACGCCGCCGGTCGCCAGGCTCCGCTCCGGCTGGACGCCGAGGAAGCCGACCTCGGTCAGCGCCTCGTCGTCGACCGAGGTCTGGCGCAGGGTGACCGTCGTGTTGGTCTCGAGGGTGAGCAGCGCGCCGTCGCGTCGCACCTCGATGACCGCGTCACCGTCGGCGTTGCCACGGATCTGCTGCTGGAAGCTGTCCCAGTCGCCGAACGGCGTGCCGTTGAAGCTGACGATCTCGTCACCGGGCCGGATCCCGGCCCGGGCGGCCGGCGTCGCCGGGTCGTCGGAGGTGCAGGCACGTCCGGCTTGGTCCACCGCGAGCACACAGGCGGGGACGGCGGCCACCGTGGGCTCGATGACCTCGTCGCGCGGGTTGCCGTAGGTCGCGAACAAGATGGCGAAGAGCGAGAAGGCGATGGCGATGTTGACCGTCGGGCCGCCCGCCATCACGATCACCTTCTTCCACCACGCGATGCGGTAGAAGAGGCGGTCGGTGTCGTGCTGCTTGACGTACTCCCACTCCGCGGCGCGGGCGTCGGAGATCAGCTGGGTGAACATGCCGGTGTTGGACCGGCGCACCTTGTGCACCGGCTCGCCGTCCTCGTCGTAGGTCGTCTCCTCCACGAGGTCCTGTGCCCCCGGGGGCAGCATCCCGACGATCTTGACGTAGCCGCCCAGCGGGATCGCCTTGACGCCGTACTCGGTGGCGCCGATCTGCTTGCTCCACACGGTCGGACCGAAGCCGATGAACCACTGGGGCACCTGGCACCCGAACCTCTTGGCCGGGATGAGGTGGCCGAACTCGTGGAGCCCGATCGAGACCAGGATCGCCACGACGAACGAGACGACACCCAGGGTGTAGAGCAGGACGGACATGTGGGGAGGTCCTTGTCAGGAGATCAGGGCGGACGCCTCGGTCCGCGCCCAGGCGTCGGCCGCGAGGACGTCGTCCACGGTGAAGTGCTGCCTCGATGGTACGTCGTGGGCGCCCAGGATCCTCGCCACCGTGGACACGATGTCGGGGAACCGCAGCCGGCCGTCGTGGAAGGCGTCGACGGCGACCTCGTTGGCGGCGTTGTAGACCGCGGGCGCGGTGCCCCCGCGCTCCCCCGCCACGCGGGCCAGTGTGACGGCCGGGAAGAGCTCGTCGTCGAGCGGCTCGAAGCGCCAGTCGGCGGCCCTCGTCCAGTCGATGGGCGCCTCGGCGTCGGCGACGCGCTCGGGCCAGGCCAGGCCCATCGCGATCGGCACGAGCATCGTGGGCAGGCCCAGCTGGGCGACCACGGCGCCGTCGACGAACTCCACCATCGAGTGGATGAGCTGCTGGGGATGGACGACCACGTCGATGCGGTCGAGCGGCACGTCGAAGAGCAGGTGCGCCTCGATCACCTCGAGTCCCTTGTTGATGAGGGTCGCGGAGTTGGTGGTGATCACGCGCCCCATCGCGAAGTTGGGGTGGGCCAACGCCTGGTCGGGGGTGACGTCGACCAGCTCGGCGGCGCTGCGCCCGCGGAACGGGCCGCCGGACGCGGTCAGCACCAGGCGGCGCACCTCACCGGACGTCCCGGCGCGCAGGCTCTGCGCGATGGCACTGTGCTCGGAGTCGACCGGGACGATCTGGCCGGGTCGGGCGCGCTCCTTGACGAGCGGTCCCCCGATGATCAGCGACTCCTTGTTGGCCAGGGCCAAGGTGGTGCCGGCGTCGAGCGCGGCGAGGGTCGGACGCAGCCCGACCGCGCCCGTGATGCCGTTGAGGACGACGTCGCACGCCATGCCGGCGGCCTCGGTCGAGGCGTCCTCGCCGAGCCCGGAGCGCGCCGGCGCGAACTCCGCCACCTGCGCCTCGAACAGCTCCTCCTGCGACCCGCCCGCGGTCAGGCCGACGACCCGGAAGCGGTCGGGGTTGGCGCGCACCAGGTCGAGCGCCTGGGTGCCGATCGAACCGGTCGAACCGAGGATGACGATGTCGCGGGCACTCACGGCGCCAGTGTGTCAGGTGCTTGCGGCGCGTCGAACGACCACACCTGCAGCCCGCCGACCTGCACGAGCGTGGCCCCGGGCGGCGCGGGCGACTTCTGGTCGTCCGACGCGCGCAGCGCGTCGAGCACGGTGAGGACCAGGTCGCCGTGGCGCGACAGGACGGCATCGCCGGGTACGTCGGAGCAGCCGGCCGGGTCGGTGCGACCGGCCCGCTGGGCGATGACCCACGGGAGCTCCTCGGTGTCGGCGGTGAGCACCACGCCGCCACCGGTCGAGGTGACGACCAGCGCGGCACCGGGGGCGGGCGGGGCGTCGTAGACGCCGACTGCGCCGACCCGGGCGACCGCGAGCGCCACCACCACGCCCTCCGCTCGCGGCACGGGACCGATCGAGACCGGGTCGCCGATGTCGATCCCGAAGGCGCGCAGCACCCCGGCGCACGCGGCCACCTCGGTCAGGAGTCGGGCAAAGGTCCAGTCGCCACCGGGGTCGCTGAGCGCGACGTCCTCGGCGCGGCCGCGGATGACGTGGATGTCGAGGGCGTTGTAGCAGGCGTTGAGCGTGCCGGCGTCGTCGGCCGGAGCCCGGAACCAGACCACCTCTGGCGTGCGGCGGGTCACCGTCAGGACAGTCCGTTGTCCGCGGTCTTCGCCGGCTTGGACGGCGTGCGGAGCCAGGCCGTGAAGAATCCGCCGAGGTCCGCTCGGCTGACCCGCCCGGCGACCTCCTCGAACTCCTCGGTCGAGCCGTTGCCGCCACGCTGCTCCCGGATCCAGGTCCGGATGATCTTCCAGAAGACCCGGTCGCCGACCCGGTTGCGCAGCGCCTGCAGCGTCATCGCGCCGCGGCCGTAGACCGCCGAGTCGAAGACCTTGGCGGCGCCGGGGTCGGCGATCGTCACCTTCCAGAAGTCGGACTGGGCCGCGACGTTGCCGTAGTAGCTGCGCAGGGTCTCGCCCCCGGTGCGGCCGCCGCGGTTCTCGGTCCAGCGCCACTCCATGAAGCTGGCGAAGCCCTCGTTGAGCCAGATGTCGCGCCACCCCTGCACGGCGATGTCGTCGCCGAACCACTGGTGGGCGAGCTCGTGCACGACGAGGCTGGTGTAGCTCCCGCCGACCGCGGGGTAGGTGGGCCGCGTCTGGTTCTCCAGGGCGAAGCCGACATCGAGCGAGGTGGTGAGTCCGCCGACGACGGAGAACGGGTAGTCGCCGAGGTCCTTCTCGAGCCCGGCGACGACCCCCGGGGTCTTCTTCATCAGGCGCATGCTGGCCCGCTGCTCGCCGGCGCTGAGCCTCTGGGACACCGCGACCAGCCACGGCAGGCCACGGTGCGTGCCCCGCGCGATCGTGAAGTCACCGGCCGCGAAGAACGCGAGGTAGGGCACCATCGGCTCGTCGGCGCGCCAGTGCCACGTGGTCCACCGCTTGCCGACCCGGCGGCCCTTCAGCTCGCCGTTGGAGATCACCTCGCGCCCCTTGGGCACCCGGATCCTCACGTCGACGATCGCCTTGTCGAGCGGGTGGTCGTTGGAGGGGAACCACCACGGCGCCATGTGCGGCTCGTTCATCGCGACGACCTCGTGCGCGCTGGCGAGCCAGTTGCTCTCGCCGGCGTAGGAGTACTTCGCCGGGCGGTCGGCGTAGGTCACCACGACGGTGTGCTGCGTGCCCGCCGCCAGCGACGCCGCGGGGGTGATCCGCAGCTCGTGCCCGCCATCGGTCCTGGCGAAGGCGGCGTCGGTGCCGTCGACGCTCACCTTCGAGACCCGCAACAAGAAGTCGAGGGAGAAGCTGGTGAGGTCGCTCGTCGCGGTGAGCTCGATCTTCGTGCGACCACTCAGACGCTTGGTCTTCAGCGCATAGCGGTTGGCGATGGCGTACGACGTCACGTCGATGCCGCCGTTGCCGTCGAGCGGCCAGTAGGGATCGCCGATCCCCGACGCTCCGTCGACCGCGGCTGTCGTGGGCGTCTCGGCGCTCGCAGTGGCGGTGGCGGTGGCGCTCGTCAGCGTGACGGTCATCGCCGCGCTCAGGGCGGTGGCCAGCAGGGGCCTCGGGATCGTTCGTGTGGTCACTGCCCGAACCTAGCCCACGTCGTAATTGACGTGCGGGCGGCGAGCCGGTGCACCAGACTGTGCCACGTACTCCGGGCGCGATCCTCGCGCCGACGTCCGAAAGGAGCCGTGACATGTCCATCACTGTCCCCGGCCTGCCCGCCGACCACCTTTCGCACCCACGGAGCACCCACCTTGTCGCACGACACGTCCCGATCCTTCCCGGAGGACTTCCTCCGGCCTGACGACCGATCGCCCCTCGAGGGCATCGACGACTCGTTCGTCTTCTCCTACGACACCTACGCCGACCGGCTCGGCGAGGCCCGACGATGGTCCCGCTGGGAGGACCTCGAGGCCCTCATGCGGGGGCCCGAACCGCGCCCCGACTGGGTCGTGACGTCCAGCGGCGCCATCGACACCGAGCTCGGCGTGCTCAAGACCGGCAAGGAGGCCGACGTCTTCCTCGTCGAGCGCGAGGACCCGCACCGGCCCGAGACCGCCGTCGTCATGGCCGCCAAGCGCTACCGCGACTCCGACCACCGGACCTTCCACCGAGCAGCGGCCTACACCGAGGGCCGATCGATGAAGCGCTCGCGCGACGAGCGCGCCCTCAAGCGCAAGTCCACCTGGGGCCGCCAGGTCGCGGCCGGCGAGTGGGCGATCTCGGAGTGGAACGCCCTACGGCGCTGCTGGGAGCTCGGCCTGCCGGTCCCCTACCCCGTCCAGATCGACGACACCGAGATCATGATGGAGTGGATCACCCACATCGTCGATGGCGAGGTCGAGACCGCTCCGCGGGTGGCGCAGGTGCGTCCGGACCCGTCGGTGGTGCGGGGCTTCTACGACCAGCTCCGCGAGTCGCTGCTGACGCTCGTGCAGGCGGGACTCGTGCACGGCGACCTCTCGCCCTACAACACCCTCGCGGCCGGCGAACGCCTGGTCATCATCGACCTGCCGCAGATGGTGGACCTGGTGGGCAACCCGCGGGGGTTGGACTTCCTGCTGCGCGACTGCGCCAACATGTGCGCCTGGTTCCGCTCGCGCGGGCTCGAGGCCGACGAGCAGGACCTGTTCGGGGAGCTGATGGCGCACGCCTTCTGAGTCGTAGCGGCATAGGTTGTGCTGCGTGAAACGCACCCGCGGACGCGTCGTCGACGTCACCACCCTCGACGATCTCGACCGTCGGCTCCGGGGAGGCGCCCGCTCGCTCGCCGGGTGGCGCGTGGTCGGCCTCGACCTCACCGATCGAGTCGGGGCGCTCCTGGAGCGCTCGGTGGAGGAGGCGCTGTTCCTCGGCTGCACCTTCGCCGACGGTGACTCCGAGGCCGTGCACCGAGCCGGTGGCGTGGTGCTTCCCACCATCCCCGACACCCCGGTCGACCCCTATCGGACCACGCTCTACGCCCCGCGCGACCTCTACGACACCCCGCACTACCGCGACTCCCTCGACGCCCGGGCCTACGCCTGGTCGCAGGGTCGCCCCGACACCGACGACGCCCTCGCGATGACCCTGCACGACCATGCCGTCGACGGGGCGCTGGAGGTCTGGCTCGAGGGCCGCTCAGTGGTGGGCGTGATGGGTGGACACAGCCTCGAACGCGGAACCGAGCCGTATGCCGCGGCCGCCCGTCTCGGGCACGGCCTCGGTGGTCGGCTGACGGTCGCCACCGGTGGCGGCCCCGGCGCGATGGAGGCGGCCAACCTGGGTGCCTGGTTCGCCGATCGTCCCGGCGACGAGCTCGCCGCGGCCCTCGCCCGGCTGGCGGCGGTGCCGTCGTTCAGGCCCGACGTGGGCGCCTGGGCGCGGGCCGCGTTCGAGGTGATCGACGCCCACCAGCCCGGCCACGACTCACTGGGCGTCCCGACCTGGCACTACGGCCACGAGCCGCCGAACCCGTTCGCCACCGCGATCGCGAAGTACTTCGGCAACGCCACCCGGGAGGCGATCCTGCTGGAGGTCTGCGACGCCGGCATCGTCTTCCTGCCCGGCGCGGCCGGCACGGTCCAGGAGGTCTTCCAGGACGCGTGCGAGAACTACTACGGCGACCCGGCGACGATCGCGCCCATGGTGCTCGTCGGTCGGCGGCACTGGACCGAGGACGTCCCCGCCTGGCCCCTGCTGCGCGCCCTCGCCCGCGGCCGGGCCATGGAGTCGCACCTCCACCTCGTCGACAGCCTCGACGAGGCCGTCGAGGTGGTGGCGCTCAGCCGGCCCGCCGCCGGCTGACCGGCTGCTCGCTCAGGTCGCGGTAGTGGCTGACCAGCAGGTCGTTGACGGCCGGCCAGGTGCGATCGCGCACGCTGTGGCGGGCCGCCAGTCCCATCCGTCGCCGCAGCACCGGCCGGTCGAGCAGGTGCTCGACGTGCGCCACCAGCTCGTCGGCGTCGCCGGGTTCGTAGAGATGGCCCGCCACCGTGTCGTCGACGACATCGATCGGCCCGCCCGCGCGCGGGGCCACCACCGGCACGCCGCTGGCCAGCGCTTCCTGGGCGGACTGGCAGTACGTCTCGTGGCGCCCGGTGTGGACGAACACGTCGAGCGTGGCGTAGGCGCGGGCGAGCTCCTCGCCGTGCAGCACACCGAGGAACGCCGCGTCGGGGAGCAGCGCCCGCAGCCGGGCCTCCTCGGGCCCGCCGCCCACCAGCACGAGACGCACCCCGGGCAGCCGGTCGACGTGCGCGAGCAGCTCGAGCTCCTTCTCGGGGGCGAGGCGACCCACGTAGCCCACGAGGTGCTCGCCGTTCGGCGCCAGCTCGCTGTGCAGTGCCTCGTCACGTCGCCCCGGGTGGAACAGGACCTGGTCCACCCCCCTGGGCCAGCGCGCGACCGAGCCGATGCCCAGGCGGGCGAGCTGCTCGATGCTCGCGGTGGACGGAGCCAGCGTGCGGTCCACGCCGAGATGGATCCGACGGGTCAGCGACTCCATCGCACGCGCGCCACCGGGCACGGCGTAGCGGTCGGCGAACCCGACCAGGTCGGTCTGGTAGATCGCCACGGTCGGGATGCCGAGCGAGCGTGCGGCCCGGGCGGCCTGGTGGCCCAGCACCGCCGGGGAGGCGAGGTGCACGACGTCGGGTCGGAACCGCTCCATCGCGGACCGGAGCCGGCGACGCGTCTCCAGCCCGACCCGGAACTCGGCGTAGAACGGCAGATGTGCGCCGCGCGCGTGGGTGAGCGGAAAACCGGCGTACGTCGCCGGGCCGGTGGGTGCGATCAGCTCGGCCTCGTGGCCCTCGGCCCCCAGGTGCTCCAGCACCCGCCGGACCGAGTTGGTGACCCCGTTGACCTGGGGCAGGAAGGACTCGGTCACCACCAGGACGCGCAGCTGCGACGCCGTGCGCCGAGGGATGGGAAGGATGATCGCCGGAACGGTGCGGCTGCGGCGCCGCCTCTCGAGCAGGTCCATGCCGCGGACGCTAGGAGGGCGGCCGCAACGCACGGCCCGCGGCGGGCAGACGAGACGTGAACGCTCGCCGAAGGACGGACCTACTCCACGGCGGCGAGCTGGCCGCAGGCTCCGTCGATGTCGCTGCCGCGGGTGTCGCGCACGGTCGTGGGGATGCCCTTGGCCTCGAGGCGCCGCACGAACTCGCGCTCGTCCTCGGGGTCCGAGGCGGTCCACTTCGAGCCGGGCGTCGGGTTGAGCGGGATCAGGTTCACGTGCACCCAGCCCCAGTCGCCGTAGGAGTTGAGCACGTCGCCCAGCAGGTCGGCGCGGTGCGCCTGGTCGTTGATGCCGCGCATCATGGCGTACTCGATGGAGACGCGCCGCTTGGTCTTCGCGGCGTAGTTCCAGGCCGCCTCGACGGTCTCGGCGACCGAGTAGCGGGTGTTGATCGGCACCAGCTCGTTGCGGAGCTCGTCGTCGGGCGCGTGCAGGCTCACTGCGAGCGTGACCGGGATGCCCTCCTCGGTCAGCTGGTTGATCCGCGGCACGAGGCCGACCGTGGAGACGGTGATGCCGCGGGCGCTCATGCCGAGTCCGGCCGGCGACGGGTCGACGAGGCGGCGCACGGCACCGATGACGGCGTTGTAGTTGGCCAGCGGCTCGCCCATGCCCATGAACACGACGTTGGAGACGCGACCCGGGCCTCCGGGGACCTCGCCGCGCGCCATCGAACGGGCGCCCGCGACGACCTGCTCGACGATCTCGGCGGTCGACATGTTGCGTTGGAGGCCGCCCTGGCCGGTGGCGCAGAACGGGCAGGCCATTCCGCAGCCGGCCTGGCTGGACACGCACACGGTCGCGCGATCGGGATAGCGCATCAGCACCGACTCCACGAGCGCGCCGTCGAAGAGCTTCCACAGCGTCTTGCGCGTGGTCCCCTTGTCGGCCTCCAGGGTGCGCAGCGGGGTCATCAGGTCGGGCAGCAGCGCCGCGACGAGCTCGTCGCGCTGCGTGGCCGGGAGGTCGGTCATCTCCGCCGGGTCGTCGACCAGACGCCCGAAGTAGTGCGTCGAGAGCTGCTTGGCACGGAAACCCGGCAGCCCCATCTCCTCGAGCAGCGCCTTGCGGCCGGCCTCGTCGAGGTCGGCGAGGTGCCGCGGCGGCTTCTTGCGGCCTCGGGGCTCGTCGAAGACGAGGGGCAGGGTCTTGATGGGCTGCTGAGTGGGATCGGACATCGCTTCGATTCTCCCATCCCGACGCCCAGCGGGCGATTCAGCGCGCGGCGACGCTCAGGCGTCGACCATGAAGTAGAGCACCAGCGACGTGACACCGAGCACCACGAGCGCCGTGACGAGCATGCCGACGAACATGAACTGGGCGAAGCGGCGGGTCTTGCGCTTGACCAGCATGGTGATGGGCAGCGCGAGGGCGACGAGCACCAGGGGGAAGAGCTTCTCCGCGGTCTCATAGCTGAAGAGGAGGCGCAGGATGCCGACGAAGGCCCCCGGCAGCGCCGTGACGAAGAGCATCCCGGCGAAGAAGCCGGTGATTCCCGCGAACGTCGGGTGGCTGTGGTGCCACCACTCGAGGGGTCGTTTGCGCGACTCCCCGGTCTCCTGCATCGCTTCGGTCTGCACGACTCCAGAATAGGCGCTCGACCGGGTCGATGGCGGTTGGGCACGCGGTCCGCGGAGTGTCGAGGACCTCACCCGCCGACGGCGATCACGTCGGGCATCGCGAGCCCGGCCCACCACGCGAGGTCCGGGGGCCGGCCGGTCAGGTCGGCGACCACCAGGGTCCAGGCGGTGCCGTGCACCGCGGCGACGTCGGGCGCGTCGAAAGCGCGACGCACCGCACCGCACCGGGGAAGTCCTCGACCCACTCCCCCGTCCGCTCGTGCTCGCGCATCTCGGGGAGCACGCCGACGTCGGCGTCGGTGAGGAGCTAAGCGGTCTGCAGTGCCTGGGGCTCGGGCGAGGTGAACCACGCCGCTCGCGCCGGCAGTCGGCCCGAGGACCGCAGCGCCCACACGTCGTCGTACGCCGCTGGGTCGAGGCACCACGAGGCCGCCGGAGTCTCGGACGACATGAGCGGGCGTCCGTGGCGCACGAGGTGGAGCACGACGGGTCCCGTCAGTAGACGAGGTAGTAGAGGATCAGCCAGATCGGCGCGATGGTGGCGAGCAGCGAGTCGAGCCGGTCCATCAGGCCACCGTGGCCCGGGATCACCTGGCTCATGTCCTTGATGCCGAGATCGCGCTTGATGACGGACTCGCACAGGTCGCCCAGCGTCGCCATCACCACGGTGATCAGGCCGAGCAGCAGGCCGACCCACCAGTCGCCGCCGAGGAACGCGGTGACCAGCCAGACGCCCACCGCGACGCACGCGACGGTCGACCCGGCGAATCCCTCCCACGACTTCTTGGGCGAGATCACCGGCGCCATCGGGTGCTTGCCGAAGAGGACTCCTGCGATGTAGCCACCCGTGTCGGAGGCCACGGTGATCGCGATGAAGGTGATGATGCCGCGGACGCCGGGGTCGTCGGTGTCGAGCCCGATGCCGGGACTGGTGCCGCCCTCGGCCAGCAGCAGCGCGACGAACGAGCCGAGGAACGGCACGTAGACCAGCGTGAAGACGGCGGCCGTGGCGTTCTTGACGTAGCCGTCGACGCCGCGGCGCAGCAGCCACAGCATGATCACCAGCGACGTCACGGCCGTGCCGGTGACCAGCGCGGGGGCGCCGTAGAAGTAGGCCACCACGACCATCACCACGCCGCCGAGCATGAGCGGCTGCTCGGGGATGTCGATGTCCTTGGCGCCGAGACCCTTGTGGAGCTCCCAGATCGCCACGACGACGGCCGCGGCGACGATCGCCATGAAGGCGGTCTTCCAGAACAGCAGCGACAGCAGGATCGCCCCGACGAGCACGACGGCCGAACCGATGGCGGTGGGCAGGTCGCGGCCGGCGCGGCCGTGGTCCTTCTGGGTCGGCTGGGGTGTGTCCGGGACAGCCGGCTCGGAGGTCGTCATGGGTGGGCGCTCAGACTTCGAGCAGCTCTGCTTCCTTGTGCTTGAGGAGGTCGTCGATCTTGTCGGTGTGGGTCTTGGTGAGCCCGTCGAGGCGCTTCTCGGCACCGGTGACGTCGTCCTTGCCGACCTCGCCGTCCTTCTCGAGCTTCTCCAGGCCCTGCTTGGCGGTGCGACGGATGTTGCGCACCGAGACGCGGCCGTCCTCGGCCTTCGCCTTGGCGAGCTTGATGTATTCCTTGCGGCGCTCCTCGGTCAGCTCCGGGAAGACGCAGCGCAGGACCTTGCCGTCGTTGGCCGGGTTGACGCCGAGGTCGGAGTCACGGATGGCCCGCTCGATCGCGCCCATCGCACCGATGTCGAAGGGCTGGATCAAGATGGTGCGCGCATCCTGGGAGGAGAAGCTCGCGAGCTGCTGCAGCGGGGTCTGGCTGCCGTAGTAGTCGGCCGTGATCTTGGCGAACATGGCCGGGTTGGCACGCCCGGCCCGGATCGCGGCGAACTCCTCGCGGGTCGCCTCGACCGACTTGCCCATCTTGGCGTCGGCATCGTTCATGACGTCGTTGATCACGGTGGGGCTCTCTCTCGTCGTACGTCGTGGGGGCTGGCGGTCGGGCGACCGGGTCAGGCCGAGCTGCTCACCAGCGTGCCGATCTTCTCACCCCGCACCGCGCGCACGATCGTGCCCGGGGTCGAGAGGTTGAAGAAGACCATGTCCATCTTGTTGTCGCGCGCCATGGCGATGCCGGTGGCGTCGGCCACCTTGAGGTCGCGGGCGAGGTACTCGTCGTAGGTGAGGTCGTCGAACTTCACCGCGTCGGGGAACTTGTGCGGGTCGGAGTCGTAGACGCCGTCGACGCCCTGCTTGCCCATCAGGATCACCTCGCAGCGCGTCTCCAGGGCACGCTGGGCGGCGACCGTGTCGGTGGAGAAGAACGGCATGCCGGCGCCCGCACCGAAGATCACGACGCGGCCCTTCTCCATGTGCCGCATGGCGCGGCGCGGGATGTAGGGCTCGGCGACCTGACCCATGGTGATGGCGGTCTGCACGCGCGTCTCGACGCCGTGCTTCTCGATGAGGTCCTGCAGCGCGAGGCAGTTCATCACCGTGCCCAGCATGCCCATGTAGTCGGCCCTGGCGCGGTCCATGCCGCGCTGCTGCAGCTCGGCACCACGGAAGAAGTTGCCGCCCCCGACAACGATGGCGATCTGGACGCCCGACTTGGCGACCTCGGCCACCTCGCTGGCCAGTGCGTTGATGACGTCAAGGTCCAGTCCGACCTCACCGCCGCCGAACACCTCACCGGAGAGCTTGAGCAGGACTCGCTTGTACGCCGTCACATGGATCCCTTCGCACGCCTGGACCGGTCCTGAGAAACCTACCGGCCAGTGGCCCGGGGGTCGAACCCGCCCACCCGAAATGCCGCAGGGGCCGTACGCCGGTGGCGGACGACCCCTGTCGGGTGCAGCGGAGCGTGGCTCAGGCGCCGACCTCGAAGCGGGCGAACCGCTTGACGGTCGTGCCGGCGGCGTCGAGGACGGCCTTGACGGACTTCTTCGACTCGGTGACCGACTCCTGCTCGAGCAGGACGATCTCCTTGTAGAACCCACCGAGGCGACCCTCGACGATCTTGGCGATCGCCTGCTCGGGCTTGCCCTCCTCGCGGGTCTTCTGCTCGGCGATCGAGCGCTCGGACGCGACGACGTCGGCAGGGACCTCGTCGCGGGTGAGGTACTGGGCCTTCATCGCGGCGATCTGCATCGCGGCGGCGCGGGCGGCGGCCTCGTCACCCTCGAACTCGACGAGCACGCCCACGGCGGGCGGCAGGTCGGCGGCACGCTTGTGCATGTAGGTGACCGTGGTGCCCTCGAAGTAGGCGACCTCGCCCAGCTCGATCTTCTCGCCGATGGTGATGGCCAGGTCCTGGACCACCTCGCCGACGGTCTTGCCGTCGAGCTCGGCGGCCTTGAGGGCCTCGGTGTCGGTGGCCTTCACCGAGTTGGCGACCTCGGCGATCTGCTGGGCCTTGGTGATGAAGTCCTCGTTCTTGGCGACGAAGTCGGTCTCGCTCTTGAGCTCGACCAGCGCGTTGCCGGCGGTGGCGACGAGTCCGGCGACGGCCTCGCGCTCGGCACCGCGGGCCGCGGCCTTGGCGGCACCCTTGACGCGCAGGAGCTCGACGGCGCGGTCGAAGTCACCGTCGGCCTCGGTCAGCGCCTTCTTGCAGTCCATCATCCCGGCCTGGGTCAGCTCACGGAGCTTCTTGACGTCG
Organism: Propionibacteriales bacterium; assembly: GCA_038259535.1. Classification (GTDB taxonomy): domain Bacteria; phylum Actinomycetota; class Actinomycetes; order Propionibacteriales; family Nocardioidaceae; genus Nocardioides. Next base: position 287 of record JBBSOR010000049.1, on the reverse strand, counting down.
GCGGCGGTGAAGTCGGCCATGGTCCCTCTTCCTTGGGTTCAGGGCCCGGCTCCGGTGGAGAGTGGACGGGAGTCCGGGCGATGTGTGGGGTGGAGCGAACAGCACGGAGGCCGGGGGGCCCCCCCCGGGGGGGGGGCCCCCCGGCCGCCGGGAGGGCGGGGTATGCGACGCGGTGGAGCAGCCGCCGGGGGCGACGCCGAGCTCGGCGCGGACTCCGCTGCCGCCACCGAGGACGGCTCGGCCCCCGAGGGATTCGACATCAAGGGCAACAAGGACTCGATGAAGTT
>JBBSOR010000048.1:0-29091 GCA_038259535.1 Propionibacteriales bacterium | reverse complement strand
GCGCATGCCGCTGCGGTCTGACTCGTCGCGCAGATCGGAGATCCCCTCGAGCTTCTTCTCACGCACGAGGTCGGCGATCTTGGTGATCAGGCCGCCCTCGCCGCCCTTCTTGACCTGGTAGGGCAGCTCGGTGACGACGATCGCCTCCTTGCCGTGCGAGAGCGGCTCGACGTGCGCGCGGGCCTGCAGGCGGACCTTGCCGCGCCCGGTCTCGTACGCGTCGCGGATCCCCCCGACGCCCAGGATGATCCCGCCGGTGGGGAAGTCCGGCCCGCGCAGGTGCTGCATCAGCGCCTCGGTGGTGATCGCGGAGTCATCGATGAAGGCGACGGTGGCGTCGACGACCTCGCGCAGGTTGTGCGGGGGGATGTTGGTCGCCATGCCGACGGCGATCCCCGAGCCGCCGTTGACGAGCAGGTTGGGGAACCGCGAGGGCAGGATGGTCGGCTCCTGCGAGCGACCGTCGTAGTTGGGGCGGAAGTCGACGGTGTCCTCGTCGATGTCGCGGACCATCTCCATGGCCAGCGGCGCCATCCGGCACTCGGTGTATCGCATCGCCGCGGCGGAGTCGTTGCCCGGCGAGCCGAAGTTGCCCTGGCCGTTGATCAGCGGCGCGCGCAGCACCCACGGCTGTGCCAGGCGCACCATGGTGTCGTAGATCGCGGTGTCGCCGTGGGGGTGGTACTGGCCCATCACGTCACCGACGACGCGCGAGCACTTGGAGAAGCCGCGGTCGGGGCGGTAGCCGCCGTCGTACATCGCGTAGAGGATGCGGCGGTGCACCGGCTTGAGGCCGTCACGCACGTCGGGCAGCGCGCGCCCGACGATGACGGTCATCGCATAGTCGATGTAGGACTGCTGCATGAGCGTCTGCAGCTCGATCGGCTGGATGCGCTCGTCGCCGAAGCCGTTGCCGTCGCCGCCGGCGGCGGTGTCCGTGGGGATCTCAGTCATTCTCGTGCCCTCTTGTCGTGTCTAAGACTGCGTCTAGATTCGTGGATACATCGGCATCGTGGTCTCGCGGCGGGCGCGGTGCGCCCTCCTCGACCTGCGGTGGCTAGATGTCCAAGAACCTCACGTCCTTGGCATTGCGCTGGATGAACGACCTGCGCTGCTCGACGTCCTCGCCCATCAGGATCGAGAAGATCTCGTCGGCCTGCGCGGCGTCGTCGAGGGTGACCTGCTTCATCAGGCGTGCGTCGGGGTCCATCGTCGTCTCCCACAGCTCGTCGGCGTTCATCTCACCGAGGCCCTTGTAGCGCTGGACCGGGTTCTCCTTGGGCAGCTTCTTGCCCTGCGCCAGGCCGTCGGCCTGCAGCGCGTCGCGTTCAGCGTCGGAGAAGACGAACTCGTGCTCGGCCGGCTTGTTCCAGCGGAGGCGGTAGAGGGGGGGCTGGGCCATGTAGACGTAGCCGTGCTCGATGAGCGGCTTCATGAAGCGGAAGAGCAGCGTCAGCAGGAGGGTGTTGATGTGGTGGCCGTCGACGTCGGCGTCGGCCATCATCACGACCTTGTGGTAGCGCAGCTTCTCGAGGTTGAACTCCTCCTGGATGCCGGTGCCGAGCGCCGAGATGATCGCCTGGACCTCGGTGTTGGCGAGCACCTTGTCGATGCGGGCCTTCTCCACGTTGAGGATCTTGCCGCGGATCGGGAGGATCGCCTGGATGCGCGGGTCACGGCCCTGCCGCGCGGAGCCACCTGCCGAGTCGCCCTCGACGACGAAGACCTCGCACTCCTCGGGGTTGGTCGACTGGCAGTCGCTGAGCTTGCCGGGCAGGCCGCCGCCGCCGAGCAGGCCCTTGCGACCACGCGCCAGCTCGCGCGCCTTGCGGGCGGCGATCCGGGCGCTGGCCGCGGCCTGCGACTTGCGCACGATGTCGCGGCCCTCGGCCGGGTTCTCCTCGAACCACGCGCCGAGCTGGTCGTTCATGATCCGCTGGGCGAAGCCCTTGGCCTCGGTGTTGCCGAGCTTGGTCTTGGTCTGTCCCTCGAACTGCGGCTCGGCGAGCTTGATGGAGACGATCGCGGTCAGGCCCTCGCGGATGTCGTCGCCCGAGACCCGGTCCTCCTTCTTCTTGATCAGGCCCCACTCCTCGCCCCAGTTGTTGACCAGGGAGGTGAGGGAGGCGCGGAAGCCCTCCTCGTGGGTGCCGCCCTCGTGGGTGTTGATGTTGTTGGCGAAGGTGTGGACCGACTCCGTGTAGGAGGTGTTCCACTGCATCGCGACCTCGAGGCTCATGTGGTTCTCGACCGACTCGGGGGTGTCGGCCTCGAACGAGATGACGCTCGCGTTGGCCACGGCCTTGCGACGGTTGAGGTGCTCGACGTAGTCGACCAGGCCGCGGTCGTACTTGAAGACCTGCTCCAGCCCGCCCGTCTCGCCACGCTTGATGGCGTCGTGTCCGCCGTTGTCCACCGTGTTGTCGATCGTGTCGTCCTCGACGGCGTCGACGCGCGCCGCGGCGTCCTCGCGCTCGTCGCGCACCACGAACTCCACGCCCTTGTTGAGGAACGCCATCTCACGCAGCCGCGAGGTGATGGTCTCGAGGTTGTAGTGGGTGGACTCGAAGATGTCCTCCGAGGCATACCAGGTGACGGTGGTGCCGGTGCGCTCGTCGGGCTCCATCGGGCGGATCTGCTCGAGGTCGGCCTCGGGGACACCGAGCCGGAACGTCTGGCGCCACAGGTGCCCGCGGTTGGCGACCTCGGCGACGAGGCGGGTGGAGAGTGCGTTGACCACGGAGACGCCGACGCCGTGCAGACCACCGGAGACCTTGTAGCCGCCGCCGCCGAACTTGCCACCGGCGTGCAGCATGGTCAGCGCCATCGTGAGCGCGGGCATGTCCTGGCCGGGCGCGGTGTCGGTCGGGATGCCGCGCCCGTTGTCCTCGACCCGCACGCCGCCGTCGGCCTGCAGTGTCAGCACGATCCGGTCGCAGATCCCCGCCAACGCCTCGTCCACGCCGTTGTCGACGATCTCCCAGATCAGGTGGTGCAGGCCGCGCTCACCGGTCGAGCCGATGTACATGCCGGGGCGCTTGCGCACCGCCTCGAGGCCCTCGAGGACCGTGATCGCGGACGCGTCGTACTCGAAGTCGTCGTCGACCGCGTTGGTGTTGCGCCTGGGGGCGCTGACCTTCGAGGTGCCGGTCGGTGTGGAGTCGGGTGCTGGGGGCGAGTCGGGGGTCGAAGCGGTGGGGATCTCGACGTTCTCTTCGCTCAAGGCACAGCCTTCTTCTCTTCGCCGTCGGCGGGCGTTCGACATGGGTCGAGTCGCGGCTGTTGCGGTGGCAACGAAGCATGCGACTCGAATGCTCATACTACCGGTCAGGAGTCGCCAAGCGAAGGATCACCCCCGCCCATGGGGGGGTTCTGTGGAAAATAACGCCCTCAGGCGCTTCATGAAGCCCGTTCACAGCGCCTATGAGGGGGGTCGGTGGGGTCCCCTACCGTCGCGAGTCGCTCAGATCGCCAGATCCGAGCCTCGGGTGGAGTCCGGCCGGATCAGCCGTAGGTGTCACGCGGACCCCGGCCGTCGCGGCTCGAGAGCCTGCCCTTGGTCCAGTGGGGCAGGTGCGGGCCGAGCACCTCGATGACCGTGACGGTGCCGTCCCCGAGCTCGGCGTTGAGGCGGCGTACGACGGTGGGCGTGAGGAGCTTGAGCTGCGTGGCCCAAGCGGTGGAGTCGGTGCGCACGACGAGCCGCCCGTCGGCGAAGGACTCGGGTGTGCAGTGGTCGCCGATCTCCGACCCGACCAGCTCGGCCCACCGGCCGAAGACGCCCTGGACCTTGAGGTCGAGCTCCCACCCGTGGTTGGCGATGAGACGGCCCATGGCCTGGTCGAGCAGCTGCGGGTCGCGGTCGTCGGGCCGCGCGCCCGACGAGGACGTGAACGTCCGTCGGCGGAAGGTGGGACGCCTGCGGGGTGCCGCCCCCGGGGTCGCGGCCGCGGCGCGGGCGGCCGAGCGGGCGAGGTCGAGCCCGTCTGCCTGGTGCTCGGGGGCGGACGTCGACGGGGCCGACTCCTCGGGAGCCTCCTCGTCTGTGGGCCCGTCGGTGGGCCCGTCGGTGGGCCCGTCAGTCGTCACGGGTCACCCGACCGTCGGCGACGAGGACGCGCACGCCCTGCAGCGAGGCCGGCACGTCGGCGGCCACCGCCGCCGTCACCAGGACCTGCTCTGCGCCGGCGACCAGGTCGGCCAGCTGGCTGCGCCGCTCGGCGTCGAGCTCGGCGAAGACGTCGTCGAGCACGAGGATCGGGTCGTCACCGTCGGCGCGCAGCAGGTCGTACGACGCCAGGCGCAGAGCGAGCGCGAACGACCACGACTCCCCGTGGGAGGCGTAGCCCTTGACCGGCAGCCGGAGCTCGCCGTCGCCGAGGGTGAGCAGCAGCTCGTCGCGGTGCGGGCCGACGAGCGAGATGCCGCGGTCCAGCTCCTCCTTGCGCCGGTCGGCGATGGCCGCCAGGAGTGCGGCCGCGAGATCATCGGTGACCTCGACGCTCGCCCTGTAGTCGAGGTCCGCGTCGTCGCGCGACGCGCCGCGGGCCACCGCTTCGTAGGCCTTCCCCACGTAGGGACGCAGGTCCTCGACCAGCTGGAGACGTGCGGCGAGGATCTCGCCACCGACCCGGGCGAGGTTGTCGTCCCAGATCTCCAGCGTGGACATGGCCGCGTCGCGCGAGGAGCCCCGCGCGATGCCCGCCGTCTTGAGCAGGCTGTTGCGCTGCCGCAGGATCCGGTCGTAGTCCGATCGCACGCCGGCCAGGCGCGGAGCGCGCAGGACCAGCAGGTCGTCGAGGAACTTGCGGCGGTCCGAGGGGTCGCCCTTGACCAGGGTCAGGTCGTCGGGAGCGAAGACGACGGTGCGCACCAGGCCGATGATCTCGCGCGGCCGCGGCAGGGGCGAGCGGTTGATGCGGGCCCGGTTGGCGCGGCCCGGGTTGAGCTCGACCTCGAGCATCGCCGTGCGCCCGTCCTTCACCACCGAGGCGCGTACGACGGCCTGGTCGGTGCCGGCCTTGACGAGCGGCGCGTCGGTGGCGACCCGGTGCGAGGCGAGTCGTGACAGGTAGTCGATGGCCTCGACCAGGTTGGTCTTGCCCTGTCCGTTGCGGCCGATGAAGGCGGTCGCCCCCGGCTCCAGCTCGACGTCGAGGTCGGCGTAGGAGCGGAAGTTGTGCAGGCTCAGGTGGGCGACGTGCAAGGAGCTCTAGCTCTCCCCGGACGCATCGCCGGCGCCGGCCTGCTGCGCGGAGGCCGACTGCTCGGCACCGGACCTGCCCTCGGCATCGCCGCCCGCCGGCGCGGACGAGCGCACCGCGTGGCCGCCGAACTGGTTGCGCATGGCCGCGACGGCCTTCATCGTCGGGGAGTCGTCCTGGCGGGAGACGAAGCGGGCGTAGAGGGCCGCGGTGATGGCCGGGGTGGCGACGGCGTTCTCGATGCCGGCCTCGACGGTCCACCGTCCCTCGCCCGAGTCCTCCGCGTAGCCGGCGATCCTGCTCAGCCCCGGGTCCTCGTCGAGCGCATTGACCATCAGGTCGAGCAGCCACGAGCGGATGACGGTGCCCTCGCGCCAGGAGCGGAAGACCTCGGTCACGTTGTCGGTGACCTCGGCCTTCTCGAGCAGCTCCCAGCCCTCGGCATAGGCCTGCATGATCGCGTACTCGATGCCGTTGTGGACCATCTTGGAGAAGTGTCCGGCGCCCACCTTGCCGGCGTGGACGGCACCGAAGTCGCCCTCGGGCTTGAGCGCGTCAAAGGCGTCCTGGACCTTGGCGATGTCGTCGGCGTCGCCGCCGTACATCAGGGCGTAGCCGTTCTCCAGGCCCCAGACACCGCCGGAGACACCGCAGTCGACGTAGCCGATCTTTTTGTCCGCGAGCAGCTCGGCGTTGGCGATGTCGTCGGTCCAGCGCGAGTTGCCGCCGTCGATGACGACGTCCCCCGCGGAGAGCAGGTCGCGGAGCTCCTTGACCGTCGCGCGCGTGGCGTCGCCGGCAGGGACCATGACCCACACGACCTTGGGGCTCGGCAGCGCATCGACGAGCGCGGCGAGGGAGTCGACGTCGCTGACGTCCGGGTTGCGGTCGTAGCCGACGACCGTCAGTCCCGCTCGGCGCATGCGCTCGCGCATGTTGCCGCCCATCTTGCCCAGCCCGACGAGTCCGATATCCATGTCCCGAGCCTAGCCGTGCACGCAGGCCGACGACACGGCGCGGCGCGTCGGAGGGGGCGGTCTCAGCTGAGCAGGCGCCGAGGCATCAGCAGGTAGCGGAACGAACTGGCGTCGTCGGCGTCCGTGCCGGAGATCACCACGGGCTTGGTCGCCTGGGTGAAGGCGAGGTCCACGAACTCACCGTCGATGGCGGTGAGACCGTCGAGCAGGAACTGCGGGTTGAAGCCGGTGGTCAGGTCGTCACCGTTGATCTCGGCATCGACGGCCTCGGTCGCCATGGCCTCGTCTCCGGAGCCCGCGTCGAGCACGATCTGCTGGTCGCCGAACTTCATCTGCACGGCGGTGTTGCGCTCGGCGACGAGTGCCACGCGCTTGACCGTCTCGATCAGCTCGGCCTTGTTGACCTTCGCGACCGTGAGGTGCTCGGCCGGGAAGAGCGCCCGGACCTTGGGGAACTCGCCGTCGAGCAGGCGGGTCGTGGTGCGGCGTACGCCGCCCAGACCGGTGCCCTCGAAGCCGATGAGGCCCTCGCCGGCTCCGCTCGCGCTCAGCGCGATGGTGACCTCGGCGCCCGAGGTCAAGGACTTGGCGGTGTCGCCCAGGACCTTGGCCGGGACCAGCGCGGCGACCGACTCGTCGGGGGACTGCGGGTTCCAGGTCAGCTCGCGGTGCGAGAGGCGGAAGCGGTCGGTGGCCAGCAGCGCCATCGTGGACCCGTCGATCTCGATCCGTACGCCGGTGAGCACCGGAAGCATGTCGTCGCGGCCGGCCGCGGTGACCGCCTGCGAGACGGCGTGGGCGAAATCGGCGCTCGAGACGGTGCCGGTGGCCGAGGGCATGTCGGGCAGCGTCGGGTAGTCGGCGACAGGCATCGTCTGCAGGCTGAACCGGGCCGATCCGCAGATCAGCGAGACGCGTGGTCCCTCGAGGGTGAGCTCGACGGGCTTGGCCGGCAGGCTGCGGCAGATGTCGGCCAGGAGCCGGCCACTGACCAGGGCCTTGCCCTCGTCGCTGACGTCTGCGGTGAGCGTGGCCCGGGCCGAGGTCTCGTAGTCGAACGTCGACAGGACCAGACCCGCGTCGCTCGCCTCGATCAACAGACCCGCCAGCACCGGGGAGCTGGGACGGACCGGCAGGCTGCGCGCAGCCCAGGCAACGGCATCGGCGAAGACGTCGCGTTCGACGCGGAACTTCACAAGGGTCTCCTCGGCGAGAGAACTGGTAGCAACACGATGGGGAGCTGCTGGATGCAGCATGAGGCTCACGCGCGAGCGCGTGGGATGTGCATCCTGCCACGCGTCGCCGCGGCTTCGGCAGGGTTCTCCCCAGAGCGGGGTGTGTTCAGTGGTGGCGGGTGAGGGGATCAGTAGTGAGGTTCGTAGTAGTCATAGGGTCCGTGGAAACTGTGGACAAGTCGTGTTGATGCAGGTCAGCGGCTCGTAGGCATGTGCACAGCGGGTGTGCACTCGCGAGGACGAACTCGCCGGGGGTGTGCACTCGGAGCGGTTTCGTGTCGTTCGTCCCGGTGTGTCCACAGGGGCTGGGGACGAACGACGGACCGGAACCACACGTTGTCCACACCCGGCGGGTCAGGACTGGCGGGCCTGCATCTTCACGCGGTTGGTGAGCTCGCTGACCTGGTTGAACACGGCGCGTCGCTCGGCGAGGAGCTGGCGGATCTTGCGGTCGGCGTACATCACGGTCGTGTGGTCGCGACCACCGAACTCCCGCCCGATCTGCGGCAGCGACATGCTCGTCAGCTCGCGGCACAGGTACATGCCGATCTGTCGGGCCATCACCAGGTGCCGCCCGCGGGAGGGTCCGGTGAGGTCCTCGAGGGAGACGCCGAAGTAGGCCGCGGTCTGGGCGATGATCAGCGCGTGGGTGATCTCGGGCTCGCCGCCCTCGGGGATCAGGTCCTTGAGGACGATCTCGGCCAGGGTCATGTCGACCTCCTGGCGGTTGAGGTTGGCGAACGCCGTCACCCGGATCAGTGCGCCCTCGAGCTCGCGGATGTTGGTCTGGATCTTGGAGGCGATGAACTCCAGCACGTCCGGCGGTGCGGTGAGCCGGTCCATCGCGGCCTTCTTGCGCAGGATCGCGATGCGGGTCTCCAGGTCGGGCGGCTGCACGTCGGTGATCAGGCCCCACTCGAACCGGTTGCGCAGCCGGTCCTCCAGCGCCTCGAGTCGCTTGGGTGCCCGGTCGGACGTCAGCACGATCTGCTTGTTGGCGTTGTGGAGGGTGTTGAAGGTGTGGAAGAACTCTTCTTGTGTCTGGGTCTTGCCCTCGAGGAACTGGATGTCGTCGATCAGCAGGACGTCGACGTCGCGGTAGCGCCGCTTGAAACGGTCCTGGCGGTCGTCGCGGATCGCGTTGATGAACTCGTTGGTGAACTCCTCGCTGGAGACGTAGCGCACCTTGGCGTTGTTGTAGAGGCTGCGGACGTAGTGCCCGATCGCGTGGAGCAGGTGGGTCTTGCCCAGTCCGGAGTCGCCGTAGACCAGGAGCGGGTTGTAGGCCTTGCCCGGCGCCTCGGCCACGGCCACGGCCGCCGCGTGGGGGAAGCGGTTGGACGAGCCGATGACGAAGGTCTCGAAGGTGTACTTGGGGTTGAGCCGGGTCTCCAGCGCCGAGGGTCGGCTGCTGGCCGCGGGCTCGTGCTGCTCCTCGCGGGGCGCGGGCGTCGGCTCGAACGGGCCCTGGTCGTGTGTCGACAAAGCGACAGATCGATCTGTCGACTCATCAACCGGGACCGGAACGGCGTCCTCGAGTGCGGGGTTGACCGTGACGAGCATCCGGATCTCGCGACCGAAGCCCTCGGTGAGGGCGTCCTCGATGTGGTTGCGCAGCCGGCCCTCGAGCTGGTTGCGCGTGAAGTCGTTGGGCACGGCGATGATCGCGGTGTTCTCGTGGAGCGTGACGGGGACGCTCGGACGCAGCCAGGCGCGCTGGTTGGGTTGGAGGTCCTCCACGATCTGCTGCCATGCCGTCCCGAGATCTACCTCTTGGTCATCCACCGGACCGCCTCTGCTTTCCACCGTTGTCTGAGGTCACACCGAGCACCGGGTGATCCTTGGTCCACAGAGTTTTCCACAAGCTGTGAACTGCCTTCCCCGATCTGTGGGATCGGGCCCCCCGGCCCTCCGAGACCGGCCACTGCGTCGACGTTCATGCAGGTCAGGGGCGGTTTCAGGGCCCCTGTGACCCGCGCCGCCTTGTGTCGACCACGATGGCAGGACCGTGTTTTCCACAGACCGGGGAAGAGTGGAACGTAACAACCGTGGACCGTCGTGGGCAAGACGTCATCCACAGGCAGTCACGCGGAGGGGCGGCGCGGGTTTGACCCCCTCTTTCCCCACCGCGTACCGTTGGCCGGTCGCTCCATGTCGACGGGTGCCGCACGTCCACGATCCGCCACGAGGCGGCCACGTGGGTGGGCGGTGCCGGCCGAATGCATCAACTCGGGCCCAGCACTGACCTCGCAGTGGAGTGGACATCCCTCGAAACCTTCGGAGAAATAGCCGTGAGCAAGCGTACCTACCAGCCGAACAACCGTCGCCGTCACAAGGTGCACGGCTTCCGTCTGCGCATGCGGACCCGTGCCGGTCGCTCGATCCTGTCGAGCCGCCGTCGCAAGGGCCGCAAGGAACTGGCGGTCTGACGCCCGCGAGCCCACGGCATCCGCCGTGCTCCCCGCCGACCACCGGCTCACCGACAGCGACGGGTTCCGTCGCACTGTTCGGCAGGGACGGCGCGCCGGTTCCGCGACGATGGTGGTCCACCTCCGGGTGGACGCCGACGCGGATCCCGGCCCGGTACAGGTGGGTTTCACGGTCAGCAAGGCCGTGGGCAACGCCGCGATCCGCAACCGCGTGAAGAGACGACTGCGCCACCTGACCCGGGAGCGTCTTCCTGCACTGGAAGGCCTTCCGGGTCGTGCTGCTCTCGTGGTGCGTGCGCTGCCCGCCTCGGCGGAGGCGTCGTACGCCACCCTGGGCGCGGACCTGGGTCGTAGCCTCGACCGGGTGAGCGCCTCGTGAAGCACCTCCTGATCGGCTTCATCCGAGCGTGGCGGTTTGCGATCAGCCCGCTCTACGGCCAGGTGTGCCGCTATCACCCGACCTGCTCGGCCTACGCTCTCGAGGCGGTCACCGTCCACGGGTCCGTCCGTGGCACGTGGCTCTCCCTGCGTCGCATCGGCCGGTGCCACCCGTGGGCCGCCGGCGGCTACGACCCCGTTCCCTCCCGCGCCACATCGGCTGCGGAGTCACCCTCAACTCGAGGAGCTTGAGTGCTCGCATTCCTAGGCGACATCGGACACGCGATCATGGTGCCGCTCTACTACGCGGTGTCCTTCGTCCTGGTGGGCATCCACCAGCTGTTGTCGAACTTCCTGGACCCGGCCGGCGGCCTGGTGTGGGTGCTGTCGATCGTGGGTCTCACCCTGGTGATCCGCGCCGCCCTGATCCCGCTCTTCGTGAAGCAGATCAAGTCGAGCCGCAACATGCAGCTCATCCAGCCGAAGGTGCGCGAGCTGCAGAAGAAGTACGGTCACGATCGTGAGCGCCTCGCCCAGGAGACGATGAAGCTCTACAAGGACTCGGGCACCAACCCGTTCGCCTCGTGCCTGCCGATCCTGCTGCAGATGCCCATCTTCTTGTCGCTGTTCCGCATGCTCGACCAGGCGTCGAAGAAGGGCAAGGCCCACGGCTTCCTCGACGAGGAGCTGGCCAAGCAGTTCGGTGACTCCAAGCTGCTGGACAAGATCCCGGTCTCCGGAACGTTCCTGGACAACGGTGGCGTCACCGGGGTGATGGTCGTCGCCGCGATCCTGGTGGTCGGCATGACCGCGACCACGTTCATGACACAGCGCCAGCTGATGAGCAAGAACATGCCGGCGGACGCGCTGAGCGGCCCGTACGCCCAGCAGCAGAAGATGCTGCTCTACGTCCTTCCCGTGGTCTTCGCCGTCGGCGGTGTGGCCTTCCCGATCGGCGTGCTCGTCTACTGGACGGTCTCGAACCTCTGGACGATGTGCCAGCAGTTCTACGTGATCCGCAACAACCCGGCCCCCGGCACTCCGGCCGCCGACGCCAAGCTGGAGCGCGACCGGGCCAAGGCGGAGCGCAAGGGTCTGACCCTCGAGCCGGAGGTGAGCGAGTCGTCGGTGGCCGTCATCGACGAGAAGCCGATCCCGACGCGCCAGCAGCCGCAGCGACAGACGAAGGCCCAGCGCAACAAGAAGAAGAAGCGCTGACCGCTCGATCCCCCACGATTTTCTGCATGCCGTTCGCGGACATGCATCCCGAGTGAAGCAGGAGACACACGTGAGTGAGCAGATGACCGACGACGAGGCTGTCGACACCGAGACCACCGAGACCACCGAGCCCGCCGAGCCCACCGAGGTTGCCGGGGTTGCCGGGGTTGCCGAGACCGACGACCCGGCGTCCGACGAGACCGACACGAACGGCGTGGATGACGCTGAGAATGACAGGGGCGGGCGGCCCTCGAAGGTGCAGCGCCTCGAGCAGGAGGGCGACATCGCCGCGGACTATCTCGAGGAACTCCTCGACATCGCGGATCTCGACGGCGACCTCGACATGGACGTCGACGGCGACCGGGCAAGTGTCCAGATCGATGGTGCGGACCTGAGCCAGCTCGTGGGGCAACGGGGCGAGGTGCTGGAGGCCCTGCAGGAGCTGACCCGGCTCGCGGTCTACCGGGAGACCGGGGAGCGGTCACGACTCATGCTCGATGTCGGTGGCTACCGTGCGGAGCAGCGCACCCGACTGGTCGCGTTGGCCGCGAAGGCCATCGCCGAGGTCAAGGAGAAGGGTGAGCCGCTCTCCCTCGACCCGATGAGTGCCTTCGAGCGCAAGGTCGTGCACGACGCCGTCGCCGGCGCCGGGCTCACCTCCGAGTCCGAGGGCGCCGAGCCGAAGCGTCACGTGGTGATCCTGCCCGCGTGAGCGATCATGTTTCACGTGAAACGCCCTCCGTGCCCTCCGGGGCGCGGGGGGCGTTCGCGTCCGATCGGCTGGACCTGGCCGTCCGCTTCACTGAGCTGCTGGCGACGGAGGGCGTGGTCCGTGGACTGATCGGCCCCCGGGAGTCACCGCGGCTCTGGGAGCGGCACATCCTGAACTCTGCGGTGCTGGCCGAGGTGATCCCGAGCGGCGCGCGCGTCTGTGACGTCGGCACGGGGGCAGGACTCCCGGGGGTGGTCCTGGCCATCGCTCGGCCCGACCTGCGTGTCACCCTGGTGGAGCCCCTCCTGCGTCGTACGACGTTCCTCGACGAGGTGGTCTCTGAGCTCGGTCTGGAACACGTCACCTTGGTCCGTGCTCGCGCCGAGGAGGTGCACGGGCGGGAGACCTTCGACGTCGTCACGTCGCGAGCCGTGGCCCCTCTCGAGCGACTGCTGGCGTGGTCGATGCCTCTGGTGGCACCCACGGGCGCGATGGTCGCGATGAAGGGTCGGTCCGTCCACGAGGAGATCGCGACGGCCCAGGCCTTCCTGACCGCCTGGCGCTGTGGGACCCCGGAGGTCCTCGAGGTCGGGGTCGGCGTCGTGGATCCACCGGCGACCGTGGTGCGGGTGCCATGGGCGGACCCGGCACGGATAGGTTGGCCCCTTGCCCGTGATTCCCAGCGGCGCGGTCAGCGCCGTGCCCAGCGTGCAGCGAAGTGAGAGGTGTTCTGAGTTGACCGGAGATCCCACCGAGGACGTGGGCTGGCAGTCGGCAGATGTGAGCCCTCACGAGTTTTCCACCGCCGGTACTGCCTCGCGTGAGCCTGACTATCCACAGGCGAGCCCAGTTCATCCACAGGCTGGGAATGTTTCACGTGAAACAGGAGAGTCCGACGTTTCACGTGAAACACGACCCGCTTGGCAGGTCCGGACGGCCGCCGACATCGCCGCCGACCATGACACCATCCAGGACCACGGCACTCCCTTGGCCCGCGCCGCCCAGCACTCGGTCCTGGCGCGCTCCGGAGGACTGCGACGACAAGGCGTGCCGCGCCCCAGTGCCACCCGCGTGATGGTCGTCGCCAACCAGAAGGGCGGGGTCGGCAAGACGACCTCGACCGTGAACGTGGCCGCCGGTCTGGCGCAGCTCGGGCAACGGGTGCTGGTCATCGACCTGGACCCCCAAGGCAACGCGTCCACCGCGCTCGGGATCGACCACCACCGTGGGGTGCCGTCGACGTACGACATGCTCGTCGACGGCCAGCCCCTGGTCGACGTGATCACCGAGTGTGCCGACCTGCCCGGGTTGTGGGTCGTGCCGGCCACGATCGACCTCGCCGGCGCCGAGATCGAGCTGGTGAGCGTCGTGGCCCGCGAGCAGCGGCTGGCGCGAGCGATCAGTGCCCACCCCCTCGTGGGCACCGCCGACGAGGTGGGCGAGGACCGCTACGACTACGTCTTCGTCGACTGTCCGCCCTCCCTCGGTCTCCTGACGCTCAACGCCCTCGTCGCCGGTCGGGAGATGTTCATCCCGATCCAGGCCGAGTACTACGCCCTGGAGGGCCTCGGCCAGCTGCTCGAGACCGTCGAGATGGTGCGGCAGCACCTCAACCCCCAGCTCGTGGTGTCGACCATCCTGCTCACCATGTACGACGCCCGGACCCGCCTTGCGGCCGGCGTGTCGGACGAGGTCCGCAGCCACTTCGGCGGCCAGGTCCTCAAGACGGCCGTGCCGCGCTCCGTGCGCGTGTCAGAGGCGCCGTCCTACGGCCAGACCGTGATGACTTACGATCCGGCCTCGGCGGGAGCACTCTCCTACCTGGAGGCCGCCCGCGAGATCGCCAGCAAGGGAGCCCCCGCTTGAGCACCGCACGGCCTTCGTCCCCGCCGCAATCGCGCGGACCTCGCCACCAGGACGCCGCATGACTGCCAACCCTCCGCGTCGCGGACTGGGCCGGGGACTGGGCTCACTGATCCCGACCGCCCCGAGCGAGCCGGCCCCCACAGTCGACCCGGCAACCGGGCCGTCGGGCACCGGGCCGTCGGGCACCGTGCCGGCTGACAGCGAGGCGTCGCCGGCAGCCTCCGGCGGAGAGCGACCGATCGCAGGTGGGGTCGTGGCCGGCGCCTACTTCGCCGAGCTCCCGATCGCCCAGGTGCGTCCCAACGCGCGCCAGCCGCGCGAGGTCTTCGAGGAGGAGGCGCTGGCCGAGCTGGTGCACTCGATCCGTGAGGTCGGCCTGCTCCAGCCCGTCGTCGTACGCCAGACGGGCGCGGACTCCTACGAGCTGATCATGGGCGAGCGTCGCTGGCGCGCGTCACAGCAGGCCGGCCGCGACACGATCCCCGCGATCGTCCGCGAGACCGATGACAACGACATGCTCCGCGACGCGTTGCTGGAGAATCTGCACCGCTCGCAGCTCAACCCGCTGGAGGAGGCGGCCGCCTACGGCCAGCTGCTCGAGGACTTCGGTTGCACGCACGAGGAGCTCGCCCAGCGCATCGGCCGCTCCCGTCCGCAGATCTCCAACACGCTGCGGCTGCTCAAGCTCTCCCCGCCGGTCCAGCGGCGGGTCGCTGCCGGCGTCCTGTCCGCGGGGCACGCGCGCGCCTTGCTGAGCGTGGACGACGCGGCGCAGCAGGACAAGCTCGCGGCGCGGGTGACGGCCGAGGGCATCTCGGTGCGCGGCCTGGAGGAGATCGTCTCCCTCGGGGTCGAGCCCGACGACGTCCCACGCGTCACGCGCAAGAAGCCCGTCGCCCCCGGGCTGAACGAGCTCGCCGACCGACTCTCGGACCGGTTCGAGACGCGGGTGAAGGTCGACCTCGGCAAGGCCAAGGGCAAGATTACCGTCGAGTTCGCCAGCCTCGACGACCTGCGCCGCATCGTCGACATCATGGATCCCCGCAATCGGAGCGACCGCCCGATCTGACGGGTCGGCAAGCCGGCCGCTACCGACGTGTCGGGCGCGTCGAGGCGGCCAGGTCGGGTCGAGCCGGCGACGTACGACGAGAACGTACGACCGCGTCATCACCGTCCACGCGGGCCGCGATCGGTCGCCGCCGCCGCCCTCGTCGCGGATGCGCGCGGCCGGCAGGTGGGGGAAGTCTTGCGCCGTTCGGCCGGTGCAACGGCCCAATCGCGCGGGAGTCCCCGCCCAAGCGGGGACTCCTACCGCGAGTGTCGACAAAGCGACAAAGCGACCTGTCGACAGATCTACTTGGCGCTTTGTCGCTTTGACCGCTTCTCCGCACGCTTGCGCGCGCGCTCCCGCTTCTCGGTGCCGTCGAGGAAGACCGCCTCCTCGAGCGTCGGCGCGCTGCCACCGTGGGAGGCGGGGACCCACCAGGCCCCCGGCGGCTGCTCGTCGGCGGGGTAGTCGGCGATCGCGGCGTCCAGCATCCGCGACATCCGCGCGTGCAGCTCGGCGGTCTCCGCGAGGGGGTTCTGGCCGGTGACGTGCATCGGCTCGCCCACGTGGATGGCGATCGTCTTGCCGCGCGAGAAGTCGCGGGGGTGGTCCTTGGTCATCATCCGCTGGGTGCCCCACAGGATGACGGGCACGATCGGGACGCCGGCCTCCGCAGCGATGCGCACGGCGCCGGTCTTGAAGTCCTTGAGCTCCATCGCGCGTGAGATCGTCGCCTCGGGGAAGATCCCGACGGCCTCGCCCCCACGGAGGTAGTCGACGGCCGTGTGGAAGCTGGCCACGCCCTCACCGCGGTCCACCTCGATGTGGTGCAGCGAGCGCATCAGGGGACCGACCCACCGGTGGTCGAAGAGCTCACGCTTGGCCATGAAGCGCACCAGGCGTCCCGACGGGTTGGCGGCCAGCCCGCCGTAGATGAAGTCGACGTAGCCGATGTGGTTGTAGGCCAGCAGGACGCCACCCTCGCGGGGCACGTGCTCGGTGCCGGTCATCCGGAAGCGCTGGCCCAGCGCCCGGAACCCAGTCTTCGCAGTGACGATGATCGGGGGATAGGTCACGTCGCGCATGGGCCAGAGCCTAGGGTCCCTCGACCGTAGCGGCGAGCGTTCGTGATGGGCGACTCACGACCCGGACGAACGGCGCGTCGCCAAGAAGTCGGCGATCCGCCCGATCGCCTCCTCCAGCACAGTCGCCTCCGGGAGCGTCACGAGCCGGAAGTGGTCCGGAGCGGGCCAGTTGAAGCCCGTGCCGTGGGTGACGAGGATCTTCTTGGCCCGCAACAGGTCGAGCACGAACTCCTCGTCGTCCTCGATCGCATAGACCTCGGGGTCGAGGCGGGGGAAGCAGTAGAGCGCACCGCGTGGCTTGACGTTGGAGACGCCGGGGATCTCGTTGAGCAGCCGGTGGGCGAGCATCGACTGCTCGTAGAAGCGTCCGCCGGGACCGATGAGCTCCTCGACGGACTGGTAGCCCCCCAGCGCGGTCTGGATCGCGTGCTGGGCCGGCACGTTGGCGCACATGCGCATGTTGGCGATGAGCGTGAGGCCCTCGAGGAAGTCGGTGGCGATCTCCTTGGGCCCGGAGATCATCACCCAGCCGGCCCGGTAGCCGCAGACCCGGTAGGCCTTGGACAGACCCGAGAAGGTCAGCGTCAGCACGTCGTTGCCGCCGAAGGTCGCCGCGTGGTGGTGCACGGCGTCCTCGAAGAGGATCTTCTCGTAGATCTCGTCGGCCATGACCACCAGCTGATGGCGCCGCGCGATGTCGACGAGACCCTTGACCGTCTCCTCGCTGTAGACGGCACCGGTCGGGTTGTTGGGGTTGATGATGACGAGCGCATGGGTGTTCTCGGTGATCTTGGACTCGATGTCGACCAGGTCCGGGTTCCAGTCGTCGTCCTCGTCGCAGCGGTAGTGCACCGGAATGCCACCGGCGAGCGTGACGGCGCCGGTCCAGAGCGGATAGTCGGGCGCGGGCACGAGGATCTCGTTGCCGTCGTCGACGAAGGCCTGGAGCACCATCGAGATGAGCTCGGAGACCCCGTTGCCGATGAAGATGTCCTCGACGCCGACGTCACGCAGGCCGTGGGACTGGTAGTAGTGCATGACCGCGGTGCGCGCCGACCAGATGCCTTGCGAGTCGGCGTACCCCTGCGCCTGCGGCAGGTGGTGGATCATGTCGGCCAGGATCTGCTCGGGCGCCTCGAAACCGAAGGGGGCGGTGTTGCCGATGTTGAGCTTGAGGATGCGGTGCCCCTCGGCCTCGAGGCGCTGCGCCTCGGCGAGGATCGGCCCCCGCACGTCGTAGCGGACACCTTGCAGCTTCTTGCTCTGTCGGATCGGGCGCACACCTCATTCTCGCAGGCGCGACGCGGGTCTAGGATCGACGACGTGTCCCGCAAGACCGCACGACTGACGGTCGACCACCTCGCCGAGCTGCCCGACCCGGTGCGCTCGTGCCTGTTCTGGGAGCTCGGACCGGTCGACCGGGCACGCCTCGACGAGCAGGAGCGGATCGCCGAGAAGGAGAGCTGGCTCTCGAGGGTGCTGCGCGACTGGGGCTCGTGCGGGCGTGTCGTGCGCGTCGAGGACCGGACCGCGGGCCTGATCGTCTACGCCCCCGCGGCCTGGCTGCCCGGGGCGGCCACGCTGCCGACCGCGCCGACCTCACCGGACGCCATCGTCGCGGCGACCGCCTGGGTCGACCCCACGCTGCGGGGCGGGGGGCTGGGCCGGATGCTCGTGCAGGCGATGGCCGCCGACCTCGTCGAGCGCGGCCAGAGCGCCATCGAGGCCTACGGCGACACCCGAGGACGCGCCCACGGCTGCGTGCTGCCTGCGGAGTTCCTCGGCAGCGTCGGCTTCAAGACCCAGCGGGCCCACTCGACGACGCCGCGGATGCGGATGGAGCTGCGCACGGCGCTGAGCTGGAAGGACGAGGTGGAGCTGGCGCTCGAGCGGGTGTGGGGCGTCGTACGTCCCACGCAGAAGGCGACCCGCCCGATCGGATCGGTGCGGGCCGCCTCAGGCGACTAGCGTCTCTCGTGAGGGGCGCGGGGCGCACTCCTCGACCAGCGGGTCAGATGAGACCCTCGAGCTCCTTGAGGAGCGCGGCCTTGGGCTTGGCGCCGACGATGGACTTCACGACCTCGCCGCCCTGGTAGACGTTGATCGTCGGGATGCCGGTGACGCGGTAGGACGAGGGCGTCACGGGGTTCTCGTCGACGTTCATCTTGAGGAAGGTGAGCTTCTCACCGTGCTCGGCGTTGAGCTCGTCGAGGATCGGGGCGACCTGGCGGCACGGACCGCACCACTCCGCCCAGAAGTCGACCAGGACGGGCTTGTCGGACTTGAGGACTTGCGCCTCGAACTCGGCGTCGGTCACGGCGGCGATGTTGGCCACGGTGGGTGCCCCTTTCATGGGTGTCTGTTGGTGCTCGTTGAGGGTCTGTCTGTTGAACACGACCCTGGTGGGAGTTGTTCCCGGTGCCTGGCGGGCGAGGGTCAGGCCCCCGCGGTCTGCACCTGCTCGTGGATCGCCTCGACCGTGGCCGCGGCGTCGCCCGCCGTGGAGGCCTCGTGGTCGAGGGCGGCGATGAAGCGCTCGGCGTCGAGTGCCGCGGCACATCCGGTGCCGGCGGCGGTGATCGCCTGGCGGTAGTGGTGGTCGACCAGGTCGCCGGCGGCGAAGACGCCGGGGAGGTTGGTTGCGGTCGACGGGTGGTCCACCAGGACGTAGCCGTCGTCGTCGAGGTCGACCTGACCGGTCAGCAGCTCCGAGCGCGGGTCGTGGCCGATGGCGATGAACATGCCGGTGACGTCGAGCTGCCGCTCGGCGCCGGTGACCGTGTCGCGCAGCGTGATGGACTCCAGCTTGTCGGCGCCGTTGATCGCGGCGACCTCGGAGTTCCAGACCATCTCCAGCTTGGGGTCGGCGAAGGCGCGCTCCTGCATGATCTTGGAGGCGCGCAGCTCGTCGCGGCGGTGGATCAGGTAGACCTTCGACCCGAAACGGGTGAGGAAGGTCGCCTCCTCGATGGCGGAGTCGCCGCCGCCGATGACCGCGATGGCCTGCTCGCGGAAGAAGAACCCGTCGCAGGTCGCGCACCACGACACGCCGCGACCGGACAGCTCGTCCTCGCGCGGGAGGCCGAGCTTGCGATAGCTCGAGCCCGTCGACAGGATCACCGAGCGGGCGGTGTAGGTGTCCGTGGCGGTCCGGACGACCTTCACGTCACCGGTCAGGTCGACCTCGACGATGTCGTCGGAGACCAGCTCGGCGCCGAAGCGCTCGGCCTGGGCGCGCATCTCGTCCATCAGGGCGGGACCCATGATGCCGTCGCGGAAGCCGGGGAAGTTCTCCACCTCGGTGGTGTTCATCAGCGCACCGCCGGCGGTGACCGAGCCCTCGAACACGAGGGGCTCGAGAGCCGCACGGGCCGCGTAGACAGCGGCGGTGTAGCCCGACGGCCCCGAACCGATGATGATCACGTTGCGCGTGGCGGTGGTCTCGCTCATGGGGTGGGTCACTCCTGCTGGGGTCGGGTGCGGCGTACGACGTGCTCAACCGATCGTAGGCCAGCGTTCTTCCCGCGGTCAGGGTGCGGGGAGCGTGATCGTGCGCACGGGCCTGGAGGTGCCGCACACGTAGAGCTCCACCTGCTGGGTCGCACCGTCCGGGCGCCGGAAGACGACGACGCCACTCAGTCCGTCGACCTGCGCGCCCACGCGTCGTCCCGGCGCGACGCCCTGCAGGTCGCAGCCGGTCAGGGTGCGGGCCGCGTCGAGTCCGGCGAGACCCGGGGTTCGGCTGGTGCGGAGGTCCAGGAGGTCGGCGTCGAGACCGGTGTCGGCGGACGACAGGGTGGGATAGGCCGCCTCGGGGGCGCTCGCCGCACTCTTCAGTGACTCCGGGGACTGCTCGGCCGCGCCGCTTCCGGCATCGCCGCCCCCGGTGTCGGCGCTGCCGTCGGAGGGCCCCGGCTCCTGGGAGGTGACCATGTCGCTGCCGGCCGAGCTGGCGCCGGCGTCGTCGCCGCCCGACGTGCGGGGCAGGGCCTGGCCCAGGGCCACACCGGCGACCACGACTGCGGCCGCGGCGAGCAGGCCGATCCCGGCGGTGCGCCGCCGGCGCGCGCCGAGGTCGACGACGACGGCGGGGGCGGGGAGACTCTCGCGCTCGGACACGAGGGAGGCCAGCCTCTCGTCGAGGCGGGCGACGACCTCGGGAGGCGTGGGACCGTCATGTCGCGCCTGGGCGAGCAGGCGGCGTACGGCGTCCTGCTCGGGGGTGGCGCCAGCGGGATCGGTCATACGGGTCACCTCCTCGGTGGGGGCTGGTGGAGTGCGGGCACGGGTCGGACGGCTCAGGACGCGGGCGGTCCTCGGGGCCGCACGATGGGTTGGACGGGACCGTCCGGGTGCGGGTTCCCGTGAGGCGCGTCACCGGACGGGCGGTGCAGGTCGAGCAGGAGGCCGGCCAGCTTGGTGCGCCCCCGCGAGCACCGCGACTTCACGGTGCCCTCGGCGCAGCCGAGCATCACGGCCACCTCGGCGACCGGGTAGCCCTCCATGTCGACCAGCACCAGGGCGGCACGCTGCTCGGCCGGGAGGGTCGCGAGCGCGGCCAGGACACGGCGGCGGCGCTCGGAGTCCTCGGCGGCGGCGTCTGGTTGGTCGTCGTGCACGGCGGTCGCGACCAAGGTGCCGCGGTCCTCGACGTCGTCGGGCAGAGACTCGAGCCGCCGGATCTTCGAGGCCCGGAGCCGGTCGAGGCAGGCGTTGACGACGACGCGGTGCAGCCAGGTCGTCACAGCGGCCTCGCCGCGGAACGAACCCGCCCGGCGGAAGGCGGCGATCATGCCGTCCTGGAGTCCGTCGGCGGCATCGTCGGGGTTGCCCATCGTCCGGAGGGCGACGGCCCAGAGCCGGTCACGGTGTCGAGTGAACAGCACACCGAACGCGTCGGCATCGCCGTCGACGTGGGCCTGGAGGAGCGCCTGGTCGGAGCGGTCGTCGCTCACCCGGTGTCCCGCGGGGTGGTCACCCGAGCACCTGCACCTCGGAGATGGTGCCGCGGAACCCGCCCTCGACCGCCGGCAGCAGCGTCAGCCAGATCGTGACATAACGTCCCGACACCGCCTCGTCCAGGTCGATCGTCAGCTCCCCGCTGCCGGACGCCGTGCCCACCGGCGTCAGCTCGGCGATCGCCGTGGGTGGCTCGGAGGTGACGTAGGTCGCCAGCGAGGTCTGGCCTCCCTCGGTCGCGACCACCACCTGGCGCACGCCCTTGGTGGCACCGAGGTCGACGACGAGGCCGACCCCGGTCTTGAGCCCGGACGGACCGAAGTTCTGCAGGTAGCGCGACGTGCTCCACGCCGTGGTCGGGTCACCGTCGAGGACGTTGGGGACGTCGTCGGGGTTCTCCTCACGCGGCGCCGAGCCCTGCGGGTCGAAGTCGTCGGCGACGAGGTCGGTGAACGGGGTCGGCGCCGCCACGGACGGCGTCGTCGACGCGCTCGGCTCGTCGCCGGCATCGCTCGCCGGCGGCTTGAGGCCCAGCTGGTAGGCGGCCACGGCGGCCACCATCACCAGCACGCAGACCCCGACGATCATCGCCAGCCGGATCCAGTTGCGCCCGGGCACCTGGTCACCGGTGTCGTCGAGGCCGTCGCCGGTGCCCCAGCGGTCGCCGGTCCAGACGCCGGAGGACCACGACCCCGTGTCACGACCCACGGGTTGCACGCCGGAGCCCTGCTGCACGTCCTGGGAGACGTCCCAGGGCCAGTACTCCGGGTTGGCGGACGCGGTGCGGGCGCCGGGACGCGGGCGTCGTACGGGCTCGCCGGCCGGAGGGTCGGGGGCGAAGAGCGGCTTGAGCGGCGGCTCCTCGAGCGGCGGCGGCGGCTCGGGCTTGTCGGCGCGCGCCCGCAGCCAGTCGACCTCGTCGTCGTCGTGGAAGACCGGCATGCCCGCCTGCGTGGGCAGGTCGGTGATCGGTGTCGGGCCGTCCGCGAGGGGCGGGGCCTGCTCGGGGACCGCGCGCTCGATCGCGGGCTGCACCTCGGTCGCCTGTCCCGGCTCGTCGGGCACGGCCCCGTCGGGCACGGCCCCGTCGGGCACGGCCCCGTCGGGCACGGCCCCGTCGGGCACGGCCCCGTCGGGCACGGCCTCGTCGGTCACGATGTCCTCCGCCGCGGGTTCGGGGACCTCGGCCGCCACGGTCGGCGCCGCGGCGGGCGAGGCCGGCCGGACCGCGTGCGCGGGGGCGTGCGTGCCGGTCAGGTCACCGACGTAGGCCTGCAGCAGGTCGCAGATGCCTCGCGCACTGAGGTCCTGGCCGGTCGAGCCGGGCGCGTCGGCGGGGTTGAGCACCTCGTCGCACAGCGTGTCGAGCAGGCGCGGGATCCCGGCGCGCACCCGCCGGGGGCGCAACACCTGACCATGCACCTCGGGGGCGGAGGGGACGGCCGACTCCGACACCCCGGCCCAGGTGGCGGTGAGGGCGCAGTAGAGCAGGCCGGCGAGGTCGACCTCGTCGACGTGGGTGCGGCCCGGTGCCAGGCCGTTGAGGGCCGCGTCGACGCCGAAGCCGATGATCCGCACCTGGCCGTGCTGGTCGACCAGGACGTTCTCGGGCGTCAGGCGTCCGTGCGCGAGGCCCACAGTGTGCGCCTCGGCGATGCTCTCGGCCACCTCGCCGACGAGCCAGGCGGCGCGGCGCGGAGGCAGCGGGCCCTCGCGGGTCAGGAGGATGTCGAGCGAGTCACCCTGGCCCCACTCGTTGACGACGTAGCACCGACCGTCGCTGACCTCCGCGTCGAGCACCCGGAGCAGCCGACGGTCGATGACCGGACCGGCGCTGCGTGCGGCCTCCAGCACCGCCTCCGCGCGCGGATCGTCGGCGGCGAGGACATGGATCGCGACCGCGCGGTGCAGGACGAGGTCGTGGGCACGCCAGAACCGCCCCGAGGCGTAGTCGGCCAGGAGGTCGTCGAGGCGGTAGCGCCCGGCGAGCACGTCACCGGCCTGCATCGATGTCGGCATCGCTCACCCCGCCTCCCACACGTCTCGGTGCTCGTCCTTGCTGTGCGGCCATCGTAGGCAGTCTCACGCCCTCCGCAGCCGCGCCGCGACGGTGTCGACCAGGGTCGTCACCTCCCGCACGTGCAGCAGCCTCGCGCCAGCCAGCACCACGAGCCCGCCGGCGAGCCCGCTGAGCCCCCCGCGCAGGAGCGCGACGAACGGCCCCGGGCGGTCCCCCAGCCCGGCCATCGACAGCTCGACCAGCCAGGCGGTCGCGCCGGCCGCGGCGAGGACGAGGGCCATCCTGACGAGGAACCGGACCAGCTGCGGCGCCTCGAGGCCGCCGACGGTGCGTTGCAGGACGACGAAGCTCACCACTGCCCCGACGGCGTACGACGACAGGTAGGCGACCACCAGCATCGGGGCGGTCTCCGCCAGGGGGCGGTGCGGGACGAGCACGGTGGCGACCACGATGTTGGTCAGCGAGACGGCCAGCTGGATGAGGAAGACCAGCCGGGTCATCTCCATGGCGTAGAAGCCGCGCAGCATGAAGTAGTGGATGGTGAAGAACACGAGGGCCGGCCCGAAGAGCGCGAGCGTCGGGGCGAAGGCGGCGGCCGTGTCCTCGCCGCCCCCCCAGGAGAACGCAGCCGCCGCGATGTCGCCGGCGAGCACCGGCAGCAGCACCGCGAAGGGCAGCACCAGCGCGAGCGCCGTCCGCAGGGTCGAGCCGACCGTGGTGCCGAGGTCGTCCAGCCGGCCCTCGGCGGCCTGGGCGGACAGGCGCGGCAGGATCGCGGTGGCCAGCGAGACCGTCACGACCGCGTGCGGCACCATCATGATCAGCAGGCTGCTCGAGTAGACGGTGAGGCCGGTGCCGTCCCCGCCGTCGGCGGTGCCCCGCGAGGCCAGCTGGACCACCCGGAGGTAGGCCGCCTGGGTAACGATCACGAAGAGCACGGTCCAGATGCCGAGTGACAGCGTCTTCTTGAGCTCGGGGTCGCGGAAGTCGAAGCGGGGCCGGTAGGTGAAGCCGGACGCGCGCAGGTAGGGCACCAGCACGGCGCACTGGGCCACGATGCCGAGCGTCGAGCCGAGCCCCAGCAGCACCTCCTGGCCGGTGCTGAGCGCGTCGAACCGTGCCGGGCTGGTGCCGATCGGGCCCCACACCACGAGGTAGGTGATGAGCATCGCGACCGAGAGGAGGTTGTTGGCGATCGGCGCCCACATCATCGGGCCGAACCGGCCCCGGGCATTGAGCACCTGACCCACCAGGACGTACATCCCGTAGAAGAAGACCTGCGGCAGGCACCACCGGGTCAGGTCGACGATGGTCTCCAGCTGGGTGACCCGGTCGGGATCGAGGTAGCGGTCGTCGAGGTAGACCCGCAGCAGCAGCGGAGCCAGCACGACGAGCAGCGCGGTGACCGCGCCGAGGAACAGTGCCGAGAGCGTGATGACGCGGCTGGCGTAGGCGTCGCCGCCGTCCGGGTCGGCCTTGATCCGGCGCACGAGCTGGGGCACGAGCACCGCGTTGAAGATGCCGCCGGCCAGCAGGATGTAGACCATGTTGGGCAACGTGTTGGCGATGGTGAAGAGGTCGCCGCGCAAGGTCGCGCCGAGCGCGGTCACGAGCAACGCGCTCCGGATGAAGCCGGACGCCCGCGAGAAGATCGTGCCGGCGGCCATCACGGCCGAGGACGCGAGGATCCGCTGCTCGGTCATACCCGCTCCGGGGCCGGGAGGCCGTCGCCCGGTCCGGGCGCGGTGGCTGCGGTCCGCCCGTCGCCCGGGTCGGGCTCGTCAGCCTCGTCCGCCGGGTGCTCCCGTGCGGCCAGCTCCCGGCGTCGGGCCCGGATCTGGCCGGGCAGCCGGTAGCCGATCATGCCGAAAAGGACCAGCGCGCCGGCGCCCATCGCGAACCAGATGAGGGCGCTGACCCGGGCGGCACGGATGGGCAGCTCGTCGACCGAGCCGAGGGGGACACCGTCGACGCTCGCGACGACCAGGCGCAGGTTGTGCAGACCCGGCTGGGTCGCGGTCGCCTCGAACCGGACCACGCTGCGGGCGCGGGGCCCGAGCGTGCGGACCGCGTCGCCGGTGACGGTCATCTCCGAGTCGGTGAGGACGTCGACGCGGACCGTGACCGGTTGGTCGAGCCCGTTGACGAGCGTCGCCCCGAGCGGTCCGGAGTCGCTGGAGAGCGTCACGGCCGTGGGTCCCTCGATCTGGATCTTGCCCAGCTGCGCGTCGATCGCCTCCTCGATCCGCTCGGCGGACCGCGCCGCGAGCCGGGGCCGCCGGCGGTGCAGCTCGGAGAGGGTGACGAGGACCTCGTCACGGACCTGGGCCTCGATGGTCGTCTGGAGGTCGAGGACCTGCTCGAGCAGGGTGGCGCGGTCGCTGGCGTCGGCGGCCCGGGCGAACCCGGAGGCGGGGAGCTCGGCCTCGAGGTCGGAGTCGATGTAGGCCAGGCTCGACGCCGGGACCCCCTGGGCGGGCCGGTCCGCCACGTCGGCGACCGGCACCACGTCGAGCCAGGGCTGCTCGAGGTCCTCGAAGAAGGAGGCGGCGTCGTCCCCGCTCCATACGGTGGGGAGCGTGACCACCAACGGTGCGGTGTCCTCCTGGCCCAGACGGAGCGCGGCCTCGCTGAGCAGCCGCTGTCGCAGGGCGAGGGGGTCGTTGGCGGCGGTCGGCCCGGGGCCGCCCGACTCGGCGCCCGTGCTGGTGACGACGACCTTGTGCCCGAGCAGGCGGACCACCGAGTTCCGGGTGCTCGGGGGGATGGTGAAGGCGTTGTCACCGAGGAGGATCACGGTGCCGGCCGGGGTCGCGCTGATCGCCTCCGGGCTCAGGACGTCGCTGGCGGGCGCCACCGTCGGCTGCGAGGGAAGGCCGAGCTCGGTCATGACCACGGCACTGCGGTCCATCGCCTCGGTGAAGCGCTCGGGGTCGTGGCGGACCGCGGCCGACACGTCGAGGTCGCCGAAGGGGAGCGTCAGCACCGTTCGGGTGCCCACCAGGCCGCGGAAGCGGGCGAGCCAGTCGGTGGCGAGGGCGGCCAGGGTCTCCTCACCGGCGCTCGGGTCCGGCCCGGGCTCGGAGACGGGTGGCGCCAGCGTCTCGGGTGTGGTCGGGCTCGCCGTCGTCTGGTCCCCCGAGGGCGTCTCCGTGGGGGTCGGCTCCTGCCCGGGCACCCGCGGATCCGGCACCAGGCTGCGGCCCGGGTTTCCCAGGGACAGCCGGGTGATGGCGATGAGCACGGCGGGGTCGACGAGCCAGCTGTAGGGCGTGCCGTCGGCGGACTCGGCCATGTCGAGGAGGCCGTCGAGGGCACCGTCCTCGTCGAGGCGCCGCGACCACCGCGCGGTGCCGCCGATCCTGCCCTCGGCGTCGTACCAGACGGGGTTGCGCACGGGCAGGATCACCGCCGCCTCCTGGGTCCGGTCGCCGTCGGGACGCGCCGGGATGAAGGTGCGGGCGCGCCCGTCGGCGATGCCGTCACGCGGCACGGAGCCGTCGCCCAGCGCGTGGATCCCGATCCAGTAGACGCCGGCCTGCGCCGACACGCCCAGCAGCTCGACCGGCACGGAGTCGGAGAAGGTCGCGCTCTCGCCGGGCGCGAGCTCGTCGACGGTGTCGAAGGTGCCCGGCACGGTGACCCGGGGGCCGACGAACTGCGTGGGGTCGATCGCTGCCGACGCCGCCAGGGACGTCGCGTCGGGGATCGGGGACTCGGAGGAGAAGGCGTGGAGGTTGATCCGGGTGAAGGTGTCGTCGCTGACGTTGGTGACGGTGCCGCTGATCTCGACGTCGCCGGTGCGGGGGAGCACCGGACTGATCGCGTCGATGTGCACCAGGAGCGGGTCGGGCTCGTCGGCCGGGGCCGCGGAGGCGGGCACGAGGGCCAGCCCGCAGGTCGATCCGAGCGCCAGGAGTCCCGTCAGGGCAGCACGGATCACGGACGGGCGGGGCACGCACCGATGCTAGTTGACGCGACGCGAGGGCCACTGCCTGACTCGCGCCGGTTGCCGGGTCGTCCGGGGGCGACACCTAGACTGTCCTGTCGTGCCCGATGCCGCCCTGCCCCCGCTCACGATCGTCGAGATCCAGAGCCGAGTCGGAGCCGAGCTGACCCGCATCGGCTCGGTGATCGACGAGCTCGGAGCCCGCTTCGCCGAGGCCGGCGAGGAGCTCGCGCTCGTCGGGGGGCCGGTCCGCGACGCGATGATCGGGCGGCTGCAGAACGACCTCGACTTCACCACCTCGGCCCGGCCCGAGACCACCGAGCGGCTGCTCGCCGGGTGGGCCGACGCCGTGTGGGACATGGGCCGCGCGTTCGGCACGATCGGCTGCCGCAAGGGTCCGTGGCAGGTCGAGATCACCACCTACCGCTCGGAGACCTACGACCCGACCTCGCGCAAGCCCGACGTCGACTTCGGCGACAGCCTCGCCGGCGACCTCGGGCGTCGGGACTTCACCGTCAACGCGATGGCGGTCCGCGTGCCGAGCCGGGAGTTCGTCGACCTGTCCGGCGGGATCGTCGACCTGGCCGAGCGGGTGCTGCGCACCCCCGGCACTCCCGAGGACTCCTTCTCCGACGACCCGTTGCGGATGATGCGCGCCGCCCGCTTCGCCGCACAGCTCGGCTTCTCCGTCGCCCCCGACGTGGTCGAGGCGATGACCGCGATGGCCGGCCGGATCGAGATCATCTCGGCCGAGCGGGTCCGCGACGAGCTGGTCAAGCTGGTCTGCGCCCCGCACCCGCGCCTGGGCCTCAGGCTGCTGGTCGACACCGGCCTGGCGGCCCACGTCCTCCCCGAGCTCCCAGCCCTCGCGCTCGAGCGCGACGAGCACCACCGCCACAAGGACGTCTACGAGCACACCCTGACCGTGCTGGAGCAGTCCATCGACCTCGAGCACCGCCTCGGCGGGGGACCCGGTCTCGCCACCCCCGACTTCATCAGCCGTTTCGCCGCGCTGATGCACGACGTCGGCAAGCCGAAGACCCGGCGCTTCGAGTCCGGCGGCATCGTGACCTTCCACCACCACGACGTGGTGGGCGCCAAGCTCACCCGCAAGCGGATGCAGGCGCTGCGCTTCGCCAACGCCGACATCGATGCGGTCGCCACGCTGGTGGAGCTGCACCTGCGCTTCCACGGCTACGGCTCGGGGGAGTGGACCGACAGCGCCGTACGCCGCTACGTCCGTGACGCCGGCGATCAGCTCGAGCGGCTGCACATCCTCACCCGCGCCGACTGCACCACGCGCAACCAGCGCAAGGCCGACCGGTTGCGACGCACCTACGACTCGCTGGAGGAGCGCATCGAGCGCCTCGGCGAGGAGGAGGAGCTGGCGGCCATCCGACCCGACCTCGACGGCAACCAGATCATGGGGATGCTGGGGATCGGTCCTGGCCGCGAGGTCGGGGAGGCCTACGCCTTCCTGCTCGAGCTGCGCATGGAGGAGGGTCCGAAGTCGCCCGAGGAGGCCGAGGCCGCCCTGCGGGCGTGGTGGGCCGGGCGCGCGGGCTGAGGGTGTCTCGGCGCACGGGAGAAGTCGAGGGGGCGCCGCGGACGACAGCGGCCCCGCGGGCCGGTGTGGACCGCGGGGCCGCGTCAGGTGCGGGGAGGCTCAGGCCTCGGCGTCACCCTTGATGAACTTCTCGAGCTCGGCGCGGCCGAGGTCGTCGGCCATCTGCACCGGCGGGGACTTCATCAGGTAGGCGGAGGCACCGAGGATCGGGCCGCCGATGCCGCGGTCCTTGGCGATCTTGGCCGCGCGGACAGCGTCGATGATGATGCCCGCCGAGTTGGGGGAGTCCCAGACCTCGAGCTTGTACTCCAGGTTGAGCGGGGCGTCACCGAAGGCGCGACCCTCGAGGCGGACGTAGGCCCACTTGCGGTCGTCGAGCCATGCGACGTAGTCCGACGGGCCGATGTGGACGTTGCGGTCGTTGGCGCCGGCGCCGGCGAGCGT
>JBBSOR010000047.1:0-29192 GCA_038259535.1 Propionibacteriales bacterium | reverse complement strand
TCGGCCAGCTCCTTGACCAGGATCTCCGGCTCGGCGGCGTAGGTCTTGCCGAAGACGGCGCGCAGGTCGGCCTCGATCTGGCCGAACTGGTCCTGGCTGCGTCCCTCGTGCCCGAAATACATCCGGTCGAGGTCCGTGGTGATCGGCATGATCGACCGGCTGACCGACACGCGCGGCTCACCCGCGTGGCCCGCCCCGCGCCAGGCGTCGCGGTAGACCTCGATCTGCTTGCGCTGCTGGACGTGGAAGGGCTCGCCGGACTCGTCGGCCTTGAGCGTGGAGCTCATCAGGTGCATGCCCATCTCGGCGGTCCAGCGGGCGGTCGCATCCGAGGCGGCACCCCACCAGATGCGCTCGCGCAACCCCGGCGAGTGCGGCTCGGGGCGCAGCAGGCCGGGCGGGTTGGGGAACATCGGGCGGGGGTTGGGCTCGGCGAAGCCCTTGCCCTCGAGCACCTCGAGGAACACCTCGGTGTGGCGGCGCGCCATGTCGGCCTGGTCCTCGCCCTCGGCGGGCTGGTAGCCGAAGTAGCGCCATCCGTCGACGACCTGCTCCGGTGATCCGCGGCTGATGCCGAGCTGGAGCCGGCCGCCGGAGATGAGGTCGGCGGACCCGGCGTCCTCGGCCATGTAGAGCGGGTTCTCGTAGCGCATGTCGATCACGCCCGTGCCGATCTCGATCCGGCTGGTGCGCGCGCCGACCGCGGCCAGCAGCGGGAACGGCGAGGCCAGCTGGCGGGCGAAGTGGTGGACGCGGACGTAGGCGCCGTCCGCCCCCAGCTCCTCGGCGGCGACCGCGAGGTCGATCGACTGCAGCAGCGTGTCGGAGGCACTCCGCACCGCTGACTGGGGCGAGTCGGCCCAGTGGCCGAAGTTCAGGAAACCGATCCTCTTCATGACTGGTTCAACGCTCAATCACCCTGGATGTTCCCGGCGGGGCCGACGTACTCCAGGTGCAGCGTGCTGACGGTCTCCACCTCGGGCCGCTCGCGCAGCCACCTCGTCGCGAGCCCCCAGCGTGCCGACGATGCGGCCGCTCGAGCCTCACGTGGCAGGCTTGGGCCCACATGCCCCCCCATGAAAGAAGGCTCACGTCATGATCGGTTTCCTCGTCGCAGGCCTCATCATCGGAGCGCTCGCGCGCCTCATCAAGCCCGGCAAGCAGAACCTCGGACTCCTCGCGACCCTGGGCCTCGGCCTCGTCGGGTCGCTCATCGGAGGACTCATCGCCCAGATGTTCGGCTCCGGAGACATCTTCGAGCTCAACGTCATCGGGTTCGTCCTGGCCGTCATCGCCGCCGTTCTCCTGATCGGCGTGGCCGAGGGCGTGGCCGGCAAGAACAAGAGCACCGTCTGACCACCAGCTCCACCACGAAGGCCCGGACCTGATGGTCCGGGCCTTCGTCGTCGCGGCCTACGCAGCCCCCCGAGCCAGGAGTTCGACGACACCCAGGAACATCCCGTGCGACCACAGCAACGGGTGGGCGGGCGGCCCCCAGCGATCGAGCCACTCCTCGAGGACGGCTGGCGCCAGGATCGGTGCGACCTGCTCGGGCAGCAGCAGGTCCGGGCCCGCAGTCGAGACGACCCACTCCAGCAGCTCCTCGGCCCGGCGCCGGTCGCCCGCACGCGCGTGGTGCCGAGCCAGCAACGCGGCAAGGACCGGCCACTGGCCGCCTCCGTAGAACGTGTCCGTCGCGTAGCGGTGCACGCCACCGTCGACGAGGACCGCTTGCACGGTCGCCACGGTGTCGACGACGAGCGGGTCATCCAGCGCCAGAACGTCGTAGAGCGCAGCCACGGCCACCAACGATGCGTCGACCTCGGTGCCGCCCAGCCACTTGACCAGGTGGCCCTCGTGGACGCCCTGCGTGCGAATCAGGTGGACGCAGCGTTCCGCGGTGGCGATCGCCCGGTCGGCGATCGCGTCGGACAGCGTGCCCATCCGCACGGCCGCCCGCAGACCGGCGGCCACTCCCGCCAGGGTCGCGACGTGGATCTGGTCCCGGTTCTCCTCCCACCAGTCCCGGCAGGTGTCGGTGCCGGTGGCGACCAGGTAGCACACGGCGCTCTCGATACCGGCGGCATACGTCGCGCGGGCAGCTGCGCCGATGCGGACCAGGTGCCTTTCGAGGGCCCACAGCCAGGTGCCGTAGCCGTCGACCTGGAAGTTCCACCAGTCGTCCTCGTGCCGGGTGCCGTCGAGCGCGTAGCGTGCCGGGAGGTAGTCGGCGTCGCCCGGTCGGCGCCCCTCGGCGAGCATCGCCCGGACCCGGTCGACCGACGGGCGTTCGCGCACGAGAACCCCGGCGCACCAGCCGTGGAACCGGTCCGCCTCGTCGAGCAGTCCGGCTGCTGAAGCCCCGTCGGCGATGAAAGAACCGTCGCGGAACCAGGAGTAGCGGTAGGGCGCGAACGCGGGCGAGGCCGCCCACGCGCCTCCCGGATCCTGGTGCTCGCGCAGCAGTGCCGCTGAGCGTTCGGCCAGCGGTCGCCAGCGGTCATGGAGGGCGTCGAGGGGGTTGACAGGTTGATCCATGTCCGGCACGTTAGCCGATGTAACCGGTTTCAGTAACCGGTTACATCATTGGACAGAGAGGCTCAGATGTTGCCCACGATCCGCGATGTGGCCCGGCAGGCCGGTGTCTCCATCGCCACCGTCTCCCGGGTGATGCGCGAGTCCGAGGGCGTCCGTGACGCGACCCGCCTACGCGTGCTGACCGCCGCCGCCGAGCTGGAGTACACCCCCAGCGAGCTCGGCCGTCAGCTCGCCGAGCGACGCCACGCCGCCAACGGCATCGTCTTCCCCGACCTCTCCGGCCCCTACTACGCCGAGGTCGTCCTGGGCTACGAGGCCGTGGCCGCAGAGCTGCGTCGCTCCGTTCTCATCCTCTCCACCCACGGGCGCAGCGACGCCGAGACCGCCGTCCGCGCCATGGCCGGTCGCTGTGACGGCCTGGTCATCCTCGGTCGCACCGTGAGCGATGCGGCCGTGCTGCACCTCGCCTCGCGCGGCACCAAGATCGTGCTCGTCGCCCGCCCTCCGATCGGGTCCGTCGACTCGGTGAACGCCGAGAACCGCGCGAGCGCTCGTAGCCTCACCGAGCACCTGCTGGCCGAGGGGGTCCGCAGCCTTCGCTTCGTCGGCGACCCGGACTCCTCCCCTGACGTCGCCGAGCGGTGGTCAGGCGTCCGGAGCGCCCTGCGGCATCTCGGATCCGACCACTCGCCCGAGCTGGTGACCGTCGACGAGCTCAGCGAGGCCTCCGGCGCCGCCGTGGCCGCGGCGGCCCTCGCCACCGGCGACCTCCCCGATGCCTTCGTCTGCGCCAACGACGAGGTCGCGCTCGGGCTGCTCGGCCGCCTCAAGGTCGCCGGCGTGGACGTCCCCGGCGACGTCATGGTGACCGGCTGGGACGACGTGATGGCCGCGCGCTATGCCGGCCTGACCACGGTCCGCCAGCCGATGCGGGACATCGGCGCCACCGCCGCGCGACTTCTCGACGAGCTCATCGTCCACGAACGCACCGACCCACGTCACGAGCTGCTCCCGACCGAGCTCGTGATCAGAAGCAGCAGCAGCTCCGCCACCCCTAAGGAACCGAAATGAAGCGCACCGCCACCGCCCTTGCCGTTGTCGCCGTCACCAGCCTCGTGCTCACCTCGTGCGGGCGC
Source organism: Propionibacteriales bacterium (assembly GCA_038259535.1). Lineage (GTDB taxonomy): Bacteria > Actinomycetota > Actinomycetes > Propionibacteriales > Nocardioidaceae > Nocardioides. Next base: position 25,518 of record JBBSOR010000047.1, on the reverse strand, counting down.
GACGAGGCAGGAGGGGGTGGGGAGGCACAGAGCGACGCGATCTCCGAGGGCGCCGCCCCGGGCACCATCGAGGTCTGGGCGATGGGCACCGAGGGCGACGAGCTCGAGGCATTCTCGGCCGCCTTCGAGGACGCCAACCCCGACGCCGAGGTCAAGGTGACCGCGATCCCGTGGGACGCCGCGCACAACAAGCTGGCCAATGCGATCGCCAGTGGGGAGACCCCCGATGTCAGCCTGATCGGCACCACGTGGATGGGTGAGTTCGCCGAGGCCGGGGGCCTGATGCCGACCCCCGAGGACCTCGTCGACGAGTCCGCGTTCTTCCCCGGCGCCTGGGGGTCGACCGAGGTCGGCGGTACGTCGTACGGCGTGCCCTGGTACGTCGAGACGCGCGCCCTCTACTACCGCAAGGACCTGGCCGAGAAGGCCGGCTGGACCGAGGCTCCCCAGACCTGGGAGGAGCTGCACCAGTTCGCCACGGACATGAAGGACAAGGGTGGAGCCGACTACGGCCTGAGCCTCCAGCCCGGCCAGACCGGGTCCTGGCAGACGGTGCTGCCGTTCGCCTGGTCCAACGGAGCCGCGGTCACCAACGAGGACGGCACCGAGTACACGATCGACTCCCCCGAGATGGTGGAGGCGCTCGACTACTACACGTCGTACTTCGACGAGGACCTCTCCCCCTCCCGGATGCTCGACCCGGGCGAGCTCGAGAGCGGCTTCGCGGACGGCACCTACGGAGCGTTCATCTCGGGCCCGTGGCACACCGGGCTCGTCGAGGAGGCCGGTCTGACCACCGACGAGTACGCCGTCGCGCCGCTGCCCGGCAAGGACTCCGGACCCGGCACGTCGTTCGTCGGCGGCGGCGACCTCGCGGTGTTCCAGGACTCCGACAACGCCGACTCCGCCTGGAAGTACGTGCAGTGGCTCACCGAGGCCGGGACCCAGCAGGACTTCTACGACACCGTCGGCGACCTGCCGGCCGTCCAGGCTGCCTGGGACACCGGCGAGCTCGCCGAGGACCCGCAGCTCCAGGTGTTCGGCACCCAGCTCGAGACCACCGAGGCGCCGCCGGCCGTCCCGACGTGGGAGCAGGTCGCCGCGTCGATCGACACCCTCGTGGAGCAGGCCTCGAAGGGCGACACCGACCCCGCGGACGCGGTCAAGCAGATGCAGTCCAAGGCGTCGTCGATCGGCACCGGTCTCTGACATGACCGCCACGGCAACAGAGCCGCGACGAGAGCAGCCGGCCAAGCGGGTCCGGCCGACGAGGTCGCGGCACGTGGACCCGGCTCGACGGAGCCAGGCCGTCGCGGCCTGGATCCTGGCCCTGCCCTTCTGCGCGCTGTTCCTGGTCTTCACCGCGGGACCGGTCCTGGCCAGTCTCGGGATGAGCTTCACCGACCTGCGCAGCACGGACGTGCGCAACCCGTTGGGCGTCGAGTTCGTCGGCCTGGCCAACTACGCAGACCTGGTGGCAGACCCGCTCTTTCGCAAGGTCACCGTCAACACCCTGCTCTACCTGGTTCTCGGGGTGCCGTTGACCATGGCCGTCGCGCTCGGCGTGGCCGTCTGCCTCAACCGGATCACCCGGTTGCGCGCCTTCTTCCGGGTCGGCTACTACCTGCCGGTCGTCACCAGCATCGTGGCGGTGTCGGTGGTGTGGAAGTTCCTGCTGCGCGACAACGGCGGGCTCGTCAACGTCATGCTCGCGTGGGTCGGCATCGACGGGCCCGGCTACCTCGACTCCACGACGACCGCACTGCCCACGCTGGTCGTGATGGCGGTGTGGCGCAACTTCGGCAGCCTGATGGTGATCTTCCTGGCGGGTCTCCAGACCATCCCGCGCGATGTCGTCGAGGCCGCCGAGACCGACGGGGCGACGGCATGGAGCGCGTTCCGCTTCATCACCCTGCCGATGCTGCGTCCGACGCTGCTCTTCGGCGCGGTGATCACCAGCATCGGCTACCTCCAGTTCTTCGAGGAGGCCTTCGTGATGACCAAGGGCGGACCGCTCGACTCGACCAAGTCGGTCACGTTCTTCACCTACGAGCAGTTCGGCTTCGGCAACTACGCCTACGCCTCGGCGGCCGCCTACCTGCTGTTCCTCGCGATCGTGCTGCTGACCCTGTTCCAGTTCCGCCTGCTGCGGGAGAAGGACTGACATGACCAGCACACAGGCACCCGCACGCTCCGCACCCAGCACCCGTACGCCGGGCTGGCTCTACGCCGTGATGGTCGTCGGGCTGGTCCTGGTGGTCATCCCGTTCGTGTGGATGCTGCTCTCGTCGTTCAAGCCCGAGGCCGAGGTGCGCGCCGTACCTCCCACCTGGTGGCCCGAGACGATCACCCTGGACAACTACCGCCAGCTCTTCACCCAGCTGGACTTCCCGCGCTTCTTCATGAACTCCGCGATCGTCGCGGTCACGGTGGCCGCCGGCAACATGGTCTTCTGCTCGATGCTGGGCTACGCGCTCGCCAAGCTCGACTTCCCGGGCAAGAAGGCGGTGTTCGGGCTCGTCCTCGGCACGTTGATGGTGCCGGGCGTGGTCACGTTCGTGCCGCTGTTCGTGCTCACCACCAACATCGGTCTGACCAACACGCTCCCGGGCATGATCCTGCCGTTCCTCGCGGGTCCGTTCGGCGTCTTCTTGATGCGGCAGTTCATCGCGAGCCTGCCCGACGAGCTGATCCAGGCGGCACGCATCGACGGGGCGGGCGAGCTGCGGATCTTCTTCTCCATCGTCCTCCCACTCTGCGGTCCGGCGGTCGCGACCCTCGGCGTGCTCACGTTCCTCGCGTCCTGGAACAACTTCCTGTGGCCGCTCGTCGTGGCCACCTCGGAGGACAAGTACACGTTGCCCGTGGCTCTCGCCCTCTACGCCGTCGGCCAGAACGCCACGAAGTACGGCCTGCTGCTGGCCGGGGCGGTCGTGGTCGTGATCCCCGTCCTTGCCGTCTTCCTGATGCTCCAGCGCCGGATCATGCAGGGCATCGCCATGACCGGCATCAAGTAGTCCCACCCACCGCATCTCTCGGAGGAGAACTCATGCGCGTACGTCGAACACCTGTCCTCGCGGTCACCGCGGCCGCCATCGCCCTCGTCGCCACCACGGCCGCCGTTCCGGCCCCTGCGGCCCCGACGGCGGCCGACCGGCACCACCACGACAACGACAGGCAGGTCCTCAAGGCGTACGCCGCCGACACCTGGAAGTCCTTCGAGGCGATGGCCGACCCGGCCACCGGCCTGCCGGCCGACAACATCGCAGGAGACCTCGACCCGGCCACCCGCAGCGGCTTCACCTCGCCGACCAACATCGGCGCCTACCTGTGGAGCACCGCCGCGGCCCGTGACACCGGCCTCATCGGGCGACGCGAGGCCAGGTCGCGCATGACGCAGACCCTCGACTCGATCGCCCACCTCGAGCGCCACGAGGACAGCGGCATGTTCTACAACTGGTACGACCCGGCCACGGGCGCCAAGCTGGACACCTTCCCCGAGTCCGGCGACACGATCAAGCCGTTCCTGTCGTCGGTCGACAACGGGTGGCTGGCCACCGGGCTGCTGCTGGCCGCACGCGCCGAGCCCTCCGTGGCCCGCCGGGCCGACCGGATCCGCGAGGACATGGACTTCGGCTGCTTCTACAACCCCCTCGAGAACGCGCCCGCGGGACAGCTTCGTGGCGGCTTCTGGGACGAGGACCCGCACGACTCGGCCGCGGTCAACGGCACCTACTGCGGCGGCGCCGACGTGTGGTTCACCGGGCACCACTACGGGGCCTTCAACACCGAGCCCCGCATCGCGTCCTACCTCGGCATCGCCGCCGGGCAGATCCCGGCCCGCCACTACTTCGGCACCTACCGGACCTTCCCCAACGAGAACTGTGACTGGTCGTGGACCGAGACCAAGGCCGTCGGCACGTGGGCCGAGCACGAAGGCGTCCGCGTCTTCGAGGGCGCACTGCCCTACCGCGGCATGCAGGTCGTGCCAACCTGGGGTGGCAGCATGTTCGAGGCGCTGATGGTGCCGCTCTTCGTGCCCGAGGAGACGTGGGGACCGCGCTCGTGGGGGGTCAACCACCCGCTCTACGTGCGCGGCCAGATCGAGCACGGCTTGCAGGAGGCCGACTACGGCTACTGGGGGTTCTCCCCGTCCAACAACCCGGCCGGGGGCTACCGCGAGTACGGCGTCGACCAGCTCGGCATGGACGGGCCCGGCTACACCACCGACCAGGAGCGCACCTCGGTCGACCAGCCCTACGAGGGCTGCCCGGGCCGAGAGGGCTCGCCCGCACCGACGTCCTACGGTGACGGTGTCGTCACGCCCCACGCCTCCTTCCTGGCGCTGCGCTACGCCCGCGGCGCGGCTCTCGAGAACCTCTCGAACCTCCGGCAGGACTTCGACTCCTACGGCCCGGGCGGCTTCTACGACGCCGTCGCGGTCCGGTCCGGAACCGTGTCGAAGCGCTACCTGTCCCTCGACCAGGGCATGGTCATGGCGGCCCTCGGCAACGCGCTGGCCGGCGACGACATGCGCAGGTATGTGGGCCGTGGCGCCCTGGAGAAGACCCTCAGGCCGCTGATGAGCGAAGAGATCTTCGCCAGCAAGGAGACCCGATGAGCAACCCGGCGACGAGCGAGGCACGCACCGACTGGGAGAGCCGGATCGGCCTGCGCAGCGGACACGCCTTCGGCGGCTCCGCGCCACGGCTGAGCCCGCCGGGAGGTCTGCGGGCCGTCGCCGGCGGCGCCCAGGTCACGCTGACCTGGTCGCCGGCGAAGGGCGCCATCGGCTACCAGGTGCACGTCGCCGACGCCGCCGACGGGCCGTGGGAGCCGCTCGACCACCACGGGGGCGACGTCACCTCGGTCCCGCACCCGCCCTACGTCGACACGACCGGTGAGCCCGGCGTCGAGCGGTGGTACGCCGTGTCCTCGCTGTCCGACGTGCACGTCGACGGGCCACCGTCCTCGATGGTCTCGGCGACACCACTGGTGGAGGCGACCGGACCTGTCACCGTCGCCGTGGACGCCTCGACCGTGGTCGGGGAGCTCGACCGCCCGTGGCGACCGATGATCGGCAGCGAGCACCTCTCGCACGCCGTCTCCACCGACACCACGGGTGGCCGCATCATCGGCGAGGAGCTCAGCGCGGCGCTGTCGGCGGCCCACCGGGAGCTCGGGGTGAGCCACGTCCGCGCCCACGGGATCCTGTGCGACGACCTCTCGGTCTACCGCGAGGTCGACGGCGAGCCGGTGCACGACTTCACCGGGGTCGACCGGGTCTACGACCACATCCGCTCCCTCGGGCTCTACCCCGTCGTGGAGATCTCGGTCATGCCGCACGACCTGGCGAGCGACCCGACCAGGACGGTCTTCGGCTATGACGCGATCATCTCGCCGCCCAAGGACTGGCAACGGTGGTACGACCTGGTCCGCGACCTGACCGCCCACCTCGTCGAGCGCTACGGCGACGAGGTCGTCGAGCAGTGGTCCTTCGAGGTCTGGAACGAGGCCAACCTCGAGGTCTTCTGGTCCGGCGAACCCGAGGACTACCTCACGCTCTACGACGTCACCGCGGCCGCCGTCCGCGAGGTCGACTCCCGCCTCGTGGTCGGCGGGCCATCGTCCGCCGCGGCCGGCTGGGTGGAGGAGCTGCTGGCGCACGCCCAGCAGTCCGGGGCTCCGGTCGACTTCGTCTCGACCCACACCTACGGCGCACCTCCCCTGGACTTCCGGCCGATGCTCGCGCGGCACGGCCGGGTCGGCACGCCGATCTGGTGGACTGAGTGGGGCGTCACGCCCACCCACTTCAACGAGATCAGCGACGCCGTGTTCGCCGGAGCGTTCCTGCTCCGTGGCATGAAGTCGGCGATGGGCCGGATCGAGTCCCTCGCCTACTGGGTCGTCTCCGACCACTTCGAGGAGCTCGGCCGTCCGCCCGAGCTGCTGCACGGGGGTTTCGGGCTGCGCACGGTCGGCGAGCTGCGCAAGCCTCGCTGGTGGGCCCTGGCCATGATGGAGCGGCTCGGTGCGCACCGGCTCGCCGTGTCGTCGTCCGGGGACGGTGCCGACTCCCTGGTCGAGACGGTCGCGGCGTCCGACGACGACGGCGAGGTCTCGGTGCTGCTGTGGAACCTGACCCTCGACCAGACCAAGGCAGCCGGGTCGGCGGCACTCGGTCGCGACGTGAGGGTCGAGGTGCGCGGCCTCGCGGCCGGAGCGTCGTACACCCTGCGCCACGAACGGGTCGACGAGGACCACTCCAACGTCGCCGCGAGGTGGGCGCGGATGCGCGCGGCCGACCAGGCCTGGCCGTCCGACGAGCAGTGGGAGGACCTGCGTGCGGGTGACCAGCTCGCCGTGCTCGAGCCGGACCGCAGGGTGACTGCGGACTCGTCCGGTCTCGTCACGGTCGACATGGTGCTGCCGATGCCGTCCATCAGCCAGGTCACGATCGTGCCGGTGGGGTGAGCAGGAGACGACCGGAGTGCACGCCCCGGCCCGTCTTCACCGCCACGGTGGCCCAGGCGACGAGCAGGGCGACGTAGAGGGTGACCGCGGCGATCGTCAGGACGTGCGCGCCCGTGACGGCGGCCAGCCCAGACGTCCCGGTGACGACCGTGCCGACCGGGAACGTGAAGGACCACCAGGTCACCGAGAAGGGCATCCCGGCTCGCACGGTGCGGACCGTGATGGCGATGGCAAGTGCCAGCCAGAGCATGGCGAACCCCCACATGGGTGCGCCGTAGACCAGCGACATCGCCTCGAAGGCGCGGCCGTACGGCGCGGGGAGCACCTCCGGTGCGGTCGCGCCGAGCGTGTGCGCGGCGGTGATCGACTGCCCGAGCGGGCCGAGAACGATCCACAGCGTGGGCACCGCGGCAGCCGCCCCGACCGCGTGGTGCACCAGCCGGCTCCAGATCATCGTGATCACGACCAGGCTGGCCACGAGGGGTCAGGCCGAACATCATGGTGCAGGCCAGCTGCAGGGTGAGCTGCCACTGCCCGGCGGGCAGGTGGGGCAGCAGGAGAGGCCCGGTGGCCGCACTGACCCTCGGCGGGACGACCGGCATCAGCCAGCCGCCGAAGGCGGCGTCGCATCCTGACCGATCAGCGGCTGGCCGACCAGGAGCGCTCCCGCTCCGACCGTCATCAGCGCCATCGCGGGCGCACCGTAGAAGTGCGACATCACCGGATCCTCGAGGTGTCCCCGCGCGGTGCGCGTGTGCTGCGCCCAGTGGATCGACGTCGCCCCCGCGACGGCGACGAGCAGGACCACGTCGAGCACCCACACCGCGCGGGCGAACATCAGCAGAAAGGGAAGCTGGACGGGCAGCGTGGCAGCGGCGTTCGCCACGATGCCCGTGCCCATCACCGACGCGAACCAGTTCGGGCCGATGAACCCGAACGCTGGACGTCCCTCGAGATCGGCCAGGGGCCGACATCGTGCCGTCGGACGGCCGTCGATGACGTCGGGCGCCCGGCACGGCAGCATCGGCGGCACCGCCCGGGCCACGGGCATCAGCCAGCAGGCCGCGTCCGAACGCCTGCGCGCGATGGAGGCGCAGACCGGCCTGACACTGGTCCAGCGGGGCGCCCGCGGATCACGCCTGACCGAGGCGGGTGTGGTCGTGGCGGAGTGGGCCGCCCGGCTCCTCGACGTCGCCGACGAGATCGACACCGCGATCGAGGGACTGCGGGGCGACCGCGGACGCGAGCTCGCGGTGTGGGCCAGCATGACGATCGCCGAGAGCCTCATCCCCCGCTGGCTGGTGCAGCTGCGCCACCACCAGCAGGGCGAGGGCCTCCGGCCCACGGCCGTGAGCCTGCACGCCTCCAACAGCCGACACGTGCTCGACGCGGTGCGTGGCGGAACGGCCCACCTGGGGTTCGTCGAGGGTGTCGAGGCCCCCACGGGCGTGCGGTCCGTGATCGTCGCCCATGACGAGCTCGTCCTGGTCACCGCAGCCGGCACGCCGCTGAGCCGGCGCCGAGCCGCCCTGACGCCGACGGACGTGGCCGCGTTGGCGCTGACCAGCCGTGAGCAGGGCTCCGGCACCCGCGAGGTCCTCGAGATCGCCCTGGCCAAGCACGGTCTGGCGTCGGGCGACCCGGACGTCGAGCTCACCACCGCGACCGCCATCCGCGAGGCGGTGATCGCCGGCAGCGCGCCGGCCTTCCTCAGTTACCGCGTCGTCGCCCGCGACGTGGACTCCGGGAGCCTCAGCGTCGTGGCGGTGCAGGGCCTGGACCTGCGGCGCGACTTCCGCGCCATCTGGGTCGGGACCAGCGATCCGCCCGCCGGCGCGGTGCGCGACCTGGTCGCCATCGCCCGGACGACCGAACGCTGACCGGGCTCGGGCGAGCCTTCAGCGAGGATGTCCCCCGGGGTCGGCGAGCGTCGCGTCGTGCGTGCTGTCATCGAGACCCGGGACGGGGACCTCGGCGCTCGCACCGGATGGCTCCGCCCGCACCGACCACTGCGGGACCCGCCCGTCGGGGGGGAGCACGCGGACCCGGCTGCCCGGGAGGACGTCGTCCCCGACGGGGAGCTCGACCTCCATGCGGGCGTCGTCGTCGCCCACGAGGGAGGCGATCACGCGGGTGCCGGTGGGGCGACGTCGTACGACACGCGCCCCGACGCCGGAGCCGCCAGCCACGGCGCCCGGGACCTCGAGCCGCAGTGACTCCCGGCGGACCAGGAGCACGGCGGCGCCGTCGCCCGCGCCCTCCGCGAGCACGGGCACGCGACCCCACGCGGAGTGGTGCGCTCCGTCGCGGATCGTGCCCGCGATCTCGGTGAAGCCGCCGAGCAGCCTCGCCACCGGCACACTCGCGGGCCGCTGGTAGATCTCGGGCATCGGAGCATGCTGGTGGACGCTGCCGTCGATGAGCACCGCCGTCGACTCGGCGAGGGCCGCCTCGTCCAGGTCGTGGGTGACCAGGAGGATGGTCGGCGCCAGCGCGGCGCGCACCTCGATGAGGAGGTCGTGCATCGAGGACCTGAGCTCGCGGTCCAGGGAGCTGAAGGGCTCGTCGAGGAGCAGCGCGCCGCGTTCGGCCGCCAGTGCCCGGGCGAGCGCCACCCGTTGCTGCTGGCCGCCCGAGAGGGACGCCACGCCCCGCGTGTCGAACCCCTCGAGGTGGACCAGGCGCAGGTATCGCTGCGCGCACCGGCGGGCCTCTCGGCGCCCGGCGCCGGCAAGGCGGGGCGCGAAGGCGACGTTGCCGGCGACGTCGAGGTGGTCGAAGAGCAACGGGGCCTGGAACATGACGGTCAGGTCACGGCGCTCGGTGGGGAGGTCGCCGACGTCGCGGCCGTCCACCAGCACCTGCCCGCTGCCGGACCGCACCAGACCGGCGGCCACGCGCAACAGGGTGCTCTTGCCGGACCCCGACGGGCCGACCACCGAGACCATCTCGCCGTCCGCCACGGAGAGCGAGGCTCCCCTGAGGGACTCGTCCTTCGCATCGGCGTAGCGATGGTGGACGTCGCGGATCTCCAAGGCGCTCATCAGCGCATCCTCTCGCTCTCGGGCATGGTGACGGTGTTCTCGGGCGCGACGGGCTCACGCCACCGGAGGCCGGCCGCGGCGCTGACGAGCAGCACGGGCGGGAGCAGCGTGGCCAGCGCCATCGCCGCCACCATGGCGTCGTTGCCCGACCCGGACGCCGCCGACCCGAGCAACACCGGCGCGGTCACCAGCTGCCCGCCCCCGACCAGCAACGTGACGACGTAGTCGCTCCACCCGACGAGGAACGCCAGGAGCGCTGCCACCAGGATGCTGCCGCGCATCGCCGGCAGCACCACCCGCAGCCGGGCCTGACGTCGCGTGGCGCCCAGGGCCCGTGCCTGGGCCTCCAGCTCCGGTGAGGTCCGTGCGAACCCGGTCGCGCTGGTGTAGGCGGTGTAGGGGATCGCCACCACGGCCAGGAGCAGCACCACCGAGACCAGCTCGGGGAGCCCGATGCGAATGAGCACGACGTCGAGCCCCATGGCGACCGCGAAGGGCGGCAGCACCAGTGGGACCAGCAGCAGGCCGACCACCACGATCGGGCGTCTCGTGAGCCGCCATCCCAGGACCCGACCGGTCATCACACCCAGTGGGGTCGCGACCGCGGACACGGCGAGCCCCAGGCCGAGGGACCGCAGCAGGGCGAGCGGCAGACCCGCGGACCCGGCGTCGCGCCACCCCGCCAGGCCCCATGCCTGGGGAAGGACGTCGGGGAAGCTCCACCGCTCGGCCCCGGCCCACACGATCACCGGCAGCAGCGGAACGCAGAGCCAGACGAGTGCGAGCACGTACGCCGCCGCGCGGGTCGAGCGCCTCATGAGGATCCTCGCGCGGACAGCGACCGCAGTCGTGGCAGCGCGGCGAGCGCCGGGAGCGTCACGCACACGGCGAGGGCAGCACCGGTCACCGCGGCGGCCGCCGCGGCGGGCCGGTCGGTCAGCTCGATGGAGCCGAACAGCCGGAAGGCCAGGACCGGCAGCGGCTCCGGGACCGCACGACCGAGCAGCCACGCGACCTCGTAGGACCCGATGGCGTAGACCAGCGTGACCAGGGAGGCGGCGCCCACGGCCGGGACCGCAGTGGGGACCAGCACCCGGGTCACGCGCTGCCAACCGCGCGCACCCAGCCCGGCCGCGACCTCCATCCGGGCCCGATGGCCCGGCGCCACCGCCGCCAGGACCACGAGTGCGACGAAGGCGGACTCCTTCCACGCCAGCTCGAGCACCGTCGCGACCGGCCACGGTCCCCCCACCAGCGCGGGCCAGGTCCCGCTGGTCACCGGGGTGGCCAACCGGGCGGCCACTCCCCCGTCCCCGAGCAGCAACGACACCGACGTCGCCCCCACCAGGTGGGGGACGGCGAGCACGGCCAGGCAGGCCACCCGGACGACGGACACCGCCCGGCCGCCGCCCAGCATCAGCATCGCCAGCCCCAGCCCGACCACGGCGGCCAGGACGGTCGCCGGCACCGCGATGAGCAACGACTCCCCGATGCCCGCCACCAGGTCCGGGGCCGCGGCGCGCCAGCCGTCCAGGCTCGGCTCCGGCCGGCCGTACAACGGCATCAGGCCGACCGAGGTGGCGAGCACGGCGACCATGCCGGTGCCCGAGACCACCGTGATGGACACGATCCCGGGCGCGGCACCTCTCAGCCCCCGACTCGTCATCGCCGGCCGAGGACCTCGCGGCGCCAGCCCTCGTCCAGGGGCGTGACCCACGCCGACGACAGCTCCGGCTGGGCGTTGGCGGAGAGCTCCTCGTAGGCCGGGACGACGGGCGAGTCCGGCAGCCGGTCGAACGCCCGCCTCGCGTCACTCTCGAGGAGGTCGAGGTCGAGGACGGTGAACTGACCCCACACGTCGGGATCGGCCTTGGCCGCCTGCTGCTGCGGGGAGAGTGCGAGGTCGGCGACGACCATCGCCCCCGATCGGTCCGGTGAGCTGGCGGGGATCGCGAGGAAGCTGGCGTTGCCGACGGTGCCGTCGGTGACCCCCAGGACCCGGGTCGTCGACGGGAAGGTGCCGCTGTCGACCAGGTCGGTCAGGGTGGCGGGTCCGTAGGTCATGGTGAAGTCGACCTGGCCGTCGGCGAACAGGCGGTCCAGGGCCACCTGGTCACGCGGGTGCGTGCGCCCCTCGCGCCACAGCGACGGCGCCAGGTCGCGCAGTCGGTCCCACAGCGCGGGGGTGAGCTCGTCGAAGGCCTCGCGGTCGAAAGTGGTCGGGACGGAGTCGGCACCCCCGGAGAGGGCGTAGAGGGCCTGCCGGACGAAGACGGACCCGGTGAAGTCGGGGGGCGCGGGGTAGGTGAAGCGGCCTGGGTGGGCCTCGGCCCAGTCGAGCAGGCCGGCCACCGTGGTGGGCGGGTCGGAGACCCGCGCGGAGTCGTAGGCGAAGGTGAACTGCGCCTTGTGCCACGGTGACTCGCATCCCTCCACCGCCACCCCGAAGTCCTCAGAGACCAGCGGGTCCTCGGGGGCCACGTAGTCCGCGTTGGGCAGGTCGTCGGACCACCCGCACAGCCAGGCACCGGCCTCCTGGCCGGTGGCGAAGTTGTCTCCGTTGACCCAGACCAGGTCCACCGATCCGTCGTCGGCACCGGCGGCACGCTCGGCCAGCAGCCGTCGCATCGCGTCCTTCGTGTCCGCGACCGGCACCCGGCGCAGCGTGACGCCGAGGTCGGCGGCAGCCGGGGCGAGCACGTCGTCGACGTAGGCGTTGCCGCGGTCGTCGCCGCCGTACATCCACAGGTCCACCGTCTGGCCCTCCGCTTCGGCGAGCACCTCGTCCCACGGGCGATCGACGGACTCCGTGGGGCTCTCGGCGGCCGGAGCAGCACAGGCGCCGGCGAGCAGGGCGGCCGCCAACGCGGCAGCGGCCGGGGCCAGGTGGCGGGGACTCATGGGCGTCAGTGTCTCCTCGTGTGGAGCGGGTGATGGATCATGGGGTGCAGAGCGGCGACCGGAGCGTCCCGTCGTAGCGGGAACACGGTGAGAGGCATGGGGACTTCCCTTCACGTGGATCCGGGGACGACGACGAGACGAAGCTGGGCGTGGGCGCGCCTCGCAGCGCTTGCCGCCTTCCTGCTCGTGGTGTTCGTCGTCGAGCAGGTCCGCGGATGGGACGACGTGCGGCTGGTGCGCCACCAGGTGGATGCGGCGGGCCCCTGGGGTGCGGCGGTGTTCGTCGCCGGCTACGCCCTGCTGTGCCTGCTGCCGGCACCCAAGGGACTGCTGACCGCGCTGGGCGGGGCGCTGTTCGGCGTCTGGCTCGGCGCCCTGCTGTCATGGATCGCCGCGCTCGCCGGGGCCGCCGTCGCCTTCGGGCTGGGTCGCACGCTGGGTCGCGAAGCGGTCAACCGGCTGACGCACGGACGAGGCGCTCGCGTCGATCGGCTGCTCGCGGAGCACGGCTTCACGGCCGTCATCGCACTACGACTGGTGCCCGTGCTGCCCTACACCGCGATCAACTACTCCGCCGGGCTGACCGGCGTGGGGTGGCGTGCCTACCTGGCCGGGTCGGCCCTCGGCATGGTGCCCGGCAGCCTGGCCTACTCAGCCCTGGGCGCCTGGGGTGCCGACCCGTGGGGGATCTTCGCGGGGGTGGCCGCGCTCGTGATCCTGGTCGTGGTCGGCGGGATCGTCGGGAAGCGGCTGCTGGGCCAGCACGATGGCGGCGTGCCCACGCCCCCCGACGACGGGGAGACCCGCTGATGTTCGACGCCGCGCTCCGTCGTCGCCTCGACCGCCCGCTGGGCGTGGTCGCCGGCCACCTGGACCGGCCGTGGGTGACCCCGGACCGGCTCACGCTGGCGGGCCTGGCCCTCGGCCTGGCCAGTGCCGGGCTCGCGGCGGGGCAGCTCTGGGGGTGGGCGCTGGCCGCCTGGCTCCTCTCGCGCGCGATGGACGGCCTCGACGGCCCCCTGGCGCGGCGACGGGCCCGCCCGGGCGGCCAGGGGTCCCCAGCGGGGGGATTCCTCGACATCACCGCCGACTTCGTCGTCTACGGCACCACCGTCGTGGGGGTGGCGGTCGGCACGGTCGGTGCCTCGGCGTCCGTCGGCGACTGGCTGCCCTTCGCGGCCGTGCTGCTGGCCTACTACGTCAACGGCACCGCGTTCCTGGCCTTCTCCTCGATCGCGGAGCGCACCGGACACCGCATCGACGACGGCCGCTCGCTGAGCTTCCTGAGCGGGATCGCCGAGGGCGCCGAGACGATCCTGGTGCACTCCCTGTGGCTCCTTCTTCCTGCTCACGCGCCCCTGGTCGCGGCGGTGTGGGCGGGCGTGGTCGGCCTCAGCGCCTGCCACCGGATCGTCGTCGGATACCGGACCCTGCGGGCACCCGCACCCGTGCAGCGTGAGAAGCACCCGTGACCGGGAAGCCCCAGCACCGGTCGCCGGGTTCCCGATGACGTGACGACTCCCTCATCGAGCACCCAGGACGACTCGGAAGGACCAACCGGTCCCGAGCGCTCCCCCGGGTCGGCCGCAGTGCGTCTCACGGCACTGCTCCTCGTCTTCGTCGCCGGCTCCGTCGGGCTGCACCTCAGCGGCTGGAACGGGCCGGACCGACTCCAGGCGCTGGTGCAGTCGGCCGGTTGGGCTGGTGTCGTGGTGTTCGTGCTGGGCTACGCCGTTCTGGTGCTCGTGCCGTCTCCGGCCTCGGTGCTGACCATCCTTGCGGGCGCCCTGTTCGGGGTGTGGTGGGGCACCCTGCTGGCCTGGGCAGGTGCCTCGCTCGGGGCCTTCGGCGGGTTCCTCCTGGGCCGCCGGTTGGGGCGCCCCGCGGTCGACCGGCTGCTCCGGGGCCGGCTCCAGCAGGCCGACCAGGTCCTGGCCCACCACGGGCTGGTCGCGGTGCTCGCCGTCCGACTGGTGCCGCTCTTCCCCTTCACCCCGCTCAACTACGCCTCCGGCCTGCTGGGCGTCCGAGCGCGTGACTACGTCCTCGGCACGGCGGTCGGGATCGTCCCCGGCGCCCTCGCCTATGCAGCGGTCGGCGCCTCCGGCGCCGACCCGCGTGGCATCGTCGTCGGCGTCGGCGCCCTAGTGGTGCTGGCGCTCCTCGGTGGCACCGTAGGCCGTCGGCTGCTGGCCAGCACCAGCGAGCCGGTGGCCGAGAGCGACGCGACTCAGTCGCGGTAGGTGGCCAGCCAGCGCTGATCGATACGGCGCTTGAGCGCCAGGCTGCCGCGCCCGAGCCACCACCACCGGCCCCGCACGGCGAGCGCCGTGCCGCCCCCCAGGTCGAGGATGGAGAGCGCCTGCCGCTGCGGTCGGTAGACCGGAGCCGGGGCGCCGCTCGTGCGGGCCTCGAACGCTGCGAGCAGCACCGGGCCCTGCCGGACGCCGTGGACCCCGATGCGCGGCAGCGCCCCCGGGAGGAAGTCGGCGCAGTCGCCGGCGGCGTACACGTCGTCGTGGTCGCGGTGCTGGAGCGTGGCTCGCACCGGGAAGCCTGCAGGCCCACCCAGCGGCGACCGGGTCGCAAGTGGCGGAGGCGCGAGCCCCGTCGCCAGGATCGCCGTGTCGTGCGGCAACCGGGTGCCGTCGCCGAGGAGCACGACGTCGGCCGCCACCCGCTCGATCTCGGCGTCCGGCACGATCCGTACGCCCCTCGCCTCCAGCAGCGCGACGACCCGGTCGGCGGCCCGCCCCGGCAGGAACGCACCCACCCGGTGACCGGCCTCGAGGAGGTGGACCCGTTCGGTGTCGGGACGCTCCGCGAGGTGGGCGGCCAGCTCGATCCCGCTGGGTCCGGCACCGATGACCGTGATGCGGTGGCCGCGCCCGGCAGGTGGATGAGCGAGGCGCTCGCGCAGCCGGGCCAGGTCGCTGAGCGGCTTCACCCTGACGACCTCCGCGGAGCCCGCCGCAGCAAGCGGCCCGCCCGCGATGCTGCCGATGTTGAGGGAGACCAGGTCCCACGCGATCCGGGACCCGTCGCTCGTGGTCACCGTCCGCGCGGTCAGGTCGACGTCGGTGACCAGGCACGCACGGTGCTCGACGGAGGCCTTGCGCGCCAGGGCCGCCACGTCGATCCTGCCCTCTGCCGGGTCGCGGGCTCCGGCCGCGATGGCTGACGCGGCACCGCTGTAGTCGAACCAGGCGGGCGCCACGAGGATGGTGCGGATGCCGGCACGCGCCAGGCGCGAGGCGTTGCGCAGGAGGTGGAGGTGGGCGTGACCGGCGCCGACGAGGACGAGGACGAGCCGACGCTCAGGCTGCACGGCGCTCGAGCCACCAGCGACGGGTGCGCGCCACGGTGTGCAGGGCCCGACGGGTGGCGGGCCGGGCGAGCTGGTCGCGGACGTCGGCCACTGCGGCGTTCCAGGGCCCGTCGTTCCACGTCGGATAGGCGTGGGTGATGCCGGCCAGGTCCCGCGTGCGCACGCCACGGCGTACGGCCAGTGCGAGCTCGCCCAGCGTCTCCCCCGCCCGTGGACCGACGACGGTGGCACCGAGGATCCGGCCCTTGCCGTCGACGGCGAGCCGGGTGAATCCGTCGGTGGAACCCTCGGTGACGGCACGATCGACGTGGTGGTGGTCCAGCGTGAGGAACCGGATCCCGTCTCGTTCGCGGCCGGTGTCGACGCCCACCGCCGCGACCTCCGGATGGGTGTAGGTCACGCGAGGGATGGCCGAGAGCTCCACGGTGCGACGCACACCCAGGATCGCGTTGCTCGCCGCGAGGCTGCCGTGCGTGCCTGCGACATGGGTGAACTGGGGGTGGCCCGTCAGGTCGCCGGCCGCCCAGATGCGCGGGTTGGTGCTCCGCAGTCGGGCGTCGACGACGATGAAGCTCCTGTCGTCCAGCTCGACGCCGACCGTCTCGAGCCCGAGGTCCGTGGTCCGCGGACGACGCCCCACGGCGACCAGCAGCCGGTCGAAGTCGACGGTGCTCCCGTCCTCGAGGTGCAACGACCCCGAGCGTGCGTCCGTGGCGGTGACCGAGGCCACCGACTGCCCGGTCCGGATGGTCACGCCCTCGGCCTCCAGCGCCCGGTGGACGACAGCGGCAGCGTCGGCGTCCTCGCGCGGGAGGACCCGCGCCGCGCCCTCGACGAGCGTCACCTCGACACCGAGCCGGGACAGACCCTGGCCGAGCTCGCAGCCGATGCTGCCCGCGCCGAGGACCGCCAGGCGGCGCGGCGCCTCGGTGAGGTCCCACACCGTGTCGCTGGTCAGGAAGTCGAGGTCGGCCAGCCCCGGGATCGGCGGGACAGCGGGCGCAGCACCGGTGGCGACGACCGCCTGGGTGAAGTGGATCGTCTCGCCGTCGACGTCCAGCCTGCCCTGCCCGACGAACCGGCCATGCCCGCTCCGGACCGTCACCCCCGCCGCCTCCAACGCCTCCGGGGAGTCCACCGGCGCGATCTGTCGCACCGCCGCGTGCACGTGCTCCATGGCCCGTGGGAAGTCGACACGGATGTTGTCGACGAGCACGCCGAACCGCTCGGCGCGTCGGGCGCCTGCAGCCGCTTCCGCGGCAGCCAGCAGCGCCTTCGACGGCACGCAACCGGTCCACAGGCAGTCACCGCCGGGGCGATCGCGCTCGACCAGGATCACGCGCGCGCCCAGGTTGGCAGCAGTCTTGGCCGCCACGATGCCGGCGGTGCCGCCGCCGAGGACGAGCAGGTCCCATCGATCCGGGGCGCTCACGCCTGCCGCCCTTCGATCAGGTCGTCGAGGACGGTGCGCATCCGATCCACCGTCGCCGGATCCACCGGCCGGCGTCCCGACCACAGGGACAGGGCACCGTGCAGCAGGCGGTGCTGGCGCATGACCTCGCTGCAGCGGGCGCACGTGGCGACGTGCTCCTCGAGCCTGGTGACCTCACCGGGCGTCAGGGGCGCCGACGGGTCGGCGTCCAGATAGCGCTGGATGCGTCGTGCGGTCCAGTGGCAGGTGACCATCTGCCGGAGCGCTCCGCTCATGACTGCTCTCCTCGGGTGGTGGTGAAGGTGGGTCCGAGCGCCTTGCGGACACGTTCTCGGGCACGGCTCAGGCGCGACATGACGGTCCCGACGGGTACGTCGAGGACGGCGGCGGCCTCGGCGTACGACAGGTCGTGCAGGTCGACGAGCACCAAGGCGGAGCGGAACCGGGGGTCGAGGCCGACGATCGCGTCATGAAGGGCTCCCTCCAGC
Source organism: Propionibacteriales bacterium (assembly GCA_038259535.1). Taxonomy (GTDB): domain Bacteria; phylum Actinomycetota; class Actinomycetes; order Propionibacteriales; family Nocardioidaceae; genus Nocardioides. The sequence continues at coordinate 7,851 of JBBSOR010000047.1, read as the reverse complement.
TCCTGGTCCACGTAGGACTCCTCGGCGGCCGGCGAGACCGTCGCGCCGAACGCGGGACGGGAGGCGTGGATCAGCTCCCAGTCGTCGACCGCGATCGGGCGTCGCCGCCGGTGCATGTTGGAGTTGGTGTTGCGCACGATCGTCAGCAACCACGCCCGCGGATGCCGGCCGTCGAAGCGGTCGATGGCCCTGAACGCGCGCACGAGGGACTCCTGCACGAGGTCCTCGGCGTCGGCGGCACTGCCGGTGATGCTCCGCGCGACCCGCAGCATCACCTCGATCTCGGGCTCGACGACCTCCGCGAACGCTCGACGGCGCCCGACGTCGTCCGGGGCGCTCGTCTCACTCATGCCAGGGGAACCCGTCGGTGACCCGGATGTGTTCCAGAGGCTGGGAAGAGGTGGGGATGACCCGATGGACCGCTTGCAGGGACGTCGCGCTCATCTCCGGAGCCTTGCACGCCGTCCGAGGGCCCGGGGTTGCCGTCCCGCCCGGGACGGATCTCACCCACGACTTCCCCCGCTCGGGGAAGGGAGCCGGCCGCCCACCGGGTTACGTGTGCACGCAGTCGTCAACCGGCAATGAGGTCATCATGAAGGCACAGCGCAACGGGACCACCGTCGCCGGGCGCGGCACAGCGACCGGCACGCTGACAGCGTCGGCACGGCTCGCCGCACTGGTGGGAGCGCTCGTGCTCGTCGTCTCGGGATGCGGCGCCGGCGGCGCGACCACAGCCGACCGGGACGCCTCCCCGATCGGCTCGAGCAGCGGCGGCTCCGCCGACGGGTCGCCCGCGGCGCTGGACTTCACCTCCGAGACGGTCGCCGGAGAGGCGTTCGACGGCGCCACGCTCGCTGGCAGGCCCACCGTCTTCTGGTTCTGGGCACCGTGGTGTCCCACCTGCCGGGCCCAGATCTCCGGTGTCGGCGAGCTCGCCGAGGCCTACGGCGCCGACGTCAACATCGTGGGCGTCGGGTCGCTCGACGAGCGGGAGGCCATCGAGGGATTCGCCGCCGAGGTGTCCCCCGACGTCACACTGCTCGCCGACCCGGACGGTGCCGTGTGGCGCCAGTTCGGCGTCACCGCCCAAAGCACCTACCTCGTGCTCGACGAGAACGGCAACGAGCAGGCCTCCGGCTACCTCGACGATGCCGAGCTCGCCGCCCTGGTCGACGACCTCGCCGGCTGATGTCGGAAGGGCTGCTCGCCGTCGCGCTGGGCGCGGGCATGCTCGCGGCCGTCAACCCCTGCGGGTTCGCACTCCTCCCGGCCTACGTCTCGCTCCTGCTCGCCGGGAGCGAGACCCTCTCCCGCCCTGCCGCCGCCGGGCGAGCCGCCGCGCTGAGCCTCGCGATGACCTCCGGTTTCGCCGGGGTGTTCGGCGTCTTCGGCCTGGTCATCTCCCCCGTCGCCGGTCAGCTGCAGCGCCACCTGCCGTGGTTCACCGTCGCGCTGGGGGTCGCGCTCGCCTTGATGGGGCTCTGGCTGGCGGCAGGGCGCACCGTCTCGCTCCCGCGACTGGAGCGCTCCTCGCGGCCCCGGGGCGCCCGGCCGCTGACGCGCTCGTTCTGGTCGATGGCCGGCTTCGGCGCCAGCTACGCGGTCGCCTCCCTCTCGTGCACGATCGCCCCGTTCCTCGCCGTGGTCGTCGGTGGTTTCCGCAGCGGCTCGGTCCTCGACGGGCTGATGCTCTTCGTGGCGTACGCCATGGGGATGGGCCTGGTCGTGGGGACGCTGGCCGTGGCCACGGTCTTCGTCTCGCCCACCACCGTGGGCCGCCTGAGGGGTGCCGGTCGCTGGGCCCCGCGAGTCGCCGGGCTCCTGCTCACCGTCGCCGGGTCCTACGTGGCCTACTACGGCTGGTGGGAGCTGCGGGTCCTCGCCGGCGCAGACCCCCGTGATCGGGTGATCGAGGCGGCCGCCCGGCTCCAGCAGGAGATCGCTGGTCTCGTGGACGGCGTCGGGCCCGTCGGGTGGCTGGCGGCCGGGCTGCTGCTCCTCCTCGCCGTGCTGGTCGTGCGGCGGCGCACCCGGACCCGCCCGTCGCACCCGGCGATGGGCGACGGGGCGCGCCGATGATCCTCACGGGGCGGCTGGCCGCGGCAGCGACGCTGATGCTCGCGCTGGGCGCCTGCACCGCCGCCCCGGACGCACCGGTCGAGCAGGTCGAGCAGGTCGAGGGAGCGCAACTGTCCGCGCTCGACGACCCGGCGCATCCGGACTTCCCGGATCCCCTGATCGACCTGGACGACCTCGTCTCGGGCGGGCCACCGCCCGACGGGATCCCACCCATCAGCTATCCGCAGTTCGAGTCGGCGTCGGAGGTGGACTGGCTCGAGGACGACGAGCCGGTGCTCGCCCTCACCATCGAGGGGCAGACCAAGGCCTATCCGATCCGCATCATGATGTGGCACGAGATCGTCAACGACCGTCTGGCCGGCGTCCCGGTAGCGGTGACCTACTGCCCGCTCTGCAACTCAGGAGTCGCCTTCGAGCGCACGATCGCCGGCGAGACCACGACGTTCGGCACGTCCGGCAAGCTCTTCGCCGACAACCTGGTGATGTACGACCGCCTGACGGAGTCACTGTGGCCCCAGCTCACCGGTCAGGCATCCGTCGGCACGCTCACCGGCACCCGCCTCGAGAGCATCCCGATGGGTGCGGTCGGGTGGCGCCAGCTTCGTGAGGAGCACCCGGACGCCCGGGTGCTCAGCAGGTCGACCGGATACGACCGCGACTACCTCGTCAACCCCTACGTCGGCTACGACGACCCGGACTCCGAGCCGCTGTTCGCGCTGCCGAGCGACCCGGACGCACGGCTCCCGGTCAAGGCCCGTGTCGTCGGTGTCGGCGAGGGCGTGACCGCGGTCGCCGTCTCGCGGGACGTGTTGGCCGATCGGGGCGTCCAGCACGTGGAGGTGGGCCGGGACCATGTCGTGCTCTGGCACGCGCCCGGCCAGGTCTCGTCCCTCGACACCCGAGACATCCCCGAGGGTGAACAGATCGGATCGGTCGCCGCTTTCCTCGCCCGGGCCGCCGGACAGGCGCTCGACTTCAGGCGCTCCGCCGACGGCACGGTCCGCGACCGGCAGACCGGGTCGACGTGGAACCTCTTCGGACGTGCCGTGAGCGGGCCGCTGTCCGGCGAACGGCTCACGGCGGTGGAGCACCTCGACACCTTCTGGTTCGCGTGGGCCGCATTCCAGCCCGACACCGCCCTGGTGGCGGCTCGCTGAGGTCACGCTCCGGGCAGCGGCGTCACCCGAGCGCGTTCGCGAGTTGCGTCAACGACGCGACCGTCAGGTCCGGCGCCGCGAAGTACGACGGGTAGCGACCGTCCGCCCGGTCGACCCACGCGGTGGACAGGCCCGCCCGGTGAGCACCGTCGATGTCCCAGGGGTGCACGGCGACGAGCATGGCGTCCGTGGGCTCCACCCCGCACACCTCCAGGGCGTAGGCGTAGGCGCGCGGGGCCGGTTTCCAGATGCCCGCGTCCTCGACGGTCAGCAGGCGCTCGAACTGATCGCGCACACCCGCCCGCTGCAGCAGGGTGTCGGCGACCCCGGCGGAGCCGTTGCTCAGCGTGACCAGCCGGATTCCCAGCTCGCTCAGTGACCGGATGCCTTCCACGACGTCGGGGTGCACCTCGAGCTGGGTGAAGCCCTGCATCACGTGGTCGACAGCCTCGTCGAGGGGTCGGTCGAGCGATTGCCCGCCCAGGCGGACCCTCAGCGCCTCGGCGCCCAGCGTGGCGAACGACTCGATGTCCCCGGATGCCGTCAGGGCGAAGCCGTCGCGCAGCAGCTCGGCGAACCACAGCGGTGCCACGTGCGCCTGTGCGCCGACGTCCTGGAACCGGACCGACAGCGGTGCCATGTCCGACAGGGTCTCGTTCACGTCGAAGACCAGCACCGCCGGACGCCCCTGCACCTCGCTCACGACGTCACCCCGTCACCCGTACCTCGACGTCCACGTCCACGATCACGATCACGGTCACGAGTATGCACCGCGCCCTACCCTCGATGCGCGGTGGCTCGGAACACGTAGGCGAAGGCGGTGCGGGTGTAGGCCACGCCTCGGCCTCGCCGGCGGATCGCCTCCGGGTCGGCCGAGGCTGGTCTCGTCGGGACGAGGTAGGTGTCGAGGTCCCCCAGGTCGAGGTGGTAGGTGTCGCCCCGATGCTGCACGGCGGCCACGAGCCGCAGGGTCGGATCGAGGGCCGCGAGACTGGCGTCCCCGTGGCTGGCGTTGGCCAGGAACAGTCCGTCCTGGGACAGGTAGCGGCGACAGTGCTCCCAGAGCGGACCCGCGTAGAGCGAGATGAGCAGGTCGAAGCTCGCGTCGGGAAGCGGCAGCGACCTGGTGTAGTCGCCGGCGAGGAACGCCACGTCGACCCCTGCCCCGGGCAGCGTGCGCCCCTGCAGGTCGGCCGCGACGAGTGCAGGGTCGGCGAAGTGGCGTGCCACCCGGCGATCGGTGTCGACGTAGGTGACCGAAGGGATCGCTGTCGAGGGCGAGAGGTCGAGGTAGCTGCCGAGGTAGAGCGCGTTCGTCGGCCCCCACTGCTCCCGGAGAGCCGCGAACAGCCCCGAACGGTCACCGATGCTGGTGCGATAGGTCGCCCAGGAGGCGATCCCTCGCGGGCTCGAACCTGGTCGGGAGATGGCCATGCGAGACACTATCCGGGTTCCGCGGTGTCGCAGTGTCGCAGTGTGTGGCTGCTACCCGTGCGTCGGCCGCCCGATCGAGGAGCCCTATGCCCACCGCACGCCACCGGCTCGCGACCTCGATCGCGTACGCGCTCGCGGCGACGGGTGGGCTGCTCGTCGCGGCGATCATCATCGCGAACCTGCACATCATCGTGGGACTCGAGCAGGGGTATGCAGCCACCCCCGGCGACGTCCTCGGGTTCTCGCTCCTGCTGGCGCTGGCCGACATCGTGCTGCTGGTCTCCGGGCCGGTGATCGGGGTCCTCGCCCTGGCTCGGCTCAGCGGCCCCGGATCGTCTCGCGGTTCTCCTGCCCCTCCAGGCGTTCGAAGGTGCTGGTCAGGACTGTCTCGAGCTTGTCGGTGGCACCGCGGATCGCCTCGTCGACCGTGGCTGCGTGGTCGGTGACCGTGACGGGCTCCATCCTCGCGGGACGGGCCTCGATCAGGCAGCGGACGTCGTCGCCGGTCCTGCGACCCGCGCTCTCGCCCCGCAGGTGGACCTCGACCCGGGTCAGCCTGTGGGCAAACCTCTCGAGCGCCGCGGAAAGCTCCGCCTCCACGCGATCGTTGAAGGCCTGGCCGGCCTCGACGTGGGTGTCGGTGTTGATCTGGATCCTCATGGGTGCCTCCTGACTGGTCCCTCCAGTCAACGCCGGCACGAGGAGGGAGGTCAGGGCCGAAGGTCCCGTGCCGTCGGGCCGTCCTGGTCACGCAGTCCTCGGCTACCAGGCGGTGCGGTAGTCGCGCGGTCTGCTGAAGGCGCGGAGCATCATGTGCGCTGGGGTCCGCCCGGGCACGTCCCGGCCGGCCTGCATGTCGTTGAAGAACGTGGTGAAGCCGTCGATCTCTTCGGTGCTGGCAGCGGCGAGGTTGCGGAAGCCCATCGACCACCCGCCAAAGGTGCGCTCGGCCACGGTGTCCTCCAGCTCGAGCTCGATGCTTCCGTGTCGTTGGTCTGCGGAGATCCTGTCGTAGGTGGCGCGCACGGTGGGCTCTGCGCCCTCGAGCACCTGGACGAAGTGGCCCTGGTGGTAGAGCAGCATCCCGGTGATGCCGTCGGCCCGGTTGCGGGCGCGGCTCCGCGTCAGGAGCTCGAGGAGGTCATCGGGGGTGAAGGCAACGGTCGCGGAGCTGAAGTAGGTCAGTGTGAGCACGGCGTCCTCCGGCGTCGGGCATGCGGGTGCACCGGGGGCGACGTGAAGCCTCGCCGGCGGAGGGGCCGAGTCGTCGAGAGGTTCACTCCGGACCCCGGGGGGCGGTGGTGCGCGGAAGACTGGCGCTCACGCGAGTGCCGTGGTCGGGGCGGGTGTCGATGCTGACGGTTCCGTGGTGCGCGCTCACGATCTCGCGAACCAGCGTGAGCCCGATCCCGATGCCCTGGACGGAGCCGCGGCGCGCGCTGTCTGCTCGCCAGAAGCTGTCGAAGGCCTGTGCGGCCTCGCTGGTGGTCATGCCCACGCCGTCGTCGGCCACCTCGACACGGACGCTGGTCTCATCCCCGCCGACGCTGAGCTGCACGTGCCCGCCGGGCCGGGTGTACTTCAGGGCGTTGGAGACCAGGTTCTCCAGCGCCTGCTCGACCCGATGGGCGTCGATGACGGCCCACAGTGGCTGCTGCTCGACCTCGACTCCCAGCGTCCGCTCGGTCGTCCTGGCCGGCTCGCCGAAGGTGTCCGCGACCCTGAGGACCAGCGTCGCAACATCGGTGGAGCGCAGGTCCAGCTGCTGACGACGCTCCGCGGTGTCGAGCAGGTCGCCGATCCGATGCTGGAGCCGCACCGCTCCGCGCCTGATCTTGGCGAGTGCCTCCCCCGCGAAGCGCTGCTCGGGGTCGAGCTCCTCGGCGAGGAGCTCGGTGTAGCCGAGGATCGCGGTGAGCGGCGTCCGCAGCTCGTGCGAGACGGTGGCGATGAACTCCTCCCTGACCTGCAGTGACCGGGACACGTCAGTGACGTCGTGTGCGGTGATGAGGGTCCCCCACGGGCTGCCGTCGGAGTGTCGAACCTGCTGGGCCGACGCCACGATGCCGAGGTCGTTTCCCGGTGGTCCGACCCACTCCATCTCGTGGTCGCGCAGGTCCTGACGCAATGCACGTGGGATGACCTGCTCCTCGAACGGCACCGGTGTCCGGTTGTCCGAGCGGCGCACGTGCTCGCCCGCGTACGGGGGCTCGTCCAAGCGGAATCCCGCGTGCTGCGCTGCCCTCTCGGCGAGCGGGTTCGCCATCACCAACCGCTCGTGGGAGTCGTAGAACGCCATCGCGACATCGACGGAGTCGAAGATGGCGCGCATCAGGTGCTCGCTCTCCCTGGCCTGTCGAAGCTCGGCCGAGCACGCCTGCGCCAGGTCCTCGAGGATCTCCAGCTCGCCGGTGGTCCAGTTCCGGGGCTCGTGGTCGATGGCGTACAGCGAACCGATCACGCGCCCAGCACCGTCGACCAGCGGCCACCCCGCACAGGAGACGACGTCCAGGTCCCCGATCGTCGTGTTCTCCGCCAGCCGCGGTTCGCCCGGCGCGTCGACGACCTGGCGCTCCGCCTCGACCAGCGAGATCGGCACCCCGAGCATGCGCTGCACGAGACGCGTGTAGTGATCGAACGAGTGCCCCTGGAGGCCGGAACCGTCCACTGCGTCGGCCTGACCACGACGTGCGCGCGGGGACTCGTTCGCATCTGGCACGGTTTCCTGGGCTCCTTCACCACGGAGCATCTGGACACACCCTGGTGCCCGTCCCCGATGGGGTCATGATGCCAGCGCCCAGGAGCCCTGTCGCCCGCTTCCACCACGAAGGACCCCAAAGGGTGACGCGCCGGCGCGGCCGAGGAAAGCCACAAGCGGCAGACTCATCGTCCATCGTCCGGCGCGGTCGGGCTCTCCAGCCCGTCGAGTATGAGGGTGAGACCGAACTCGAACTCATTGCTGAAGTCGTAGCCCGGCCTGAGGACGTGTTCGGTGGTGAGCTCCACCAGGTAGGGATACTCGCCGGGGGGGAACTGACCTGTCATCGCTTCGGCGAGTTCGGACATGTCCGCGCCGCCGGTTGCCGGCAGATGGGCTTCTTGGAGGGCGAAGCCGTAGATGTAGGAGTCGATCAGGGCGTAGGCGTGGGCGGTCATCTCGATCGAGAACCCTGCCCGGCGT